>JAEWHN010000256.1 GCA_023387775.1 Pseudomonadota bacterium | reverse complement strand
GTGCGGACGCCGTGCAGATCCGCCGGGAAGAGGAGCGCCTGATCCCGGCCGGCCTCGAGTTCGATTCGGTTCCGGGCCTGTCCAACGAGTTGAAGCAGAAGCTGCGCGAGCGTCGGCCGCGCTCGGTGGCAGATGCCCAGCGTATCGATGGCATGACGCCGGCAGCCCTGGCCATCATCGTGGCACATGTGCGTCACGCCGAAAGTGTGCAGCAGCGGAAGGGCGCGGCGTGACTTTGGCTGCTTTTGATGAGCTTTGCGAGGTGGCCGGGCCTGTTTCACGTGAAACGTTCGAGCGGCTGCGGGCTTTCGAAGCCCTGTTCCGGAAATGGGCGGCACGCATAAACCTGTCGGCGCCCTCCACCCTCGATGATACGTGGCACCGCCACATCCTCGACAGCGCGCAGCTTGCCCGCCTAGCGCCCGATGCCAAACGCTGGGTCGATATTGGTTCGGGCGGCGGCTTCCCGGGCCTGGTGCTTGGCTTTCTGTTGATGGAGCGAGACGGCGCCAGCATCGATCTGGTGGAAAGCAACCGCAAGAAGGCCTCCTTCCTGCAGATGGTCTGTGGCGAGTTCGGCCTGCCGGCGCGCGTTCACGCCAAGCGGATCGAGGACACCTATGCGGTGATTCGCGAGCCTGAAGTGGTCACGGCGCGTGCTCTGGCGCCGCTGCCCCTGCTTTTGCAGCTTTCCGCGCCATGGCTGATGGCTGGCGCGAAGGCATTGTTCCATAAAGGCCGGGATTATCGGGCCGAGCTCGAAGAAAGCGCTCAACTGTGGTCTTTCGACCTGATAGAATATAGAAGCGTGATCGATCCGCAGAGTATCGTCCTCGAGATTTCCAGTCTGCGTCGAGTGTGAATTGCGTTCATCGAACAAGGATCACAAAAGAAGCATGATCATGATGACCGGTCCCCGTATCATTACCGTGGCAAACCAGAAGGGCGGCGTGGGCAAGACCACCACCGCCATCAATCTTGCCACCGCGCTTGCCGCAATCGGCGAGCAGGTGCTCATCGTCGATCTCGACCCGCAGGGCAATGCCAGCACCGGGCTCGGCATCGACCGCCGCGATCGGTCGGTTTCGTCCTATGATGTGCTGACCGGCGTCATGACGCTGGAGGACGCCGCAGTGGCCACGGCTGTGCCCGGCCTGTCGATCGTGCCGTCGACGCTCGACTTGCTTGGCGTCGAGATGGAGATTGCCGGGGCGCCAGATCGGGTGCTGCGCCTGCGCAACGCGGTGCGCGCGTCCTCGCAGCGGGCAGCGCATTATTCCTATGTGCTGATCGACTGCCCCCCTTCCCTCAACCTCCTGACGCTGAACTCGATGGCGGCGGCTCACTCGGTACTGGTGCCGCTGCAGTGCGAATTCTTCGCGCTGGAAGGCCTCAGCCAGCTTCTGGAGACGGTCAACCAGGTTCGGAACTCGATCAACCCTGACCTAGTCATCCAGGGCATCGTCATGACCATGTATGACGGCCGCAACAACCTGGCCAACCAGGTGGTGGAGGACGTGCGCGCCCACATGGGCGAGAAGGTCTACGAGACAATCATCCCGCGAAATGTGCGCGTTTCGGAAGCGCCGTCGCATGGGAAGCCCGCCATCCTTTACGATCTCAAATGCTCTGGCAGCCAGGCCTATCTGCAGCTTGCCTCCGAAGTCATTCGGCAGGAACGCAAGCTCAAGGCGGCATAGATTCGGTTGCGAAACAGTCTGGATAGGTCATGAACGAAGACATCTCGAAGAAGCGGCTCGGGCGTGGTCTCGCCGCACTGATTGGCGAAATCGACAAGCCGGTAGCGCCCGCGCAGCCCGTCGTATCCTCCGACGGTCATGTGCCGATCGAATTCGTGGCGCCGAACCCGCGCAACCCGCGCCGCCACTTCGGCGATGCGGACCTTACCGACCTGGCGCAGTCCATCCGCGAGCATGGCGTGGTCCAGCCGGTGGTCGTCCGCCCCTCACCCGCAGAGGCTGGCCGCTATGAGATCATCGCCGGCGAGCGGCGCTGGCGCGCGGCGCAGCGCGCCGGCCTGGCCGAGATCCCGGTCATCGTTCGCGACGTCAATGACCGCACGGCGCTGGAGCTGGCGATCATCGAGAACGTGCAGCGCACCGATCTCAACCCGATCGAAGAAGCGCTCGGCTACCAGCAACTCATTGATGACCACAACTACACGCAGGCCGATCTCGGCCAGGTGATCGGCAAGAGCCGTAGCCACGTCGCTAACACGCTGCGCTTGTTGAAGCTGCCGGACGTCATCCGCGACATGCTGGTCGATGGCCAGCTTTCGGCCGGCCATGCCCGTGCGCTGGTCACCGCGGCCGATCCGGTCGGGTTGGCAAAACGCATCGTCGAGGAAGGCCTGTCGGTGCGCCAGGCTGAGATGCTGGCGCAGTTGCCGCCGGAAGTGGTGCAGGAAGCCAAGGTGTCGGCTCCGGTCGAAAAGGATGCCGACACGCTGGCACTGGAAAAGCTCCTGACGGATGTGACCGGAATGCGCGTTGCCATCGCCCACAAGGCCAAGGGCGGCGAACTGCGCATCGGCTACAAGACGCTCGAGCAGCTCGACGAGCTGTGCCGGCGCCTCAAAGCTTGATATTCAGGCTTTGTTATCCATCTAAGTTATTGATTCATAAGACTCAGGCGGGCGAGCGATCGTCCGCCTGAAGTCGTTTTGGGGCAGCGTAGCTATATTGTCAGCGTCGCTGACGCAGGCGTGCGCTTTCCACGGCAATGCCAAGCAGGGCCTGGCGTGCAATCGCGTCGGCAAGGTCGGGCCTGCGGCGGGTCTGCAGCACCGCGTCCTGCAATCGCAGCAGCGCCCGGGCGAGCGCTGGGCCGTTCCAGCGTTCGACCGCGCCCTCCACGATCTTGCGGCGGGAGAAGAAGACGGGCGGGCGCGCCGCGGCCACGATCGCGGCGGCATTGCGGGCGCCGCTATTGTCCATCGCAGCGCGCATGAGCTGGATCGCCTGCAACTGCCGCATTGCGGCTGACAGCATCAGGAAAGGTTGCGCACCGGTCTGCGTGTGGCGGGTGAAGACGGTGTCGAAGGCCTCGATCCTGCCCTCCAGCACCGCGTCGATGGCGTCGTCGAAGGAGATGCCCGACACGTCGCCGATCATCGCCTTCACGTCGTCGAGGTCGACCTGGCTCTTGCCCATGGCGTAGAGCGCAAGCTTCTGGATCTCCCCGCGCGAAGCGAGCCGGTCGCCGCCAAGATTTTTTCTCAGGGCCTGCCGCGCTTCCATCGTCAGCGACATGCCGGCTTTCTGCATCTCGTCGTCGATGACTTGGTCGATGCTGCGCGCCTCGTCGGCATAGCAGGGCAACGCCATGCCCCAGTCGCAGCCTTCGACCACCGTGCGAAGTGCGGCGCCCTTCTTCAGGTCGCCGGCCTCGATGAGAACGATGGCGTCGCGCGGCGGCTCCTTGGACAACACCTTCACATCGTCGGCCAGGCCCTTCTGGCCGGCAGCGTTGCGCACCCAGAGCAGGCGGCGCGAGGAAAACATCGGCACGGTGCGCGCCTCGTCCAGCAGGCGGCCGCTCTCCTTCTCCACCTCAGAGCCGTCGAGACGAACCACGGTGAAGGGGTCGTCCAGCGGCAGCCCGGTCTTTTCGGCGAAGGCGCGGGCGCGCTCGGCCACCAGGCCACGGTCCGGCCCGTAAATCAGGACGATGGCGGCCTTCGGATCGGGCCGTGCCAGCCAGTTGTCGACTTCATGCGCTTTCTTCTGTGCCATGGGTTTCGGTTAGCACGGCCGCGAGCGCGGGCAAAATGCAAAGGTTCGTCAGGCGCGATGCCTGAGCCTCGGCGCCGCCGCCACCAGCGCCTGCCCGGTGGGCGACTGCGGGTTGGCGATCACCTCGGCGGCCTTGCCCGTCTCGACGATCCGGCCCTTGTCCAGGATGGCGACGCGATGGGCGATGGCGCGCACCACGCCGAGATCGTGCGAGATGAATAGATAGGCGATGTTTTCCGAGCGCTGCAGATCGAGCAGCAGTTCGAGGATTTGTCCGCGCACGGAAACGTCGAGCGCCGACACCGCCTCGTCTAGCACGATCAGCTGCGGGCGCGTGGCAATGGCGCGGGCAATCGCGACGCGCTGGCGCTGGCCACCGGAAATCTCGTGGATTGCGCGAGAGGCAAGATCGGGTGACAGGCCGACACGCTTCAGAAGCTGGGCGATTGCCTCCGGCCGCTCCCCACGCGGCACGATGCCGTGGATGCGCAGCGGGTCGTCCAGCACCCGCGCCACGGTGGCGCGCGGGTTGAAGGCGGCGCGCGGGTCCTGGAACACCATTTGCAGCCGGGCACGCGCGGCCCGCAGCCTTGCGCCGACGAGCGCAAGAAAATCCTCGCCGTCGAAGCAGATGTCTCCGCTGTCGAGTTCGATCAGCCGCATCACGGCGCGCGCGGCGGTGGTCTTGCCGCTGCCCGAGGGGCCGACCAGCCCCAGCGTCTCGCCCGGCGCGACCTCGAAGCTGACATCGTCCAGCGCTGCGACAGTGCGGCCTCTGCTATCGAAACGCTTGCGCAGGTTCGTGGCTGTGAGAAGCGGCGCGCTCATGCAACAGCCTCCGGCACGAGCAGCGAGGGCGTGTCGAGCCCCATATGCGCGGCGAGAAGGCTTTTCGTGTAGGCCTCGCGCGGCGCATCGACGATCTGTCCCGCCTCGCCGATCTCGACCAGCCGGCCATGACGGAACACGGCGATGCGGTCGGCGATCTGGCTGGCCAGCGCGATGTCGTGGCTGATGAACATGAGCGACATGCCGTCCTCGGCCACCAGTTCCTCGATCAGCCGCACGATCTCTGCCTGCACGATGGTGTCGAGCGCGCTGGTCGCCTCGTCGGCGATCAGCAGGCTCGGCCGCGCCGCGATCGCCTCGGCAATCGCCACGCGCTGCTTCTGCCCGCCGGAAAGCTGGTGCGGAAAGGCCTTTAGAGTAGAAGGCGGATCGGGCAGGTGCACGCGGCCGAGCAGCATTTCGGCGTGCGCAAAGGCCTGCCGCCAGCTAAGCCCCAGATGCGGGCGTGCCACCTCGGCGATCTGCTCGCCGACGGTCAGCACCGGGTTGAGGCTGGAGGATGGGTCCTGGAAAACAAAACCGATGTCGCGGCCATTCAGCGGTCGGCGCCCGAGCTCGGGCCAGCGGATGTTTCCATCGACGCGCGAACCCGGCGGGAGCAGGCCGGCAATGGCCTGCGCCAGCGTGCTCTTGCCAGAGCCGCTTTCGCCGATGATGGCCAGCCGCTCACCGGCACGGAGCTCGAAGGAGACATCCTTCAGTACCTCGATCTCGCCGCTGTCGCCGCGATAGCCGACGCCGAGTTTTTCGACTGCGAGACGAACGCTCATGACTGGCGCTTCCTTGCGGCGGAGGCTTCGACAAAACCTTCCCCGGCGAAATAGACGCCGAGCACCGTCAGCACCAACGCAATGCCGGGGATGATCGACAGGAAGGGCGCCGAACGCAGCACCGTGCGGCCCTCGGCGATCATGCCGCCCCAGGTCACGCGGTTCGGGTCGCCGGGGCCGAGGAAGGAGAGCGCGGCTTCGACAAGGATTGCGCCCGCGACGATGATCGACGACAGCGCCAGCACCGGCGGCAGCGCGTTGGGCAGCACCTCGCGGAAGGCGATCTGCAGCGGATGCATGCCGATGACGCGGGCGCTGGCGACATAGTCGCGCTCGCGGATGGACAGCACTTCGGCACGTGCCACGCGCGCGGGGCCGGTCCAGGCACTGAGTGCAATTGCAATCACCACCACGGCCAGCGAGGGGCCGACGACGCTGACGAAAGCCAGCGCCAGCAGAAAGCCCGGCACGGTCTGGAAGGCGTCGGCGACGCGCATCAGCACTTCGTCGGTGATGCCGCCAGCAAAGCCAGCCAGTGTGCCGATGGTCGCGCCGATGGCAATGGAGGTTGCCGCCGCCGCGAGCCCGACGGCCAGCGAGGTTCGCGCGCCGTGAAACAATTCGGCCAGCACGTCGCGGCCGAGCCGGTCGGTGCCGAGCGGCAGCGACCAGTCCTGGAAGGGCGGCAGCAGCGCGGGGCCGGCAATCGACAACGGATCGCGCGGGAAAAGCAGCGGCGCAGCCAGCGCCATGGCAACAAGCGCGGCAAGGATAAGCGCCCCGGCCACCGCCTCGGGCGTGCGCAGGAAGCGATGCCCAAAACTCATGCGCCCTCCTCGCTTGCGCCCACGCGCGGATCGAGCACGGCATAGAGCATGTCGACCACGAGATTGATGAGGATGACCAGCACGGCGCTGACCAGGATGATGCCGAGCAGCAGCGGCGTGTCGCGCGAGCTCACTGCCTCCTGCGCAAGCCGGCCGAGACCGGGAATTGAGAACACGCTTTCGATGACCACGCTGCCGCCCAGCATGGCGGCCGATTGCAGGCCGAGCATGGTGACGAGCGGCAGCAGCGCGTTGCGCGCGACGTGGCGCCAGACGATGCGGCGGCGGGAAATGCCCTTGGCGCGGGCGGCCAGCACAAAATCCATGCGCCAGATTTCCGCCATGCCGGCGCGCATGACGCGCAGATAGAGCGCCAGATAGATGATGCCGAGCGCGGTCACCGGCAGCACGAGGTGCTGGGCAATGTCGACTGCGCGCGAAAGCCCGGTCTTGCCCGAGGCGATTGTCTCGATGCCGCTGGAGGGAAGCCAGCGCAGCTGCACCGAAAACAGCACGGTCAGCACCAGCCCGAGCCAGAAGCCAGGTACCGCGTAGAGGGCGAGCGAGCCGACCGACAGGAAGCGGTCGCGAATGCTGCCCGGCCGCGCGCCGGCAGCAATGCCGAGCAGAGAGCCGACGCCAAAGGAGAGCGCGGTGGCGCTGCCCATCAGGAGCAGCGTGTTGGGCAGCCGTTCCAGGATCACGTCGCAGATCGGCCGCGAGAAGGCGACCGAATAGCCAAGGTCGAGATGTGCCAGCGACCAGAGATAGGCCGCGAGCCGCGCCAGCGCCGGCTGGTCGAGGCCCCATGTCTGGCGAAGTTCCGCGATCAGCCCGGCATCGCCACCGGTCATGCCGACATAGGCGTCCACCGCGTCGCCGGGGGCGGCCTCAAGCAGCAGGAAGGTGCCGATGGCGACGATCAGCAGCACCGGTATGGCGCCGACCAGCCGCCGGCGCAGGAGGCGGAGCGCGCGGGTCATGGGCGGGCAGGCTCCGCGCTGGCAATCACCCCCACTCCGGTTTGCTGCGCAAACCACCTCTCCCCCTGCCCGGGGGAGAGGAACGCCAGATCCTGCCCGGTCGGAGCCTTCGCGGTTGGCCTTTCCTCTCCCCCGGGCAGGGGGAGAGGTGGCGAGCCCGAAAGGCGAGACGGAGTGGGGGTGCTAAGCCGTACCGAAAATAGCCACCTCTCCCGCAAAGTCGCAGGCAATTGCGGCCGCGCCGGCCACCGGGACACAATAAGGCGATACGAGTTGTTCACGACGCGACTTCAGCACCCGCAGCAATGCGTTGCAAGGCTTCCCGCGTCTCAGCCCTCCAGCCAGGTGTCCGCCCAGTTCGATACCGCCCAGCGCGGGTTGTTGGAGACGTTCTTCACCGTGTCGCGGGCGACGGTGATAAAGCTCCATTCGGCCACATTGATGAGCGGCAGGTCTTCCACCACTTTCTTCTGGAACTCGCGATAGAGTTCGGTGCGGGCGTCCGCTTCGATGGTCTGAGAGGCCCTTTCGATCAGCGCGTCGATCTCGGCGTTCTTGTAGCCGCCCTGGTTGGAGAAGGGCACGCCATCGGGAATGCCGCTCTGCACCAGGATGGTGGTGGAGATGGCCGGGTCACCGCGGAACACCGGCGGCGCGACCGCCAGGTCGAAATCGTGGTCGGTGTAGACCGCCTTCTGGTGCGCGGCCGCATCGTTGTTGACGATCTGGGCGTCGATGCCGATGGCGGCGAGCGCCTGGCGCAGATAATCGCCGAACTGTTTTGTTTCGTTGAAATAGGGCGCGGGCAGCAGCCTCAGCTTGAAACGCGTGCCGTCGGCGTCGCGCTTGTAGCCGGCCTCGTCGAGCAGCGCATTGGCCTTGGCCGGGTCGAAGGCGTAGTTCGGCACGTCCGGGGTATAGAACTGCTTGTCGTTCTGCGGCACAGGCCCGGTCGCGGGCGCGGCATAGCCGAGGAAGATCGTCTTGACGACGAAATCCTTGTCGATGGCATGCGCGATGGCCTGGCGCACCTTGAGGTCGGCCAGCTCCTTGCGGCGGTGGTTGATCTCGACCACCAGCTGGTAGGTGAGGCCCTCATAGCCCTTGGTCACCACCTCGATGCCCGGCACCTTGGAGATGCGGGCGAGGTCGGCCAGCGGCACGGCCGAGAAGGCGGCAAGGTGGATTTCCTCGGCCTCCAGCGCGCCTGCGGCAGCGGCACGGTCGGGCAGCACGCGATAGACGATCTCGTCCAGATGCGGCTCGCCCTCGCCCCAGTATTTGTCGTTGCGCTCCAGCCGGTAATATTGGCCGGCCTTGTGCTCGGCGAATTTGAACGGCCCGGTGCCGACCAGCGCGGTGTTGGCAGGGTTTTCGGCGATGTCGCTGCCTTCATAGATATGCTTGGCGACCACGCTGGTGAGCGCCGGCAGCGCGTTGCGGATAAGCTGGAAGGGTGTGGGCTTAGCGAAGCGGAACACGGCGGTGTGCGCGTCGGGCGTGTCGACAGCCTCGAGGTCCTTGAACACGACGCGGCCGAGATTCTGCAGCGGCTTCCACACCTGCAGCGCCGAGAAGGCGACGTC
>JAEWHN010000245.1 GCA_023387775.1 Pseudomonadota bacterium | reverse complement strand
GATGTCCCAGCTCTGCGGGCCGGTCTGGCGCCAGTCGAATTCCGCCTCGACCGGTGCACCCGAAGCCGTGCGGAAGGCCAGCGAGGCGGCAATTGGCGCGTCGCGGTTTTCCGGGAAATCCAGCGTGGAAGAAACGAGGCGCATCGGCTCCGGCAATATTCGGGTGACGATCGAAAGCGCGTTGATGCCCGGGTCGAAGACGCCGAGCCCGCCCGGTTCCCAGATCCACTGTTGGCCGGGGTGCCAGTGGCGGACGTCTTCCTTCCAGTCAATGCGGACGGAACGGACGCTCTTGTCCGCCAGGAAGGCGCGGGCTTGTTTGACGCCCGCCGCCTCGCGCGAATGCCATGTGGCAAAGATCGTCAGCCCCTTGTCCCGCGCCATACTGCCGAGCACCTCCACTTCTGCGATGGACATGCCGGGCGGTTTTTCCAGCATCAGGTGCTTGCCGGCATCGAGCGCCGCCAGCGCCTGTTCGAAGCGCCCTTGCGGCGGCGTGCAGAGCGAGATGGCGTCGACCGCCGTGTCGCTGGCGAGAAGCGCGTCGATGTCATGGAAACAGGGAAGGTCCGGCAGGCCTGCGCTTCGGTTGGCAATTGCCGCCAGCTCGATTTCCTTCGTCGCCGCGATGGCAGGAAGGTGCTGGTCCCGCGCGATCTTGCCGAGGCCGACAAGTCCGAGCCTGATGGTCATGTTTCTTCCCCCGCTAGGAACAACTCGCACTGTTCTTATGCCCGAAACGGCTTCGGTTTGAATTGACCCTGAAAATACATCGCAAGATACGAGCAGCGCATGTCGCTTGTCTAATGTTTCTCAAGCGGTCTGTTCCCGGGCGCCCCGGTTGAGTGTGGATACCCGGTGCCCCGCATTGAACAGGAAGAGAAGCAAGTTCGACCTGTTGATGATCTGCAGGCCGACGATGGCAGCTATCGCTGCCAGGAAAGGCAAGGCGAAAAAGGTGATCGGGAACAGGTCGGAGCCGTAATTGCCGAAAAACCGGCGGAAGATGATGCCGCCGAAATTGAACAATATGGCGTGGCTGCAGAACAGGAAGAAGGCGTAGGGTTCGAAGCGCACCAGCGGTTCGGCGAGTGGGGATCGCCTGATCCCCTCCGTTGCCCACCAGAAGCCTGCCGCCATGGTGACGCGCAGCAGCGTGTCGAGGCTCAGCCGCAGAGTTTCGTCCATTTCCGCAAGCAGGACCCGTTCGATGCGGATCGTGAGGAAAACGGCGGCCATTGCAATCAGCCCGAAGGCCAGCGGCCTCGCCATCCTGTCGATCTTGGCCTCGTCTGCCTCGGCAAGGCGCAGCCACATGCCGAGGCCGAAGAAGAGCAGAAGTTGCGGCCGCTGCAACATGTAGAAATCTTCGCCGAACAGCGTGAGCGCAACGAGCGCCAAGATCGTCGCGATGGGCACGCGTGTCAGCGCCACATAGAGTACTGGCGACAGAAGGCAGCACACGAAGAGATCTCGCAGGAACCAGAGCGGCACCACGAGCGGCCATCCGGTGAGCGCGAAGATCGCATTGCCGAGGCCGAGCGGGGTGAATTCCGGCCAATCCTGCCACTTGCCGGAAAGCAGGCCGTAGAGCCCGAGCAGGCCAAGCATCAGAAGGTTCCAGGCAGCCAGCGGCACCACCAGCGTCTTTATCTTGGCGCGGTAGAGCGCAAGCGCGCCCGATTTGTGCAGGCTGGAAACGATGAAATAGCCCGAGACGATGCTGAGCAGCGAGACCGAGCTGAGCCCGACCAACCGTGTCAGGATGAAATAGACGATGTCGAAAAAGCCGGCGTCGCGATCATAGACGTTTTCGGCGATGCCGGGCTGCACGTGAACAAAAGTCATGAAAAAGATGCACAGCGCCCGCGCGATCCTGATCCGGTCCGACATTGTCTTTTCGATTGGCGCACGGCGGACATGGGCGAGAGGAGCGTGGGGTGACGTCAAAAATCTTTCCTCCTGAAAAATCTTGCGGCGCCTCCAACGGGCGCTTTGGCAGTGGACGCTGCTCGCTTGTTGCAGCGCGTCCCTGGCCTCAAAACGAGGCCTTCCATTCTGTCGCCTCAATGTGCTCCCATGGCCGGATGGCATGGGTGGCGACGAATCCCCGCCATTTTGAACCGTGCGGGTGGTCCAAATGTGAATCCGGGCCAATTCCCGGTGGATCGGGGTTCACAAAGTGCGACGCTGCATAACAGAGAGCCAGGCCGCAGGCCCTCGGCTGCCACGTGTCGAAGCGGAACGAAGGGCGCTGGATGAAGACGTTTGCCGGCTTATTCGGCCTGGAAAGGGCCGCCGGGCGAGCCCAACGTGACCGGCTGCGGCTCGACTTGGCCGACGCTGCCGTCTACGCCGTCGGCGACATACATGGCTGCCTCGATGAGCTTCTGGCGCTGGAGCGGGAGATCGTTGCCGACGCGCGGTCCTTGCCCGGCCGCAAGATCATCGTCATGCTGGGCGACTATATCGACCGGGGGCCGGAATCCAGCCGCGTCGTTGAGCACCTGATGGCGCCGCCCCCGCCCGGCTTCGACCGCATTTGCCTGACCGGCAATCACGAAGTTGCGCTGCTCGACTTTCTGGACGGACATCTGTCGCTGTCGCAATGGATGCCGATGGGGGCTGCGGCGACGCTGTTTTCCTACGGCGTCGACCCCGACCGGCTGGGTCATGTCTACCGTTCGTCGCGGCAGGTGAACGAAGTGATCCGCCGCGCCATTCCCGCCGCTCATGTCTCGTTTCTGCGGTCGCTGCCCATAATGGTGGAAGCTGATCGCTACGTCTTCGTCCATGCCGGCATCCGTCCGGAAGTGGCTCTCGATCAGCAATCCGACGATGACCTGATCTACATTCGCTCGGCTTTTTATGAGAGCCCGCATCCGCTGAGGAAATACGTGGTGCACGGCCACACGCCTATCGCCGAGGCGAAGCTGGAGCGCGGCCGCATCAACATCGATACCGGCTGCTACCACACCGGCCGGCTGACGGCCCTGCGGATCTTCCGCAACAAGGGCCGCTATCTCAGCAACCGGGCGGTCTAAATCAGATCGCCTAGCCCTTTGCCGCTGTGGGTTCGACATAATAGGACGCGTAGTGCTCAAGGTACCGCTCGGCGCCGCCGAAGGTGCCATAGCGCGCTAGCTGGCCGGTGTCCGTCTTGTTAAGCACCACTCCCAGCACCTTGTCGGCGACTTGCGGTTCCGCCTGCATTGCCGCCCGCACCAGCGCGCGCGGCGTGGTGCCCCATTCGGTCACCATCACGAAGCCGTCAGCCATTGGCGCAAAGGCTTTTGCATCCACCACCGGGCCCAGCGGTGGCAGGTCGACCACGATGTAGTCGTAGGCCGTGCGCGCCTCCTCGATCAATGCCTGCATGCCGGGACCGGACAGAAGCTCGCTGGTATGCGACTGCCGCCGGCGCACCACCGCAGGAATGATGGCAAGCCGCGTCGTCCGGTCCACCATCACCGTGTTCTGCCAGTGCTGTTCGCCTACTATGGCCTCCACCAGCCCTTTGTCGGGCGCCAGCGAAAGCCCGCGGCTGAGACCCGGATTGCGCAAGTCGCCGTCGATCAGCAGGGTGCGGGCGCCGTTTGCGGCGAGCAGCCCGGCGAAATTCGCGGCCACTGTGGTCTTTCCCTCGTGCGGCAGCACCGAGACGAAGCCGATCACCTTGCTGGGCCTGCCCTGCAGAACCACGTCGCAGGCAAGCTTGGTGTTGCGCAGCGTTTCGGCGAAGGAGGAGGAGGGCGCATTGATCGCCACGCGCAGGATGCGCGGGGTGACAGGCGGTGCTGCCTCGGCAACCGAGCCGGCATTGCTGTTGGAGAGCCTTGCACCGACGACCGGCAGATAGCCCAGGAAATCAAAGCCGAGCGCGGTGCGAACGTCTTCGCCGGTGCGGAAGAAACGCTCGCGAAATTCCCGGAAGGCGCCCGCCGCCGCACCGCCGAACAGGCCGAGAACCAGGGACAGGCCAAGCACCATGGCCTTGCGCGGGCTGGAAGCCGAAACGGGATCGCCGGCTTCGGAGATCACCCGCGCCTTGGCGATCGGGAAGGTTTGCTGCTGCGACGCTTCCTCGTGGCGCGCGAGGAAGGTTTGATAGAGTGTGGCGAGCGCCGCCGACTTCTGTTCCAGTTCGCGCAGCCGCACCAGCGATTGCCCGGCCTCGGAACTCTGCCCCGCCATCTGCCCGACATTGTTGCGAAGCGACGTCTCGCGCGATTTGGCGACCTCGTATTCGTTGCGGTAGCTTTCGGTCAGCTGCTGCAATTCCTGAAAGATCTGGCCGGTCAGGTCAGCCTGCTCCCGCCGCAGAGCCACTGCCTGGGCATGATCCTTGCCGAAGCGGGTCGAGATTTCCTGCTCGCGCTTGGTGACGCCGAGATAGCGAGCTTTCAGGTCATTGATGACGGCGTTGTTGCCGCCCTTGTCGGCCGGAATGGTAGCGTTCTTCACGGCGTTGTCAGGGCCGCTGTCGATGATCGCCTTGAACTGGTTGTAGCGCGCCAGCGCATTCGCTGTGTCGGCTTGAGCGAGGATGAGCTGGCTGTTGAGGTCGGAAAGCTGTTGCTCCGAAATCAGTTCGCCACGCGCCGAGGTCAGCCCGTGTTCGGCGCGGAATTTCTCGACCTCCAGCGCAGCCGCCTGCGAGCTCTCGCGCAATTCGGCCAACCTTCCCTGCAACCACACCGTCGCCCGCTGCGTGGCATCGAAATTGGCGTCGAGCTGGTCGGACAGGTAGGCATCGGCATAGGCGCGCGCGATGGCGCCGGCGAGCTTGCGGTCGTTGGCGCGGAACGAAACGTCAATGACATAGCTGCGGCCGACGCGCTCGGCAGTGAGGCCTGCCTGCAGCAACGCCGTGGCCTTGCCGATCCTGGCGCTCTCAAGCGAGGCGGGCGACGGTTCGGGGGCGGAGGAGAACAGCCCGGCCACCGCCTTCACCTGGCCCTTCAACCAGCCGATAGGCGAGCGCGGCGGGTTGAGGAAGGCTTCGTTGGCCTGCAGGTTCTGGGCAACGGCGACTGCACGGGCAAGCCGTGCCGACTTCAGGATCTCGACCTCGCTGGAAATCATCGAGTCGGCCTGCATGGCCGCCGGCGCAGGGTTCTTCTCCTCGGCGAACCTGGTCAGGCTGTTGTCCAGCAGGATGCGCGTGGCGGCGGTGTATTCGGAAGGGGTGAAGACGAGATAGGCTGCTCCGAGCGCCAGGCCGATGCCAGCGCCGACAGCCACCACACGTGCCTGCCTGAGCGCGATTGCGGCGAGGCGCTCCAGATCGATGAAGCGGTCGGTGTCCTCGGCTTCCCGGGGCATTCTGCTGTTCAATGGAATATTTTTCTGGTGCATGGGCCTGGCCGCCACTCCGCCGGGTTGATCCTCTGGGACTGTCGCGCCGATTGCGACCGGCGACGGACGCCGCCGGTCGCGAAATCATCCTGCTCAGGCGGCTTCGTTACGGCGCGTCTGCGAGGCGATCATCTGCGCGATCGGTTCGAACACCAGGCCGCGGATGTCGCTACGCTCCAGGGCGAAGGCGACGTTGGCCTGTATGAAGCCCTCCTTCGAGCCGCAGTCGAACATGCGGCCCTTGAAGTGGTGGGCGTGGAAGGCCTGGCTCTCGGACAGGCGCTTCATGGCGTCGGTCAGCTGGATTTCATTGCCGGCGCCGCGCTCCTGGGTGGCCAGGATGTCGAACACCTCCGGCTGCAGGATGTAGCGGCCGTTGATGTAATAGTTGGACGGTGCGGCCGCCGGGGCCGGCTTCTCCACCATGGCCGTCACCTCGAAGCCGCCGCCCTGCACCATCCGGCCCTTGCCGACGATGCCATATTTGTTGGTTTCCGTCGGATCGCACTGCTCGACGGCGATGACATTGCCGCCGGTGTGCTCGTAGAGTTCCATGATGCCGGCCAGGCAGCCCTTTTCACCGAACGAAACCATGTCCGGCAGAAGCAGCGCGAAGGGCTCGTCGCCGACGATGTCGCGCGCGCACCACACCGCGTGGCCCAGCCCGTGCGGGGCCTGCTGGCGCGTGAAGCTGATCGAGCCGGCCGGCAACTGCAGCCGCTCCAGCGACGCAAGCTGTTCGTTCTTGCCGGAGCGGGTCAGCGTGTCCACGAGTTCGGGCTGGATGTCGAAATAGTCCTCGATCACATGCTTGTTGCGGCCGGTGACGAAAACGATGTGCTCGATGCCGGCTTCCAGCGCCTCGTCCACGGCATACTGCACCACCGGCCGGTCGACCACGGTCAGCATTTCCTTCGGCATCGCCTTGGTGGCCGGCAGGAACCGGGTCCCGAGCCCCGCGACCGGAATCACCGCCTTTTTCACCTTCTTCATCATACGATTTTCCCTCTTCCTGTTGGTCGGATATCGAGCCATCCCCGCCCAATACCGGTGGTTCGTCGTCTCAGCCGGCCCGACCGGGCGTTTGGCGAGACTGGAATGTGGTTGCGAGCCGCCGTAAGCGGGCGGCAATGGGCATACGGAGGTGCTTCAGCGCCGCCGGGTCGCGCAGTGCCGCGCCGGCAGCCTTCAAAGGCGCCCCAGCCTTCAGGTGTTGCACCAGCGACAGGAAGACGGCAGCCTCCTGGAGACTGCAGGTGCGCCGGGCCTGCGCAGCCTGGGCCGCCGCGTCCAGATGATGGTCGAGAACAAACTGCGCATCGGCGGCGAGCATCGCCTCTACATGGCGCAGTTCCAGCACGCGCGAAATGGAACCTTCGCGGATGTGGTAGGCATAGCCTGCCTCCGGTTCGATAACGCATCGGCCGCCATTGGCCAGCGCCGAGGCGAGGAAGATATAGTCCTCGCCGATGCGCAGTCGTTCGTCGTAGCGCAGCCCGTGGCGCTGGATGAAAGCCCGCTCGAACACCGGCTTCATGTAGCCGAAGGAGAACGTCTCCTCGAACATGATGTTGGCTGCGATGAAGGCGGGAAGCGTGAGTTCGCCCATGCTTTTCAGCAGCTCGGCCGTGAACATGGTTTCGCGGGCGCCGGTGCCGCGGACGACATCGAGATTGTCGACCGCAATTTGCGTGCCCGCCGCTTCCGCGCGGCCGATCATGCGGGCGAGGCGCTGCGGCGAGACGGTGTCGTCGCAATCGAGCACCGCGATCCAGCGGCCGCGCGCCACGGAAAGGCCGGCGTTGCGAGCCCCGCCCGGACCGCGGTTTTGGCCAAGCGCGACGACGTGGACCGTGTCCTCGGGAAAGGCCCGGGCAACGTCGACCGTGCGGTCGCGCGAGCAATCGTCGACAACCACCACTTCGACGCTCACGCCTTTCTGGTCAAGCGCGCTGCGCAGGGCGTGGGCAATCGTCGCCTCGGCGTTGTAGGCCGCCATGATGAAAGTCACATCAGGCCGCATTGCCGCGTTCTCCCGCCGGTTGCCGCTTGCCATATTGCTCGATCTCCTGCGCGCCCAGAATTCCGCTCACGGCGCCGATATGCATGACCCCGCGCAGGCCGAAGCGGTTGCGCTGTTCTGCGGAGATTGCGCTCGCAGCGGCCGCGGCGAAGCAGTAGGCGGCCTTGGCGAAGGCCAGCCCGGCCTGGGGCAGCGGCCGCCGGGTTTGCTGCAGTTCCCCAAGCAGCCGGCCGTGGGTCTGTCCGACCCGGAAACGCCGCTTGAGCAGCCACGAAAGCCGTGCGCGCTCGCTGGGAACCGGCTCGACCACCACCGCGTCCGGCGCATAGGCAATGGTGCCGCCGGCTCGGTGGAGGCGGGCGAAATATTCCGTATCTTCGCCGCCGCTGCGGCCCCGCGCCAGGTTGAAGCGGCGCCCGGCGACGTATGGCGAAGCGCAACGAAGCAGCACATTGCCGCTGTATCCGGTACGGATCTGGCCTTTCACGAAGACCGGCGTGGTGGAGTGGAAATCGCCTTGGCTCATCCAGCCGGGCGCGCCGGGTCCATAGACCGCCCGAACCGGTCCCAGCACCGCATCGGCGCCGGTGGCGTCGGCGACCTTCAGCAACTCCGCCAGCCACGCCGGGGAGGCCGTCGAATCGTCGTCGATGAATGCAAGAAAGTCACCGTTGCTGCTCTCGAGGCACGCATTGCGGGCCAGCGAGATGTTGGCGGCGGGGCAGTGCACATAGACGAGGTCGAACGGCAACTGGCTCGCCAATGCGTAGACGAGGCCGCGTGCGCTCGGCACCGCGTCATTGTCGGCCACGATTGCGCGCAGCATCGTGTCAGGCGGGATCGTGAGCGCGCCTAGCGAGCGCAGCGTGTCCTCGAGTTCCTTCCGCCGAAAGGTGCAAACGCCGATGTCGATGCGTCGGGGCTTCAGCGCGCAGGTGCCGGGCGCGTTCATGCGCTTTCCTCGCGCTTGCGGAAATCGAGCATCTGCAGCCAGAAGCCTGCCGACCAGGCCAGGTGCATGACCATTGCCGAGAACGCGGCGAGCGGGCCGTAAGGATTGCGCTGGCCCAAAGCCATCCACACGCCATAGCCCAAGCAGACAGACGCCCAGAGCGCGGCCGGCAGCACCGCCGCCCAGTTCAGCACCGCAAGCGAAGCGCCTGCGACGACCGGAACGACCATCAGCGGGATCATCTGCCGGATTTTCGGAACGGCGCGATGCTTGAGGATGTTCTTTGCCCGGCCCCTGCCGTAGCCGAGATACTGCCTGAACAGCGCCCGCACCGTGGTTCTCGGATAGTAGACCATGAAGGTCTTGTCGGTCATCCACAGGCGGTAGCCGGCGGCCCGCAGCCGATAATCCAGCTCTGCATCCTCGTTGTGGCTGAAGCCTTCGTCATAGCCGCCGACGGCGCGGAAGGCGCTCACACGCATCAAGGCGTGGTGGCCGTGGTCGGTCCAA
Organism: Pseudomonadota bacterium; assembly: GCA_023387775.1. Lineage (GTDB taxonomy): Bacteria > Pseudomonadota > Alphaproteobacteria > Rhizobiales > Rhizobiaceae > Pseudaminobacter. The sequence goes on along the minus strand of JAEWHN010000245.1, from coordinate 21,397 downwards.
TGGCCCCTGGCCCCGCGGCGATGCGCCGAGCCGCCATTGCCAAGCCTCGAGTTCTGCGCCATTGCCGTCGCCTTCTGGAAGGCGCTGAAGCCGCGCGTGGCCATGGCGACCACGACCGAATCCGCGTGCGTCGCCTCGGCCTCCTCGATCAGCCGCTCGCAATAGTCGACAGGGTAATCGCCATGCGCATCGATGCGGATGAAGCTGCGGAAAACGTCGCCGAACTGTTCGACGGCCAGATTGACCGCAGCACTCTGGAGCCTCTGCGCATTATGCAGAAGCTGCACGCGCGGGTTCGAGGCCGCAAGGGCCTCGACGATCTCCAGCGTGCCGTCGGTGCTGCCGCCATCCACCACCACGATCGCCATGTCGAGGCGCTCGGCGGAGGGTTCCAGCCGCATCACCAACGCCTCCATGTTCTGGGCCTCGTTGAGGCAGGGAATAACAATCATGCACGGCCGGGCCGGCAGCTTCGCTTCGGTCATCATCACGCTCATTTGTTGGCTGTTCTCAGGCCGCCTCAAGCAGGGCGGCCGGCTCTCTTCGCGTCGAAAGCCCTTTCAGCCGTTCCACCAGCGCCAGGCAGTCCTGCCTGTCGCATACCCATGTGCCGCGGTCCTGGGCGGTGACCCCGCCGCGCAGGGCCGCAAAACCGTCGGCATCGATGTTGCCCAGAAGCGTTGCCAATGCATCCGGTGAGGCTTTATCCAGCCGAAGCCCGATCTGCCGCTCGGCCAGGAAGCGGCCGGTTTCGGTGTCGGCCATGGCGATCGGGATCGCGCCGTGCAGGCAGCCTTCATAGAGCCGGTTGGGCAGCAGCCAGCTGGAATTCAGCCCTTCTTCGAAGAAGTCGACTGCCCATGTGAAGTGCGCTTCGCCATAGATGGCAGCGAGGTCCTGGGGATTGCGGTAGGCACCCTCGAAGCGCATGTGCGGCTGGGCCGCGACAAAGCCATCGAAATCCGCGAATTCGGAATATGCCGGGCGGCCGCGCAGCACGACTTCGAAGCGGCCTTGCGCCTGTCTCGTGAAGGCCGCCAGCATTTCCAGCGATTTGCGGCAGCGCAAGGCTCCGAACCAGCCGATCACCCAGGGTTCGCCAGGCGCGGGCGGGGGAGCGCCATTCCGGGCCGCCGGCTGACGGTCCAGTTCCAGAACCTTGTTGTGCAGCAGCAGCACCGGCGCCTCGATCTGGCCGAACCGCTGGAAATAATTGCGCACAAAGGCGGGCGAGCTTGTCATCAGCAGCGAAACATCGTCGCCGAGCCGCCTTTCCGCCGCCCGCATGGCGTGCGAGATGCCGCCGCTGCCGAGCAACAGCCGGTGAATGTCGAGGCATTCGTAGACGATCGGCACCTCGCCCGAAAACAGCGATCTCGCCCGCCGTGCCAGCGCCAGCATTTCGAGATTGCGGCCGATGATGACATCGGGCCTGCGCACCTTGCGCAGGCGTGCGCCAAGCACCAGCGCCGCCTTGCCCACGGCTGCCAGGCGCTGTGCGAATTTGCCGTCCCGCGTCGGGCCGAGATCGATCGGCGCCAATGCTTCCAGGCCGGGCGCAGGTTGCGCCGCGCGCCGGAAGCCGGCCAGCGACACCTCGGCGCCGCCTGCCTGCAGCATGGCCACCCGTCGGCCAACTGCCGGATCGGACAGGTCATGCACGAGATAAAGTACGTGCAGCATCGGGTTGCTCCGCGGCTATTTCAGCTTGCAGGCAACCGATTCAGGAAACTGGCAGGCATCGCCTGGCGCCGTGTAGGCGACGCGCTCGATCTCCGCGGCGACCGGTCCCGCGGGCTCGACGAAGGCGCCCATCCAGGACTTCAGGATGTCGGAGCCCCAGAGGCTCATATAGATCTTCGACGGATGGCTCGGGATCTTTGCCGGGTCTGTGGCCTCGCCGACCAGCTTGCCGTCGACATACCAGCGGATGCGCTCCTTCTCCCAGACGAAGGCATAGTCGTGGAAACCTTTGGCGGCGCCGCCCGGCACGTCCACCAGCGCCGCGCTGCCCACGCTCTTGCCGTTCACATACTGGTTGAGCTGAACCTTCGAGGGGTCCTTGCCGAGAACCTCGAAGTCGATCTCGTCATGGGGCTGTCCATGCGTGGGGCCGATATAGGTGAAGAAACCGGTGTTGAGGCCCGACCCGGCGACGGCCTTCATGCGCACCTCGAAGGTGCCGTATCCGAAACGGGCGTTGGTCTGGATCTCGCCGCAGACATGATTGCGGTCCTTCAGCGCCTGCTTTGCAAAGCCCAGCTTGAGCACGCCATTGGCAACCGAGACCTGGTTCTTCGACCAAATGCAGTTCTGGTGATCGCCATTCGACCAGCCGTCGGAGATGTACCAGCGGCTCTTGTCGAGCTTGTCGAAGTTCTCGACGAAGGATGCGCCTATGGGGTCCTGTGCGAGGCTCGGCAAGGTGGCGGCGCCCATCGAGGCAAGAAGGGCAGCCGCCGCAGTAAGAGCGAGATTGAAATTGATTCGGGTGGTTCTGGTCGCGATTGGCGTCACGTGGCCTCTCCCCTTTATGCTCTGCGGCTTCCGGAGAAACCGCGTCCTTCAAAAATCACAGCAAGAATGCTGGATGCATAGGACAGGGGGGAGATGAGATTGTGACCGCGGCCGACAATAGCCGGCCGGAGCGGATAACATTTTGTAAGCGCTCGTTATTCCGGTTTCGGACCAGGGTTCCTCCCGGAGTCCGCGAACCTTGTGTTCTCCCGGAAAAACGCCTCTAGCCGGCTATGCATCTCGGTAACAAAAGCGCTTTGCTGGTCCAGTGCGGAGAGCCGCTCGGTGTAGCGCATCATGGCGCCGGTCAACTCGTCGATGCGCGAGGAGATCTCGCCGCCGGCGCTTTTCTGCTCCAGGGCCTGCTGTGAGAATGCGGCGTCGGCCATGATCTTGTCGTAGCGATTGCGCAGGCCGCTGCGTTCGGCTTCGATCTCCGCGTTCAGCGCGTCCAGAAGCTGCTGCAGGCGTTGCCGCCGGCTTTCATCGGTCGCGCTGTCGCGGCCGGGACTTCTGGTTCGAAAGCGGAACAATGCCATGCCGGCCTCTCCAGATTGATCGCGGAATACGAAACGAAACTACCACGCGCCCGCCAATGATGAAATTGCGGCCAAGGCCGGGTCAGGTGCTCGCCTCGGATGCGGTTTGCGATGCGCGGCGCTGTTTCACCAGTTCCAGCAGCTTGTGCAGAAGAGCGCGCTCGGTCAGCAGCACCAGCAACCCGTAGATGAGCGCGCCGGCCATGCTGCCGATGACGAGCTGCCAGACCGCGCCCGGCACCGCATCCCTGATCTGGTCGAGCAGAAAGCGCACAGCCACCGCCATGACGACGGAGGTGATCATCGGCCGGCTGGTGACATAGAAGCCGGATAGGAAGGCGCTGCCGTCGGTGCGAAACACCGCCCAGGAATAGAACACCAGCGTTGCCGCGTTGGCCACGCACAGCCACACCATCGCTCCAACAAGCCCGCCGCTCATCGCGCCATAGCTCACGGCGCCATAGACCAGGGCGGCGCGCACCACCGCAACCCACCAGAGCACATTGCTGCGGCCCACGCCCTTCAGATAGGGGATGAATGTGCTGCAGGGCGACATGATGCCCTTTGAAAGGGCGAGCAGCCCGAGCACCGGCCATGCATAGGCCCATTGCTGGCCGAAGATCACCAGCATGGCCGGCTCGGCGACGGCCCACATGCCGAACATCATCGGAGCCAGAAACAGCGTGCACACCTGCGTGCTCAGCATCAGTGCGTTGGTGCGGCGCTCCTGCTCGCCATGCATGTGGCTGAAGACGGGAAACAGCACGCCCATCAGCGCCGAAATCACCACCTGGTTGGGAATGCTGGAAAAGCGGTTGGCGGCCGAATAGGCGCCGGCATCCGTGAGGCCCAAGTGACGCAACACCACCACCAGGGGCGACTGGAAGGTGATGAAGTTGAAGATTTCCGACCCGGTGATGCCGAGGCTGAACTTCGTCAGCCCTGCCAGCTTGGTCAGCGAGACAGACGCCCGCGGCCGATAGCCGGTGGCATGGAACAGGCCCGCAAGCCGCACCAGCGCCGAGGAAAACAGCTGCGCCACCAGTGCCCACACGCCCCAGCCAAGCAGTGCCAGCCCCACCGCCACCAGCGCGCCGACGGATTCGGAAAGAACACTCCAGGCCGCGTCCTTGTCGAAGGCCATGCGTCGGGCAAGCAGCGAGTAGGCGACATCGCCGCAAAGCTGGATGGGGACGAGCAGCGCCATGATCCGGAGCAGATAGGCTGCTTCAGTGGCACCCAGCAGGCCGGCAAACAGGTCGGCCCATATGTAGATCACCCCCGCCATCACGATAGCCATCAGCAGATTGGCCCAGAAAACCGTATGCACGGTTTCCATGTCTTCTTGCTTCTGTAGCACCAGCGAGGTGGCGAGCCCGGCGCTGCCGATCATCGTCAGGAACATCACCACGGTCTGCGCGACAGCCACCACGCCGAAGTCCTGCGGGCTGAGGATGCGCGCCAGGATCGGGACGGTGACAAATTTCAGCCCGAATGTGCTGGTCTTCGAAAGAACGCTCCAGCCGACATTGTTTGTCACAGTCTTCAGGTTGATTGCTGGCGCCATGAACGAGCCCCGTTTTTCATTGCGTAAGGGCTGCATCGTCAACGAGCCCCGGTTTTTCGGGCCATCGAATCGCGAGCCGTTGAACAGTCGATAGCCTGCGAGCCTCCCTGGATTTTTTAAGGCGCGAAAGAATGACGAAGTGCACTGCCATCATTCCATACTACCAGCGACAGCCCGGTATTCTGCGTCGCGCGCTGCATTCCGTGTTTGCGCAAAGCCATTCCGATTATGACGTGATCGTCGTCGACGATGCCTCGCCGCTGCCCGTGGAGGCCGAGCTCGCTGGGCTTTCATTGGAGGAGCGAGCGCGAATAGCCGTTATAAAACAGGAGAATGCCGGTCCCGGCGGCGCGCGCAACACCGGACTCGACCATGTGCCGGCGGACAGCTCCTATGCCGCCTTCCTTGATTCCGACGATGAGTGGACCCCCGACCATCTGAAGAATGCTGTGGGTGGCCTGTCACTTTTTGATGCCGATTGTTACTGGGCCTCGATCGCGGGCGGCGAAGCCTTCTACTACCACTTCGGCGTGGCCGATCTGGCCGGCATTGCCGAGGTCGACCGGCTCTCCGACGATCCGCCATTTGTCGAGGTGCCCGATCTTACCGGCGTGATGCTGAAGAACTGGAGCTTCATGCATCTCTCCTGCATGGTCATCGGCAAGAACCTGTTCCGCAACATCCGTTTCGAGGCGGCGCTGCGACTGGCGGCTGAAGACGTGTTGTTCTTCTACGACTGCGTGCGCACCGCGCGCCGCACGGTGCTGTGCGAGAGCGTCGGCGCAACGCGCGGCGAGGGTATCAACATCTTCCACGGCATGGACGCGGATTCGCCGCTGTTCCTGAAGCAGCAGTTCAACACCTGGGTTGCGCTCGACCATCTCGAGCAGCGTTTCTCGCATGGGCCGGAGGACCAGGCCTCGATCCACGCCTACAAGCAGACCGCGCGCAATCAGGCGCTGTGGGGGCAGGCGCGGCTCCTGAAACGGCGCAAGGCGCCGCAACTGCGCCTGCTTGCGCAATGGGCCTGGCGCGACCCGCGCATCCTGCGCAACGCCGTCGAACTCGCCGTAGCCAAGATCTCAAAATAGCCGAGGCCTCATGCATCCGTTCTACTGGGAATCCGCTCACGGCAATTTCGGCGACGACCTCAACCTCTGGCTCTGGGACTTCCTGCTCCCGGGCTTTCGCGAGGTTCACGCGGACGTGCTTCTCGTCGGCGTCGGCACGGTGCTCAACCGGGCGCTGCTGCCGCAGGGCGTGAGGAAGCTCGTGATCGGCAGCGGCTTCGGCTATGGCTCGCTGCCCGATTTCTCCGATGCGGCGGAATGGGACATTCGCTGCGTGCGCGGGCCGCTCACGGCGGGCAAGCTCGGCATCGACGACAGCCTCGGCATCGTCGACCCCGCGGTGATGGTGGCGGACATGCCGGAGTTCCAGAACCTGCCGAAGACGGGCGGCGCGATTTTCGTGCCGCATTGGGAATCCACTGTCGGCGGCATCTGGCCGGTCGTCTGCCAGGCCGCGGGGCTGGGTTATGTCGACCCGTGCGGCGAGGCCAAGGCGGTCATTCGCGCCATCGCACAGGCCGAACTGGTGGTGGCTGAATCCATGCACGCGGCCATCCTTGCCGATGCCTTTCGCGTGCCCTGGGTTGCCGTCAGCACGTCACGCTCCATCAACAGCTTCAAGTGGCAGGACTGGGCGGCGAGCCTTGGCGTCGACTACCGGCCGCGCCACGTGCCGATTTCCTCACGCGCCGAGGCGATCACCAAGGGCGCGCGCTTCTGGGGCATGGAGTTCGAGAGCAAGGTTTCGGAAAGCGAGAATCCGAACAGCCGTCAATTCGACGAAAGCCTGGTGATAACGCGCGCCGAGACGCCTCGCTCGGCGGGCCTGCGCGGCTTGGCCAAGCAGGTGCTGGCGGCGCCTTCCACGCTCGCCTTGCGGCAGGCACGGCGCGCCACCCCGCAGCTCAGCGCCGATGCAGCACTCGCCGAGCGCAAGCAGCGTCTGCGCCATGTGCTGCAAGAAATTCGCCGCGACTATTTCTGAGCGGCGGGCCGGGCGGGGAGCAGATAGCGCAGCGGCGCAGGTCCGTCGTGCTCCACAGGCCCGCGCTTCGCCACCCTGAACGCGTCGAGCTTGTCGGCCGCGACGCCGCCGACAATGGCGGACAGGGTGGTCGGCCGCGCAAGGGCGCGCAGGCCTGCCCGCATCAGCCCGCGTTCCTTCTTCTCATCGAGAAAGCGCCGCAGCTCATAGCGGGCGCGGATGTGGCGCTCGTGTTTCTCCAGCAAGTGCTGCGCATGAGCCGGCACTTCGCCGGATGCGAGCATGGCGCGATCGGCTTCATAGAGCCGTTTAAGGTCGAGCGTCCTGTGTTGCCCGCTTAGCGAATTGTGGCGCACCACCGCGCCATAGCCGCAGGCATGAACCACCTTGTAGCGCGCGCCCCGCAGCAGGGCGCGGGCATAAAGGTCGTAGTCTTCGCCCAGCCGCAGTTCCTCGCGGTACTGCAGTCCATGCGCTTCGAGGAAGCTGCGGCGCATCACCGGTTTCAGGAAGCCGATCTCTCCGCGCGAGGCACCGCGCCGCGAGATGTTGCCTTCGATGAAGGCTGCCAGATCAAGGATGCGTGGCTCGGGCGCGAAGGCGCCAACCTCCGGCTCGACATGCGCAATGCGCGCGTCGATGAAAGCTATGTTGTCGGCGACGAAATCCCATTCGTCTTCGGCCAGCAAGCCCATGAAGCGGCCCGGAAGAAAGAAGTCGTCGGCGTCGAGAATTGCGATCAGCGGCGCGGCGGAGCGCGCAATGGCATGGTTTCGGGCAAAGGCCGGCCCCCGGTTGGCTTCCAGCCGCAAGATCCGCAATCGTCCCGTGCCGTCGTCCGCGCCAAGCGAAACCTCCGCCGTGTCGTCGCTCGACCCGTCGTCGACCACCAGCACCTCGCAGACCTCGGGCTCGCGAAGCGCCGAGCCGATGGCGCGGGCAATCGTGCCGCTGGCGTTCATGGCTGCAATAATGACGCACACTGGCGCCTGGCCTGATGTCACGTGCCTCTCCATCTCGCACTGCCGCCCGCCAGGGCTCGAATCGCAGGATGGACCGTTCGCATTCGCGAAAGGCGATTGTGTGACCCGGGCTGTGGGGGAAAGCGCTAGTGGTGCGGCGAAGGCGGGACGCCGGGCAGGTGGCCGTCCTTGCCGTGAACGTCGCCGTCGGCCGAGGCTTGTTGATCAGCCTTGCCATTCGCCTCGCTTTGGGCGGGCTTGGGGCCCGCGCGCCAGATCATGAACAGGACAGCCGCAAAGTAGCCGGCTTGCAGGAGAACGGCGCAGATCATGGTCTGGACAAGAGTGGTCCACACCGACTGGGTGATGATGTAGGTGGTGATCGCGAACGCTATCAGCACTCCGACGAGGCCGCGGAAAAACAGCACGAAGGACATGCTTACGCCCTCGTGCCGTCTGCGCGCTCATATGCGCTGGAAATCATGCCCGATCGCCCTTCGCCCAAGTAGGCACCGCTTCTTCGAGGCCGGCGCGCCTGAATTTATCTTCGAATTCTTCGAAAACCGGCGGTTATCGCAAAGAGGCGTGCGTTGCATCTATATTGGACGGCAAATCGCGCGGCAACATGGCGGAGGTTTCCTTTCCCGCTTCAAAAGCGCGGTTGGCGGCTGAATCTTCGTGGCAAATCTGGTGGCGGGAGGACTCGGATCGGTCGTTGGAGTGCCTGGCTTTCTTTCGAGGCGGTAGGAAATATCGGCGCGATTACCAATATATATTCGCGGGAATTTGTCGAATTGTTAGCATGATTCCGCGTTTTGTGAGGATTCGACAGTTTAGTTGTATATTTTACTTTAACTCCGGCTCATGCCTCGTCATGTGTTTGCCGGCAATTGCTGTCGTTCGACGAGCGCATTGTAAGCTGCTGTTACAAAATATGATCGGATATTTCCCGGTCGTCTGATTTCGATCACACACTTGGCCTATCGGGGCACTGCCGACGTCGTGCTGCAGTGCGGCATTTTTTATTGTCACAGCCATTTTATTGCGGAGCTGCCATATGAAATATGCTGCCAAGCTGGCCAATTTGACCCCCGGGATCAGCCCAAAATGCAAGGCGCAGCCCCCGATCGGCGGCGCTGTCAAACGCGGTTTCGATGTGTTGGGCGCAGCCGCGGCGCTCCTGTTGCTCGGTCCGCTGCTGCTCATGCTGGCGGCGCTGGTGAAAATGTCCGATGGCGGCCGCATCGTCTACGGCCACCGCCGAATCGGGCGCGGGGGCGAATGCTTTCGCTGCCTGAAATTCCGCACCATGGTCGAAAACGGCGATGAGGTGCTGGCCGAGCACCTCGCCCGAAACCCGCATCTGCGCGCGGAGTGGGACGCCACCCGCAAGCTGCAGGATGATCCGCGCGTCACCCGCGTCGGCTCCGTGCTGCGCAAGCTCAGCCTCGATGAGCTGCCGCAACTCATCAATATCCTGCGCGGGGAAATGAGCATCGTCGGGCCGCGGCCCGTGGTGGAGGAAGAGCTGCAACTCTACGGTGCGGCGGCTGACATCTATCTGTCGACGCGCCCGGGCCTTACCGGACTGTGGCAGGTCAGCGGCCGCAATGACGTCTCCTACAATGCCCGCGTCGCCTTCGACCGGCACTACGTCGAGAACTGGTCCTTCACTTTCGACCTCAAGATCATCGCAAGGACGGTGCCTGCGGTGCTGTCGTCGCGCGGCAGCTACTGACCTGCTGCGCCGCAAAAGAAAATCGTCAGGAAAGGCACGTTTTGACCGGACAGATCAGAAAGACACGTCTCGAAAGGCTCGCGGCCGTCCGCTCCGCCCGCGCATTTCTCGCAATTTCGGTCGTCGCGTGGCTGGCGCCGACGCTGGCACAGGCCGAGGACTACAGGCTGGGCGCAATGGACAGGCTGCGCATCCGTGTCGTCGAATGGCGGACCGCCGAAGGCGCGGTGCGCGACTGGTCGTCGCTGAGCGGAGAATACACGATCGGTCAATCGGGCTCGATCTCGCTGCCCTTCATCGGCGAAATGCCTGCCACCGGCAAGACCACGGCAGAGGTTGCCTCGGCAGTCGGTGCGGAACTCCAACAGAGGCTGGGCCTCGTCGACAGGCCCGAGGCCTCGGTGGAAATGGCCGAATACCGCCCGGTCTTCCTCTCGGGCGATGTGCAGTCGCCGGGGCGCTACGCCTATGTGCCCGACCTGACCGTTCTGAAGGCGGTGAGCCTTGCCGGCGGTCTGCGCCGTGGCGCCGAAGCCGGCATTCGCGTCGAGAGGGACTTCATCAATGCGCGCGGCAACTACGATGTCTTTGTCTCGCAGCGCGACGGTCTTCTGGCGCGCCGAGCAAGGTTGATCGCCGAGGCGGCCGGTCAGGCCGAAATCGACTTCCCCGACGACCTGAAGCAAACCGAGGCGGGCAAGAAGCTGATCGCCGACGAGACCGCCTTCAAGGCCGCGCGCGAGAAGCGGCTGCAGGTGCAACTGGCGGCGCTGAACGATCTCAAGACGCTGCTCCAGAACGAGGTGGCCTCGCTGGAGAAGAAGATCGCCACCCAGACCCGGCAGATGGAATTGTCGCGCAAGGAGCTCGACGGCATCGGCAATCTTGCCGAGCGCGGACTGGTGGTGAACTCGCGGGTGCTGTCGCTGGAGCGCTCGGCTGCCGACCTGGAGAGCAAGGTGCTCGACATGGAAACTTCGATCCTGCGCGCCAGGCAGGACATCAGCAAGGCCACCCAGGATGCCGCCAATCTGCAAAGCGATCGCGACGCGGAAGTTGCCCAGGGCCGCCAGCAGGCGGAGGCAGACATCGAGGCGCTGAACCTGAAGATAGCCATGTACAAGGATTTGATGGGCGAGGCCCTGTCGCATGGACCGCAGGCGGCCGCGGGCTCCAAAAGCCAGAGTGCGCCGGTCATCGCCTATTTCATCGTGCGCGAGAGGGACGGCAAGGCAAGCGAGGTACCGGCCGACGAGAACACGCCCGTGTTGCCGGGCGATGTCATCAAGGTCGGCGTCGCCATGCCGGCCGAGCGCTGAGCCCGGCCGCATGAAGATTGCCAAGGCTCGCTTCGTCAGCCCGGACCAAAATTTCGCATACGGCTTCGTCGCGGTCGCGCTGTCGATCTTCGTCTTCGCCTATTCCACGCGTATCGGACAGGCTTCGATCCTGCTCTATTATGCGTTGTGGCTGCCGCTGGTTGCTTTGGACTATCGCCATTCGCTGGGCAACTACGCAAAGTTCCACTGGATCGTCGCCTTCGGCCTGCTTGCCTGCCTGTCGCTGTTCTGGTCGGCCGCGCCAAATGTGACGGCGCGGGCCGGGGTGCAATATCTGTCGCACATTGTCTGCGCCCTAATTGCCGCGCGCACCGTCAGCGTGCGCACGCTTACGGTCGGCGTTCTCGCCGGCGTGTGCCTCGTGGTGCTCTATTCCCTGGCCTTCGGCGGCTATCACTATGATCCGCTCGACGGCGATTACAGCTTCGTGGGCGCGTTTTCCTCCAAGAACCTGCTCGGCTTCTTCTCCTCGCTGGGCGTCTATTTCGCCTTCGCTGCCCTTTTCATCCTGCGCGAGCGCAGTGTGTGGGGCCTGCTGGCGCTCGCCACCCTTGCGCTGGCCGGCTATGCGCTGCTGGCCTCGCAGTCGGCCACCTCGATCATCGCCACGGCTGCCACGCTCGGAATGCTGGTCGCATTGCGCCCGCTGCTTCTGTTTGCCCCGCGCACGCGGAAAATGTTCTTCCTTGCCGGCCTGGTCGCCGCACTATGCGTCGTCTTCGTCGGCCTGAATGTCGGCGGCGTTGACCTGCTGCTGGGGGCTTTTGGCAAGGATTCGACCCTCACCGGCCGCACCTATCTCTGGGGCGAGGGGCTCGCCGCCTGGGCCGAGTCTCCCGTCTTCGGCACTGGCTACCAGGCCTATTGGGTGCAGGGCTTTTCCGAAGCCGAGCGGCTGTGGCAGGAGTTCTACATCGGTTCGCGCAGCGGCTTCCATTTCCACAACACCTATATCGAGGTGCTGGTCGAGCTCGGCGCGGTAGGCCTGCTGCTGCTGGCCGTGATCGTCCTGTGCGTGCCGGCCGGGCACCTGCTGCGGCTGCTGGACGACCGCGACAACCTTGCTTCCCACGTGGCGTTCGGGCTGGTCGCCATGCTCGTCGTGCGTTCCTTCTTCGAGGTCGACATCATCCATCCCTACGCCGTGGGCTCCTTCATGCTCTATTACTCCGCCGGCCTGCTGGCGACGTCGCAGGCTACTTGCCGCCTCGTTGCGACCGAGCCGACCCCTGCACCGCTCGGCCTGCGGCACGCCCGATGAACAGGCTCTACGGCATTCAATACCTGCGCGCGCTGGCGGCGCTGGCGGTGGTAGTGTTCCACGCGGCCGAGCGGACGGGCGCGCATTTCGCCATTGGCGCTGCGGGCGTCGACGTCTTCTTCGTCGTCAGCGGCTTCATCATGTGGACGATCGCGCAGGCACGGCCGGTGGCGCCTGGACGCTTCCTGCGCGGGCGCCTGGAGCGCATTGCGCCGGTCTACTGGCTCGCCACCGCCATCATGGTGGCCGGGGCGCTGCTCGGCCTGTTTCCGAAACTGAAGCTCACGCTCGGCCATGTCCTGGGGTCGCTGTTCTTCGTCCCGCACCGCTCGCCCAGCACCGGCGAGATCTGGCCGGTGCTGGTTCAGGGCTGGACGCTGAACTACGAGATGTTCTTCTACGCCGTGTTTGCCGCAACGCTGCTTCTGCCTTCGCGTCGCCGGCTCGCCGCGCTGGCTTCGGTTCTGGTCGGGCTCGTGGCCCTTGGCCTGCTGCTTGAGAGCAGCAACCCGCTGCTTGCCACCTACACCGATCCGATCATTCTCGAATTCCTGCTCGGGGCATTGATCGGCAAAGCCTGGGCCGACGAGAAGATCGCCGCGGCGACAACGGGGCTCGGGCTGGTTCTGGTCGGTGTCCTCTGCTTTGCCTTTGTCGGCGCCACTGGCACCGGCTTCACGCCCTGGGTTTTCGGCCCCGCGGCCGCGGCATTGGTGATCGGCACGCTGGCGCTCGAGCGCGGCGGTCTCATCGAGGGTTTTCGGCCGGCGGCCTATCTGGGCGACGCCTCCTACTCGATCTATCTCTGGCACAGTCTTGCGATCTCGGTCGTAGCCAGGCTTGCTTCCATGCTGTCGCTTCCGGTCATCGTTGCTCTGCCGCTTGCGATTGTCGGCGGGGTCGGTGTGGGCGTGACGGCCTACGAACTGATCGAAAAGCCGATTGCCCGCGCCCTGAAGCGCAGAAGTGCGGCCGGCCTGCCTCTGCCGGGATCGTGGCCGCAAATGCAGCGATCCTTGGGCGATTTTTGCCGGCTGGTGCGGCTTCGCTGGCTTCGCGCTCGAAGCAACTTCTAGATCCGCAGTCGTCTTGCACCGATAGCGCACATAAGCGCTGATAATCCGGCATCGGGGCTGTACTTGGGCTGCGCCAAGGTTACAGTCCGCTCATGAAAGTCAGCGGGATCGGGCGGGTCATCTTTTGGGGAGGCGGCAACCTGTGGATCGGGATCGCCGTGGCTCCGGTCGATCTGCATGCGCATCACGCCATTCAGCTTGCGGTTGGGTTTGACGGTCCGGTGGAATTCCGGCTCGATGCCAGTGTGCCTTGGTCCAGATACGAGCACGGAGCGCTCGTGCGCCCAGGGGCACCGCATGAGTTCCGCGCGCCCGGCCGGCGTATCGCCAACATCCTGCTGGAACCGGAAAGCCAGCTGGGTCGGGCGCTTTTGGAGCGCTTCGACGGCGGGCCGATCATGGCCCTCGACGCGAACGTCGACGACTTGGCCGGCGCCTATGACCAGGGCGTCGACGACGAGGTGTTGGCGCAGAAGGCGCTGGCATTCATCTCCGGCCTCGCGGGGTCCGCACCGCCTCGCCATCCCGCCGATCCGCGCATCCTCCAGGCCATGGACTGGATCGGACGCCACCTCGACCATCCTATGTCCCTTGCCGACGTCGCCGCGGTTGCGAATTTGAGCGAGGGGCGCCTGCGCCATCTCTTCGTCGAACAGACCGGCATTGGTTTCCGCCCATATGTGCTGTGGGCGCGCCTGAACCGCGCGCTCGAAATGGGGTTCGGCGGCTACTCGTGGACGGAAGCGGCCCATGCGGCAAACTTCGCCGATTCCGCGCACCTGACGCGCACCTGCCGGCGGATGTACGGCCTGACGCCCACATCCATTCGGATCGACACGGCCGCGCAGCTGCAACAACAAATCGCATAGATCCAGCCCCTTCGTTCAAGTGTTTCCCCGCTGCCTTCTCTATTCGAGCGCCACCCAAAGCTCGAAAGGACAAGTCACATGTTTCGCAAAACCCTCTGGTTCATCCCTGCCGCCGCGGTTCTGGTTGCAGGCGGCATCTCACTGGCCATGGCCGGCAAGCCGCCGGCCGGCCTGGACTACAGCCGTTCGCACGCCTCGAATGGCGGCCACTACCTCGTTACCGTCGCTCCCGGCATCGACCCGATCCCGGTAGGCAAGATGCATGAATGGACCGTCGCCGTCACAGGTTCCAACGGCCGCCCGGCAAAAGCCGAGATCGAGTTTGACGGCGGCATGCCCCAGCACGGCCACGGGCTGCCTTCCGTGCCCCGCGTGACCGGCCAGGATGCTTCCGGCCGCAAGGTCGTCAGCGGCGTCAGGTTCAACATGCCGGGCTGGTGGCGCATCGAGGTGAAGATCGATGGCGCGGCAGGCGCTGACACCGCCGTCTTCAACCTGGCGCTCTGACCATGCGCGGCACCTTGCTTCCCATCCGGGCCGCGGCTCTGATTGCCCTGGTCGCGCTGGCTGCCACGGCCTCTTTCTATCTTGGCCAAAGCAGCCCGTGGTCGGCGGAAGAGCGCCAGCGCATAGCGTCGCTGTCGCTCGCCGCCCTGCCGCCGCTGCCGCCCGACCCGTCCAACGCCGTCGCGGACATGCCCGCTGCCGCGGCTCTCGGAAAAGCGTTGTTCTTCGACACGCGCCTCAGCGCCAATGGTCAGGTCGCGTGCGCGACCTGCCATCTTCCGGACAAGCAGTTTCAGGACGGCAAGCCGCTCGCCCAGGGCATTGGCACGACCGCGCGCCGCGCCATGCCCATCGCCGGCACGGCCTACAGCCCATGGCTGTTCTGGGACGGGCGCACCGACAGCCAATGGGCCCAGGCGCTGGGGCCGCTGGAGAGCCCGGTTGAACACGGAAGCAATCGCGCCGACATTGTGGCGACCGTGGCCAAGCACTATGCCGAAGCCTATGCCGACGTATTCGGCGTGGCTCCCGGCGACACCCCGGTCGACCGCGCCTTCAGCAATGTGGGCAAGGCGATCGCCGCGTTCGAGCGCACCATCATGCCTGCCGCGTCCAGGTTCGACCGGTATGCCGACGCCGTGGCGGCGGGCAAGCCCTCCAAAGCACTGTCGCCCGCGCAAATCGAAGGCTTGCGGCTGTTCATCGGCAAAGCCAGCTGCATCAATTGCCACAACGGTCCGCTGTTTACCGACAACGACTTCCACAACACGGGCGTGGCTTCCGTCCCGGCGCTGCCGGAGGATATCGGGCGAATGGACGGGGCTTCCAAGGTCCGCCAGAACCCGTTCAACTGTCTCGGCGAGTTCAGCGATGCAACACCTTCCGAGTGCGCGGAACTCGCGTTCATGAAAACGGAAGGAGAGGAGCTTGTGCGCGCGTTCAAGACGCCGTCGCTGCGCGATGTTGCCGGGCGGGCGCCATACATGCATGCGGGCCAGATCGCCAGCCTGGCCGAGGCGGTGGCGCACTACAATGCAGCGCCGGCCGCGCCGGCCGGGCACAGCGAGTTGCGCCAGCTGGACCTTACGGCCGACGAGCAGGCCAACCTGATCGCGTTTCTGGAATCCCTGACACCGACCGATTAGCGATCCCGCTCGGCGGCCTGCCGAGCGGGTCGACATCGCCGAAAATCGAAGTATCCTCTGCGTCGATCTGGGGAAGCACGCAATGGCCAGGAAGACGCCCGCCGACTCGCCCAAGGCCGCCGGCCAGGCCGCCGCAAAGCCGGCCCTGCTCGCGGGCGGCAACCCTCAAATCGCGAAAGGCGAGGGCGATGCTCCCGTCCAGGCCTACATCGCCGCCATGCCCGGCTGGAAAAGCGAAGTAGGACGCCGCCTTGACGAGCTGATCGTGCGTAGCGTTCCGGGCGTGCGCAAGGCCGTCAAATGGAATTCGCCCTTGTATGGAGTGGAAGGCCAGGGCTGGTTCCTCGGCATCCATTGCTTCACCAGATATGTGAAGGTGGCCTTCTTCCGCGGCACGTCGCTGCATCCTGTCCCTCCCGGCGAATCCAAGAGCAAGGAGACACGCTACCTCCATATCCATGAGAACGACCAGGTCGACGAAGCTCAACTCGCCGCCTGGGTCAAGCAGGCCAGCCAACTGCCCGGCGAACGGATGTGAGCGACGCGTGCGCGGCGCTGGAGCGACAACGACGATGAAGAAGGCGAAGCAACCATGATGGCGAGCGGTTCGATTGAAGACGGAGCGTCTCCCTCGCAACTCATAGATGCGAGAATCTCGGAGCTCGGTGACTGGAGGGGCGAAATGCTCGCCCGCATCCGAAATCTCATTAGGCAAGCCGACCCCGAAGTGGTCGAGGAGTGGAAGTGGCGAGGGGTCCCGGTGTGGTCGCACGACGGCATCATCTGCACCGGCGAGACCTACAAGAAGGTCGTGAAGATGACTTTTGCCAAGGGTGCTTCGCTAGAGGACCCTTCCGGCCTCTTCAACTCCAGCCTGGAGGGCAACACCCGGCGAGCCATCGATCTCCACGAGGACGACAGCCTCGATGAGGACGCCCTGAAGGCGCTCATTCGCGCCGCCGTGGCGCTGAACACATCCGCTAAGGCTGCAGCGCGCGCCGCCCGCTCTCAGAAGAAACCGAAAAGCGACTGAGGATGTCAGCTTCAGAAACCTGCGCCTCACACCGGAACTTGTAGGCTGTCGGGCCTGCCGCATTTTTTCACTTTGGCGGGAACCATTTCTTGAGAGTGCCGTTATCGCGCAGAGCCAACTAGGGGTAGGTGGCTACAAATAAAGAGCCTGTCTGAGTTCCGCTCGGCAGGCTCTTTGCTTTTCCCATCACGCGGGGTCCCCGGGTTGAGCCTTCATTTCCTCCCGTTCGTCAGCCCGCCAGCCCGGGAACTTCGACGCTGGTGACGAGGTTCAGGACGGTTGCATCTGCCTCCGCTGGCGAGGGCGCTTGCTTTGGGGGCGCTCAGGCCAGGCATCGTAGCGCCGGAGCTTTATGATCTCGGTTGCGGCGACCAGGGCAATCTCCGCCAGATCGTCCCGTGTGAACGGTTCCGGGTCTCTTGCCAGCACAAGCAGTTCCTCTACCACGTCCAGCTTCCCAGCCATCGCCATTACCCTCCAGAGCCGCGGTTGATCCCGCGGCGTCATGAGCGTCTCAGACCGGCGACGGACAGAGCAAGTCGGGAAAAATGCTGACAAGCGAAAGAAGAGCCTGACGCAGCGCAGCTTACCCCAACAGAGGAGCCAGCCTTGGCGGGAAGGACTATCACGGAACCCGGCCGGCGCAAAAAGCGTCGCCGCCCCGGCTGCGGCTATCAGGTGCAAAGCAGTCGGGCAACTGGCTTTCAGGACGTTCGGTTTGCGTAGCGAGCGCTCCGCTTGCCTCTTAAATTAATTTGGAACAACGGCTCTCGCCATCGGTTGTGCGTTTCCTGTCCCAACCAGCAAAGGGATTCATGACATGAAAGCGCTCATCGCAACTGTAGCGGCATGCTGCCTCATGGCGCTTACCAGCGGACCGACATTTGCAGCTTGCCCCGATCGCCAAGCCGGCATTTCCAAGGACGGTACGCATGCCCCGCTAGAAACCCCGCAGCGCGATGCGGGCAAACCTGCGCAGAAGACCGGCGACACGATGCCACTGGCTTCCAAACAGGGTGGTGGCAACAAGGACCTCGCGACATCCCAGCAGGATGTCGAGTCGCAACAGAAGCACGGCAAGACAGCAGCCGCTCAGGCCGACCAGAACAAATGCAAGGACTGATGTTGCGCAAGCCGCGGTAGCAAGCCCTCCTGGTATCGGCCCAACAATCGAGAGAACCTCCCGATTCTGGTGATGACCAGCAACGAGGAAGAGCTGGCGCTACTTAGGCGCGCCAGCTCACTTCCGTCTGCGCGGGGCCCTTCGGCCCCTCGGCGGGGGTCGGCTAGTGCTTGAGGACGCGGCTGAGGAAGGACTGCGCGCGTTCGTTCTTGGGCTGGGTGAAGAACTCGTCCGGCTTGGCCATCTCCAGGATCGCGCCCTGGTCGATATAGACGATGCGGTCTGCAACCTCGCGCGCGAAGCCCATTTCGTGGGTGACGATCATCATGGTCATGCCGTCGGCTGCAAGCTTGCGCATGACGTCCAGCACTTCACCGACCATTTCGGGATCGAGCGCGGAGGTCGGCTCGTCGAACAGCATCAGATGAGGCTGCATCGCCAGCGACCGGGCGATTGCGACGCGCTGCTGCTGGCCGCCGGACAATTGCGCCGGATATTTGTGCGCATGGGCGGTCAGGCCGACCTGTTCGAGCAGGCTGCGGGCGGTCGCCTCGGCTTCCGCCTTCGACTTCTTGCGCACGCGCATCGGCGCAATCGTGATGTTCTCCAGCACCGTCTTGTGCGGGAAGAGGTTGAACTGCTGGAAGACCATGCCCACGCCCTTGCGGATGGCGGCGAGCTCGCGTTCACCGCCGAGCTTGCGATCCTCTTCCACCGGCATCTGGAAGCCGTCGACCCGCAGGCTGCCGTTCTGGTACATCTCCAGGCCGTTCACGCAGCGGATCAGGGTGGACTTGCCGGAACCGCTCGCACCGAGCACCACCACAACTTCCCCACGCGCAACGGAAAGGTCGATGTCCTTCAGCACGTGATGCGTGCCGTAGAACTTGTTCAGGCCTTTCATTTCAACGATGGCGTTCATTGAATTGACTCCATTGGGATTGAGGCCGCTCATCGGGTGCCTCTTGCGAGATGGGCTTCGAGCTTGCGGGCCACAAAGGTGATCAGCGAACCCACGAGGAAATACGCCACGAACAGGAACGAGTAGACCTCGTAGGTGCGGTCGCCATACTGAGGATTGGCGAGGATCATCTGTCCGGCCCGCAGGAAATCCGTGAGCCCGATGATGAACACCAGCGGCGCCGCGTTGAAGATATCCAGCACGTTGCCGACCAGCGGCGGCACCACCACCCGGATCGCCTGCGGAAGGACGATGTAGCGATTGATGTCCAACTCGCTCATGCCGAGCGAGCGCGCAGCTTCCGTCTGGCCGCGAGGCACCGCCTGCAGGCCGCTGCGCACATATTCCGCGACATAGGCGGAATAGAACACGGTGAAGCCGATCATGCCGCGGGCAACGTCAGCCAGGCCCCATTGGGGCGCCAGCACGGGCATCAGGATCCAGATCCAGTAGACGACCAGGATCAGCGGCACAGAGCGCATGACCTCGATATAGGCGGTGCAGATAAACCGCACGCTGGACAGGCGGCTGCGACGCCCGAATGCCAGCAGGATGCCGATTGGCAGGGTCACGATGGACGTAACCAGAGTGATGAGGACGCTCAGCAGCAGGCCGCCCCAGAGACCGACGCCGGGCGGTGCCAGCACCGCGAATATTGCGATGAGGCCGATGAAGCTTGCCGGCACCAGCGCGCGCCGGACGGGCGCCCAATGGGACGTGAGTATCCAGCCGCCGACCGAGATCGCGATCGTGGCGAAGAGGAACATCGAGTTCGTGAGATCGCCTTCGGCCGTCAGGAACAGCACCGCGAGCAGCGCGAGCGCCACGAAGGCTGCATGTCGGCGCCGGAAGGCAAAGACACATCCGAGCGCCGCGCCCAGCAGCGCGCCGACGATGATCACGGTCGTCCATGCACGCCAGGCCTCGTCGGCCGGGTAGATGCCGATCATCAACACGCGCAGGCTCTGCGGGATGATGTCCCACTGCGCCTTCGTCAGGACCCATGAGACCGCCTGATATATGAACCAGAGGCCGCCGGGAATCACGATCAGCGACAGCAGCGCGTCGAAAGGCTTCGCGAAGAGGTTGTGCCGGGACCATTTCAGCGATTTGGCGATCATCGCGCAGCCCCCTGACCGGTGAGACGTTTGTCGGCCCAGGAGACGAGCGCGCTGATGATCCAGCTCAGGATCAGATAGGAAACCATGACGATGATGATGCCCTCAAGGCTATGGCCGGTCTGGTTTGCGATGGTTCCGTAGATGTTGAAGAGTTCCGGATAGCCGATCGCGATTCCGAGCGCGGTGTTCTTGGTCAGGCTGATGTACTGGTTGCCGAAGGAGGGCAGCACGACGCGGAAGACCTGCGGGAGAATGATGTCGTTCACGGTGTGGCGCCGGCTCATTCCAAGAGAGGCTGCCGCCTCCCACTGGCCCTTTGGCAATGCGTCGATGGAGCCGCGAACGATCTCGGCGATGTAGGCCGCGCTGTTGACGACGACCGCCAGCAGCAAGGCTGCCATTTCAGGGCTTATGCTGGTGCCGCCATGAGCCTGGAATTTCGAGGCGATCGGGTAGTCGAGCACAACCGCGCCGGTTGCCAGCATCAGGCAGAACAGCGCCACAGCCGAAGCTGCGCAAATCCACCGCAGCTTTCCGCTCGGGTTAAAAATCGCTCCCGCGGCGGTGACCAGGGCTGCGGCCAGCAGTGCAAGCGCCATCCAGGAACCTTCGCCCGCCCAGAGGGGAACCGGAAAATAAAGTCCCTGCTGGCTGATGATGATGCCGCCATAAAGCTTGGCTGCGGCAGCCAGCGGCGGAAAATGCAGCACAACCGCAAAATACCAGAAGACGAGCTGGATAAGCAGCGGCGTGTTGCGGACGAACTCGACGCACCAGAACGAAACGTTGCGCACCACCCAGTTCGTGGAAAGCCGGCCGACGCCGAGAAGCGTTCCGAGAACCGTGCTCAGCACAATGGCGAGAATGGCGATCTTGATCGTGTTTACGAGGCCGCTGACAAAGGCCTGTGCGACCGAAAGGTCCGGTGTGAAATCGGTGAAGCCTGGCCAGAAGCTTCCGTCGAAGACAAAGGTCTTGCCTTCGCTGATGTCGAAGCCGGCGGCGTCCAGGAGGAACGAGAAGCTGAACTTGATGCCATGCCGTGCCAGACCTTCTTTGACGGCAACGGCAAAGACTGCGACCAGTCCGATGGCTGCAGCGATGATAGCGAGCTGGATGGCTTCGTGTCTGAGCCGATTGCGCCGTCGCCGCGAACCATCATTTGCGGGGAGATGGTACGCATCCGTTTGTTCAATGGTCATATCGAAGTACCAAACGCTTTCTCAGAGCCGCTGAGGCGGAAGGTCCGCCTCAGCGAGCATGTGTTGGATCAGTTCCAGAGGGGCGAGTAGATCGCGCCGCCCTGCGTCCAAAGCGCGTTCGGGGTGCCCTTGCGGTCCAGATACATGCTGGTGTTAGGGCCGAGGTTGCGATCGTAGATTTCGCCGTAGTTGCCGACGGCCTTCACTGCCTGGGCGACGAAATCTTCCGGAAGGCCGAAGTCCTTGCCGTAGCCGGCGCCCACGCCGAGGAACTTCTGGACGAACGGATCTTCGCTCTTCAGCTGTTCCTCGAGATTTGCCTGGGTGATGCCGGACTCTTCTGCCTGGAACAGGCCGAAGCTGATCCAGCGCAGCGCGTTG
>JAEWHN010000135.1 GCA_023387775.1 Pseudomonadota bacterium | reverse complement strand
TTCCAGGCCTGAACAATTCGAGCTGATGCAGGGCGGGGCGGGCACCTCACGCAAGCAGGTCAACCGCGATTCCTTCTCGCAGTCCTCGGCCAACATCACCTTCGAGGAAGAAGGCACCTTCAAGGTGGGCAACGGCTTCTTCACCAAGCTCTGGGTGTCGGCGCCATCCTCCACGCAGGCTTCCGACGGGCTCGGGCCGCTGTTCAACGCCCGCGCCTGCCAGAGCTGCCACCTCAAGGACGGCCGAGGCCACCCGCCCGAAGGCAATCCCGACGCCACCTCAATGTTCCTGCGCCTTGCCCGGCAGGCCGAGACGGCGGAGGAAAAGGCGGCGCTGGCCGACAGGCAGGTGCTGAACTTCCCCGATCCGGTCTATGGCGGCCAGCTTCAGGATCTCGCGGTGCCGGGCCTCAAGGGCGAGGGCAAGATGGTCATCTCTTACCAGCAGGTCCCGGTCGAGCTGGCCGACGGCACCGCAATGGTGCTGCGCTGGCCGAGCTATTCGGTGAGCGATCTCGGCTATGGCCCGCTGCATCCTTCGACCACGCTGTCGCCGCGGGTCACGCCGCCGATGATCGGGCTCGGCCTGATAGAGCAGATCCACCCCGCCGACATTCTTGTCCACGCCGATCCCGATGACGCCGATGGCGACGGCATCTCGGGCAAGGCCTCCATCGTCCGCGATCCCAAGACCGGCGAGCTGACGCTCGGCCGCTTCGGCTGGAAGGCCTCGGTGCCCACCATCCGCCAGCAGTCGGCCGATGCCTTCGTGGGCGATCTCGGCATCTCGACGCCGGACAATCCAAAACATTGGGGCGACTGCACCGAGGCGCAGAAGGAGTGCCTTGCGATGCCGACCGGCGTGCAGCCCAAGCTCGGCGACACCGAGGCTGCGGACCCGATCCTCGACCTGGTCACCTTCTATGCCCAGAACCTCGCCGTGCCGGCCCGCCGCGACATCGACAATCCGGAAGTGCTCGCCGGCAAGAAGGTGTTTTACGAGATCGGATGCGCCTCCTGCCACACGCCGAAATTCGTCACCCGGCGCGACGCGCCCAACAAGGCGCAGTCCTTCCAGCTCATCTGGCCCTATTCGGACTTCCTGCTGCACGACATGGGCGAAGAGCTGGCCGACGGGCAGCAGGTGGGCGACGCCACCGGCAGCGAATGGCGCACTCCGCCGCTCTGGGGCATCGGCCTGACACAGGTGGTCAACGGCCACACCTTCTTCCTGCATGACGGCCGCGCCCGCAACCTCACCGAGGCCATCCTCTGGCATGGCGGCGAGGGACAAGCCGCGCGCGACCGTTTTGCCTCGCTTCCCAAGCCGGAACGCGAGGCGCTGGTGAAATTCCTGGAGTCGCTGTGATGCTTCGTTCCCTGCTCGCCGTCGCCGCCCTGGTTCTTGCCCAGCCCGCCGCCCACGCCGCCGAGCTCGACGCGCCGGTTATCATCGGCAAGGCGATCGACGGTTTCGTGCGGCCCGCCTATCGCGATTTCCATACCGCCACGACGCAGATGGCGTCGGACACCAAGGCGCTGTGCGCCGCGCCGTCCGAGGCCAGTCTTGAAGCGGCGCGAAAGGCCTTCGGTGCCACCGTCGATGCCTGGTCGAGGGCCGAGATCGTCCGCGTCGGTCCCATCACCGAGCAGAACCGGCTGGAGCGCATCCTGTTCTGGCCCGACCGCAAGAGCACCGGCCTGAAGCAGGTGCAGGCGGCAATCGAAGCCGGCGACGAAAGCACGTCCGACCCGGCCCAGCTCGCCACCAAGAGCGTTGCCATGCAGGGCCTCGGCGCGCTTGAATATGTGCTGTTCGGCACCGATGCCGAGACGCTTGCCGGGCCGGAAGGAACTCATCGCTGCGGCTTCGGCGCCGCGGTCGCGGCCAATCTCGACACGATGGCCGGCGAGGTCGAGGCCGCCTGGAACGCACCCGACGGCTTTGCGAAAACATGGGCGACGCCGGGCGAGGGCAACGCCCTCTACCGAAACGGCAACGAGGCGCTGGGCGCGCTGTTCGAGGTCTTCGTCAACGGGCTGGAGCTCGAC
Organism: Pseudomonadota bacterium; assembly: GCA_023387775.1. Classification (GTDB taxonomy): domain Bacteria; phylum Pseudomonadota; class Alphaproteobacteria; order Rhizobiales; family Rhizobiaceae; genus Pseudaminobacter. Next base: position 15,620 of record JAEWHN010000135.1, on the reverse strand, counting down.
CGCGACGTGCGGCTGGGCGGCTTCCTCGGCAAGACGCAAGCCCAGGACAAGCCGAGGCAGGCGCTGTTCTGGCGCTCGGGCAAGTCCGCCGACACGCTCGCGGGCAACATGGCGGGCATGAAGGCGCTGTTCGAAGCCTCCGGCCTTGGCGAGCCGTTGGCCACCGACGAGCGCTGGATCGCCAGCTCGATCGGCTTCGAGTTCGGCAACGCCATCGGTGCCGCCGAAGCAGCGAGGGGCCCGTTGGCCGAAGTGCTGGCCGATCCGGCGCGGCGCGCCAAGCTTGCCTATTTCGGCATCGTCACCTCGAGCCTCGGCGAGCTCTTCGGCGTCCGGCTAGCCGACGCGCTCGGCCTCAGCGCCGGTTTCTCCTCGCTCGACGGGGATTGACTGTGCGTACGCCGCTGCTCGACCGCCGCGATTTCCTCAAGGCCGCAGGCGCTGCCTTCTTCGCCGCGCTGACGCCGCAGGCGCGGGCGGCCACGCTCGCGACGGACGCGGTCTTCGCCACCGCCTACCAGAAGCGCGACGGCAGTTTCGGCGCGGCCGTGCTGTCGGAAGCCGGCAAGGTGCTGCATCTGGTTTCGCTGCCCGATCGCGGCCACGACGTAACCTTCGATCCCGTCTCGGGCCAATCCGTGGTCTTCGCCCGCCAGCCCGGCACCTTCTTCGTCGTCTTCGACCACACCGGCCGCCGCGAGTCGCAGACGGTCAACAGCATCGCCGGCCGCCATTTCTTCGGCCATGGCGTGTTCTCGCAGGACGGCGCGCTGCTCCATGTCACAGAGAACGACTATGACAACGCCGCCGGCGTGGTCGGCATCTATGACGCGCGCGACGGCTTCCGCCGCCTCGGCGAGTTCCCGACCTATGGCGTCGGCCCGCACGACCTGCTGCTTCTGGCCGACGGCCGCACGCTGGCGATCGCCAATGGCGGCATCGAGACCCATCCCGATTTCGGCCGGGCCGAGCTCAACCTGACGACCATGAAGCCGTCGCTGGTCTTCGTCGATCGCGTCTCGGGCGATTTGTTGGAAAGCCACGAGCTGCCGCCGGCGTTGCACCAGCTCTCGATCCGCCACATGGACGCCGACGCTTCCGGCACGGTCTGGTTCGGCTGCCAGCACAGGGGCCCGGCAACGGAAAAGCCGCTTCTGGTCGGCAGCGCCCGGCGCGGCAAGGGCCTGCAACTGCTCGACATGCCGGAAGACGTGCTCGCCGGTTTCCGCAACTATATCGGCTCGGTCGCCGCCAACCACGACGCCGGCACGGTGGCGGTGTCGTCGCCCGAGGGCAATGTCTTTGCCGTCATCGAGACGGCCAGCGGCAATGTCGTTGCCAGGCGTGACGTGCAGGAAGTCTGCGGCCTCGCGCCAGACCATGCCGGCTTCCGCGCCACCACCGGCACCGGTGAAATTCTTGGCCCCGACGGCAGCGATATGCGCGAGCCCGCCTATGTCTGGGACAACCACATGCTCAGGATCGGCTGAAAGCCAACTGGCGCGGGGCGGCTAAAACCGCCCCACATCGGCAAAAGCTATCGCCTTGCGAATGATGGCCACAAAACGCTCGCCGGCGATTTCCTTCTCGCCGCTGTTGTCGATGGTCGAGACGCCAGGGCCCGAAAGCTCCACCGCGCTGGCGCGCGCCAGCCGGGCCAACACTTCCTCGCGCGTCTCGCGCCCGCGTGCCGAAAGCCGCTCGGCGAGGATTTCCCGCCGCGCGGTGATCTCCACCACGGCGACGTTCTCATAGCGCGCCCGCAGCGCGGGGATCGCGCCGCGCGAGGCGTTTGCGATCGCCACGCGGCCGTCAGCGATGGTTTCATCGACGCCGGCGGGGATGCCATATCGCAGCCCATGCGCTTCCCAGGAGAGCGCGAAAGCACCTTCCGCCTCGGCCTCGATGAAGGCCGCCTCGGTCAGCGTGTCGTGGTCTTCGGTTGCGCCGTCGGACGGGCGGGTGATGACGCGGCGCACGAACTCGACGCTGTCCTCGCCCGCGAAGCGCTCGCGGGCGTAGGCCATGATCGTGTCCTTGCCGGCACCGCTCGGGCCGACAACGGCGATGAACACACCGCTGCGGACGGGAAAGGCCGAACTTGCCTGCTCGCGTTCGATGAGGCCCGAGACCATCATGCCACGCGGCGCCCCTCGCGCCACACGGTGCGCACCACCGGCACATGCTCGTCCACCCGCACCCGCACCATGTCGGCGCGGCGGCCGGCCTCGATCGCGCCGCGGTCGGTCAGGCCCACGGCCTCGGCCGGGGTCTTCGACACCATGGCCACGGCCTGCGGTAGCGAGATGGCGTCCACCACTTCGCCGAGGAAGAAGGCCGACTGGATCAGGCTGAACGGGATGTAGTCGGACGACAATATGTCGAGCAGGCCGTTCTCGGCCAGTTCGCGCGCCGAGATATTGCCCGAATGCGAGCCGCCGCGCACCACGTTCGGCGCGCCCATCAGAACGCCCAGGCCCGCCTGCTTGGAAGCGCGCGCTGCCTCCATCGTGGTCGGGAACTCGGCCACGCGGATGCCCTGGGCGATCGCCTCGTCCACATGCTCGGTGGTGGCGTCGTCATGGCTGGCCAGCACGATGCCGCGCTCGTGGCAGGCGGCGGCGATGGCGGAGCGGTTGGGCGCGGCGTTCTCGGCCGACTGCGCCATGCGCTTTTCGCAATAGGCCTGGAACTGCTCTTGCGACATCTTCATCTTGCCCATGTAGTAGATGGCATAGGCGTCGAGGCTGGCGAACTGCCGCTGGCCCGGCGCATGGTCCATCAGCGAGGCGAGCTTCACCCGTTCGTCGCCCGCGAGGAGCTCGAAGCTCTCGCGGCAGTCGGGCGCCGAAACCTCGCAGCGCAGGTGGATGAAGTGGTCGGCGCGCAGGCGGTCGTTGCGCAGGCTGTCCTCGATGGCGTCGGCCAGCTTGCGCATGTCGGCGACGGTGATGCCCGCGTCGATGTCCCCCACCCGCAGCGCGTCGAACACGGTGGTTATGCCGGAGGTGGCCACCTGCGCGTCATGCGCCAGCACCGCGGCGATCGGGTTCCAGCGCACCTTGGGCCGCGGCGAATAGTGTCCTTCGAGGTGGTCGGTGTGCAGTTCCACCAATCCGGGGATCAGGAAGTCACCCTCCATGTCCTCGCCCGCGCGGGACGCGCCGCTGGAAACATCGGCAATCTTGCCGTCGCGGATCAGCACCGAGCCGTCGACGATCTCGTCGGCAAGCACGATGCGGGCGTTGGTCAGTGTCGTTTCGGTCGTCATGTCAGGCGGTCTTTCTTTCGGTGTGGCGGCCGAGCGCGTAGTGGGAATGCACGATGAAGGGGGCGCCGGGCTCGCGCTCCACGAACAGGGCCAGCCTGTCCACGGCGAAGGGGCGCTCGAGCTCCGCGGCGAACATCTCGTCGATGGCGGCGCGCAGCCGGGGGGCTTCCTCGGCGCCGACGCGGCCGGTCAGCGTCATGTGGAAGCGGAAGCTGTCGAACACGTAGGGATAGCCCCACTGGCACAGGTTGCGGAATTCCGCCTGGCTCAGGGCGTCCGGGTTGCGGCGCTCGATTTCAGCGTCGGTCAGCGGCGCGCGAAAGGGCTCGAAGGCCGAGACGATGTCGCCGGCGAATCGGTTGAGCGCGGGCGAAGCCGCGCCCGGCACCAGCGCGAAGAAGCCGTCCAGCTGCCCCACCACCAGGCGCGGCAGCACCACCGGCTCCAGCGTGGCGGCATAATCCGCCAACGCCTCGTCCAGCGCGGCTTCGCTCTCGCCCTCGGCCAGCCGGAACGGCGCCTTCAGCGTGGCGTGGAAGCCGTAGCGCCGCGGCGCCGCGGTGTGAAACGCCACCTCCGTCGCCGACAGTCGGCCGTTGGCGGGCGCCTCGTGGGCGGCGCCGGTAAAAGGGTCGCGGCCAAGCCAGTTCGCTGCGATGCGGGTCAGCGCATCGTCGGGCCCCGGTGTGAAATAGATTGCATAACGCATCGGTGTTATCCTCGCCTGCGGCGATGCCTTAGGCGATTTGCATGACGGATTGACGAAAGCACGGTTGATATTTGTCGGAGATACCAGACAACTCGCCGCAAGTCATCCGCCGGGCGGCAGGTGGCGCGGGCAGGGCGGCTCGCCGATCTCACGGCGAAGTGAGGGCGCTGAACTGCCCGGCCGCATTGACGCCATAAGGTCGGAATGTTCAATCGCCTGCGGAAAATGCTGCTTGGGACAGGGGAATCTCGATGACACGATTGCTACTGGCCGCCGCCGCAGCGCTTTTCGCGCTGACGCTTCAGTCATTGGCCGGCAATCCCGATCCGGCCAAATGGGACGAGGTGCTGGCCGAGGCCAGGGGCGAGACCGTCTATTTCAACGCCTGGGGCGGGGCCGAAAACATCAATGCCTATCTCGAATGGGCGGGCGGCGAGTTGCAGAAGCGCTATGGCGTCAAGCTCGTCCATGTGAAGCTCGACGACACCGCCAATGCGGTTGCCAAGGTGGTGGCCGAGAAGGCCGCCGGCCGCAACGAGGGCGGCACCGTCGACCTCATCTGGATCAATGGCGAGAATTTTGCCGCCATGAAGCGCCAGGGTCTCCTGATGTCGCCGGGCTGGGCCGAAAAGCTGCCCAACTGGAAATATGTCGACGTGGAGAACAAGCCGACCATCCGCACCGACTTCACCGTCCCCGTGGACGGGCTGGAAAGCCCGTGGGGCATGGCCAAGCTGGTGTTCTTCTACGACACCGCGCGCACCGACCCCGCCAGCCTGCCGAAATCGGCCAGGGAACTGCTTGCCTGGGCCAAGGCTCACCCCGGCCGTTTCTCCTATCCGCAGCCGCCGGATTTCATGGGCCTGACCTTCCTGAAACAGGTGCTGTCCGAGCTGGTGGTTGACCGCTCGGTGCTGCAAAAGCCGGTCGACGAGGCCTCGTTCGATCAGGTCACCGCGCCGCTCTTTGCCTATCTCGATGAGCTCAAGCCGGTTCTGTGGCGCTCCGGGCGCGCCTACCCGCAAAACTATCCGGCGATGAAGCAGCTTCTGGCAGATGGCGAGCTCGACATCATCTTCGCCTTCAATCCGTCGGAAGCTTCCAGCGCCATCGCCAATGGCGAATTGCCCGACACCGTGCGCTCCTTCACCTTTCCGGCCGGCACGCTGACCAACACCCATTTCGTCGCCATTCCCTACAACGCCTCGGCCAAGGCCGGCGCGCTGGTGACGGCCGACTTCTTGCTGTCGCCCGAGGCGCAGGCGCGCAAGCAGGACCCGAAGGTGTGGGGCGACCCGACGGTGCTGTCGATGGCCAAGCTCGACACCCCCGACCGCGCCCGCTTCGGGGCGCTCGATCTTGGCATTGCCACGTTGAAGCCGGACGAGCTCGGCCCGGCCATCGACGAGCCGCATCCGAGCTGGATGGTGCGGCTGGAGGCGGAATGGAAGCGGCGTTACGGCGTGGGGGATTAGAGGGGCGGTGGTTCGGTTGGCGGGACAGCATCCCCCTCTGCCCTGCCGGGCATCTCCCCCACAAGGTGCAGGACAATCGCATATGGCGCGACCTACCCCCACTCCGCCTCGCTTCGCTCGGCACCTCTCCCCCGCAAAAGGGGAGAGGAAGGGCACCAAGCTCGCGGACGGCATTTCCTCTCCCCCGTCGATCGGGGGGTCCGAAGGACGGGCGAGACCCGTGGCTCGCCCCGGAATGGTGGTTTGCGAAGCAAACCGGAGTGGGGGTCGACCCCCATATAGCTCCCGCCACGCGCAGGGAGATGGCCGGCAGCCCAAAAGGGGGCAACGTAGAGCGCTTGCGCTTCTCAGTCGCGGCACATCATGCTAGCCCGGCTCGGCCCGCCGCTGGCGATCCTGCTCCTGGCCGGCCCGATCCTTGCCGGCCTCGCCGGCACGCTGCTGCCGGCTTTTGGCTACCTGCCGGCGCTGGGCGGCGAGGCCTTCACGCTGGCGCATGTCACACAGCTTCTCTCCCAGCCCGGCCTCGCCACATCTGTGCTGCTCAGCCTCGCAGCAGGTCTCGTCACCGCCGCCATATCTCTCGGCACGGTCGCGCTGTTCATCGCAGCTTTTGCCGGCACAAAGATCTTTTCGCGCATGCAGCATCTGGTATCGCCGCTCCTGTCGGTGCCGCATGCGGCGGCTGCCTTCGGGCTGGCCTTCCTCATCGCGCCGTCGGGCATGGTCGCGCGGCTGGTCTCGCCCGGCCTTACCGGCTGGCAACAGCCGCCGGACCTCTTGATCGTCAACGACCCACTTGCCCTGTCGATGATGGCTGGGCTGGTGATGAAGGAAATTCCCTTCCTGCTGCTCATCGCGCTGGCGGCGCTGCCGCAGGTCGATCTTTTGCGCACGCGACGGCTTTCGGCATCGCTCGGCTATGGCCGCATCGCCGGCTTCGTCTATGGCGTCTGGCCGCCGCTGTACCGCCAGATCCGGCTGGCGGTGTTCGCCGTCATCGCGTTCTCCAGCTCCGTGGTCGACGTCGCCATCATCCTCGGCCCCACCACGCCCGCGCCGCTTGCCGTGCGGCTGCTGCGCTGGATGAACGATCCCGAACTGTCGATGCGTTTCTTCGCCTCTGCCGGCGCGCTGCTGCAGCTCGTCGTGACGGCCGTTTCAATCCTCGTCTGGATCGGGCTTGAAAGACTGGGCGCGTGGCTGCGCGACCGCGCCTGCGCGCGTGGCCTGCGCTTTCGCCGCGATGCGTGGGCGGGCCGCGCCGCACTTGGCGGCATGTTCCTCGCCGCGCTCGCCGTCTTCGCCGGATTGGCCACGCTGGCGCTTTGGTCGTTCGCCGGGCTGTGGCAGTTCCCCAATGCGCTGCCGGAGAGCTTTACGCTGAAAAGCTGGATCGTCGCCGCGCCGCGCATCGCCGGCCCGCTCGGCGTCACCCTTCTGGTCGCCACGCTGTCGACGCTGATCGCCGTGGCGCTCACCCTGCTTTGCCTCATCAACGAAAACCGCACCGGCCGCATCGCCGGGCGCGGCGCGCTGTGGCTCATCTACCTGCCGCTCATCGTGCCGCAGGTCGCGTTCCTGTTCGGCCTGCAGTTCTTGTTCGTTGTCAGCGGCACGGTCGCCAGCCTGCCGGCGTTGGTGCTGGTGCATCTGGTCTTTGTCATGCCCTATGTGTTCCTGTCGCTCGCCGACCCGTGGCGCGCCTTCGATCAGCGCTTCGAGGCGGTCGCCGCCGGGCTTGGCAAGTCGCGCCTACGCACGCTTGTCTCCATCCGCCTGCCGATGCTGCTGCGCGCCATTCTGGTCGCGGCAGCCGTCGGCTTCGCTGTATCCATCGGGCTGTACCTGCCCACCGTGCTCATCGGCGCTGGCCGGCTTGAAACCATCACCACCGAAGCTGTGGCGTTGGCCTCAGGCGGCAACCGCCGCATCATCGGCGTCTACGCCTTCGTGCAGATGATCCTGCCGGCCATCGGCTTTGCGGTTGCAACGATCCTGCCCGCGCTGATATTCCGGCACCGCCGCGCCATGCGGGTGTGAATGATCCTCCGCCATGCGGCGAGAGGACAAAAACAGGTTGGGGTGATGGCCGAAAGCTGGCTCTTCCTGGACGATGTGACGATCGCGCTGAACGGGCACACGCTCGTTGCGGTGGCGCATCGCGTCGCGCCCGGCGAGGTGCTTACCGTGATGGGGCCGTCCGGCTCGGGCAAGTCGACGTTGCTGGCCTATATAGGCGGGTTTTTGCCGCCTGCCTTCCAGGCATCCGGCCGCGTCTTCTCCGGCGATGTCGACCTCACCGCCCTGCCGGCCGAGGATCGCCACGCCGGCATCTTGTTTCAGGACCCGCTCCTGTTTCCGCATATGTCGGTCGGCGGCAACCTCGTCTTCGCCATCCCGCAGGCCGTGAAGGGCAAGGCCGCGCGCACGGAACTGGCCGAAGCGGCGCTCGAAGGCGTCGGCCTTGGCGGCATGGCCACGCGCGACCCCGACACGCTGTCGGGCGGGCAGAAGGCGCGGGTGGCGCTGGCGCGCGCGCTGTTGTCGTCGCCACGCATGCTGCTGCTCGATGAACCCTTTTCCAAGCTCGACGCCAACCTGCGCGGCCAGATCCGCGAGCTGGTCTTCGCCAAGGCCAAGGCCGGCGGCCTGCCGGTGGTGCTGGTGACGCATGATGAAGCCGACGCCGAAGCTGCCGGCGGCGCCGTCATTCGGATCGGGACAGAGTAATGCCGAAAAACCTGCCCGAGCTTCCCGTCACCGCCGTTCTGCCCGCGCTTGCCGATGCGCTCGCAGTCAAATCGAGCGCGGTGCTGGTCGCGCCGCCAGGTGCTGGCAAGACCACGCTGGTGCCGCTGGCGCTGCTCGAAGCGCCGTGGCTGGGCGCTGGAAAAATCCTGCTGCTCGAACCCCGCCGCCTCGCCGCCCGCGCCGCCGCGCGCCGCATGGCGCAGCTCTTGGGCGAGGAGCCCGGCGGCACCGTCGGCTATGCCCTGCGCATGGAGAGCAAGCAGTCGGCCCGGACGAAAATCCTCGTCGTCACCGAAGGCATCTTGGCCCGCATGATCCTCGACGACCCCGAGCTGAAGGGCATCTCGGCGGTCATCTTCGACGAGTTCCACGAGCGCTCGCTGGACGGCGATTTCGGCTTGGCGCTGGCGCTCGACGTGCAGGGCGCACTGAGGCCCGACCTCAGGCTGCTGGTGATGTCGGCCACGCTCGACGGCGCGCGCGTGGCAAGCCTGCTCGGCGACGTGCCGGTGATCGAAAGCGAGGGCCGCAGTTTTCCCATCGACATCCGCTATCAGGAGCGGCCGGCCGGCACGCCTATCGAGGACGCCATGGCCAGGGCCGTGCGCGAGGCGCTGGCCGGCGAGCCCGGCAGCGTGCTTGCCTTCCTGCCTGGCCAGCGCGAGATCGAGCGCACCCGCGAGCGCCTCGAAGGTCGCATCGGGGCCGACACCGACATCATCCCGCTCTACGGCATGCTGGATGCGAAGACGCAGGACGCCGCGATCAAGCCGCCGCCCGCCGGCCGCCGCAAGGTGGTGCTGGCCACCGCGATTGCCGAAACCTCCATCACCATCGACGGCGTGCGGGTGGTGATCGATTCCGGCCTGTCGCGCCTGCCGCGCTACGAGCCGGCCAGCGGCCTCACCCGGCTGGAAACGGTGCGTGTCTCCCGCGCCTCGGCCGACCAGCGCGCCGGCCGCGCCGGCCGCACCGAACCGGGTGTGGCCATCCGCCTGTGGCGCGCGGAGCAGACGGCAGCGCTTCCCGCCTTCACGCCGCCGGAAATCCTGGAGGCTGACCTCTCCAGTCTGATGCTCGATTGCGCCGCCTTCGGCGTCGCCGATCCGGCAAGCCTCGCTTTCCTCGACCCGCCGCCGGCGCCCGCCCTTTCAGAGGCGCGCACGCTGCTCACCGAACTCGACGCCATCGACGCCGACGGGCGGCTGACGGAAGCCGGCGCGGCCATGCGCAAGCTGGCGCTTCCCGTTCGGCTCGCGCATATGGTGGCCGAGGCGGCAAGGCAGGGGCAGGGGCTTGAAGCCGCGCGGCTTGCCGTATTGCTCACCGAGCGCGGCCTTGGCGGCGACAGCGTCGATCTGGAGCGGCGGCTGTCGCGCTTCATGACGGAAAAATCGCCGCGCGCGGTGGCGGCGAGGCAGTTGGCCGAAAGGTTGGCGCGGGCTGCAAATGGTGGCGGCCAAGCCGCCGCGCCGGAAGCGGCAGGCGCGCTTCTCCTCCGCGCCTGGCCCGATCGTGTCGCCAAGGCGCGCGGCGAGCGCGGCCGTTTTGTTCTTGCCAATGGCAGCGGCGCGATGCTCGATGCCGCCGATCCGCTGGCCGGCGAGGCATATCTCGTCGTGGCCGACATGCAGGGCAAGGCGCAGAGCGCGCGCATCGCCGCCGCAGCTTCCGTTTCCGAGGCCGAAATCCGCTCCGTCCTCGCCCATCACATCGACAAGAAGCTGGAAAGCGCCTTCGACGCGGAAAAGCGCGCCGTGCGCGTGCGCGAGACCGTGCGGCTCGGCGCCATCACCTTGTCCGAGCGCATGCTGCCGGCACCTTCCGGCCCGGACGCCGACCGGGCCATCATCGAGGCGCTGAAGACACACGGCCTGTCGCTGCTCAACTGGGGCAAGGAAGCGCAGATCCTGCGCCACCGCCTGCAATGGTTGCACACCGGCCTTGGCGCGCCCTGGCCCGATGTTTCGGACGAGGCGCTGGTCGCCTCGCTCGACGACTGGCTGCTGCCCTTCCTCACCGGCGAGGCGAGCTTTGCCCGCATCGGCGCCGGCGTGCTGCACGATGCGCTCCTGTCGCTGGTGCCGCACGATCTGCAGCGCAAGCTGGGCCCGCTGGCGCCGACTCATTTCGACGCACCCTCGGGCAGCCGCGTGCCGATCGACTATGAGGGCGAGCGGCCGGTGCTGGCCATCCGCGTGCAGGAACTGTTCGGCCTGGACAGGCATCCTTCCATTGCCGGAGGCACGGTGCCGCTCACGCTGGAGCTGCTTTCCCCCGCCCACAGGCCGATCCAGACCACGCGCGACCTGCCGGGCTTCTGGCGCGGCTCCTGGGCCGATGTGCGCTCCGACATGCGCGGGCGCTACCCCAAGCATGTCTGGCCCGACGATCCTCTGTCGGCCCAGGCCACGGCGCGCGCAAAACCCCGCGTCAAATAGCGCTTGGCGAGGGGCACCGGTCCGGCGCATAAACCCTTCATGGTCAAGAAGCAGAACATGCCCGAGCTCCAGCAGAGTGCCCGCCTGCGTCTCAACACGCTGATCCGGCTGCGCTGGCTGGCCATCATCGGCCAGAGCGTCACCGTCATGGTCGTCGCCTACGGGTTCCAGTTTCCGCTGCCGGTCAGCCTGTGCTTCACGCTGATCGCCTGTTCTGCCTGGCTCAACCTGCTGCTCACCTTCCGCTTCCCGGCCGCGCATCGGCTGCAGCCGCTGCCGGCGCTTGGCATCCTCACCTTCGATGCGCTGCAGCTTGCCGGCCTGCTCTACATGACCGGCGGCCTGACCAACCCGTTCTCGCTGCTGATGGCGGTGCCGGTGGTCATCTCGGCCACCTCGCTGCCGCTCAGCCTCACGGCGTTGCTGGGCGTGTGCGTCATGGCGCTCACCACGCTGCTCGCCTTCTTCCACCTGCCGCTGCCGTGGATCGCCGGCACGGAACTCGTCATGCCTTTCCTCTATGTCGCCGGCATGTGGATGGCGGTGCTGTCCAGCATCGCCTTCACCGCCATCTATGCCTGGCGCGTGGCGGAAGAGGCGCGGCTTCTGGCCAATGCGTTGTCGGCCACCGAGCTGGTGCTGCAGCGCGAGCAGCATCTGTCGGCGCTGGACGGGCTGGCCGCCGCCGCTGCCCACGAGCTCGGCACGCCGCTTGCCACCATCACGCTGGTGGCCAAGGAAATGGAGCGGGCGCTGGGCAAGGACCCGAAGTTCCACGAGGACGTGACGCTGCTGCGCTCGCAGAGCGAACGCTGCCGCCAGATCCTCAAGCGCCTCACCAGCCTGTCCTCGGAAAGCGAGGTGCATCTGGCGCGCATGCCGCTCACCTCTCTGGTCGAGGAGGTGATCGCGCCTCACCGCGATTTCGGCATTTCCATCAAGCTCGAGCCCGGCGAGCAGCTCGGCCCGGAGCCGGTCGGGCACCGAAATCCCGGCGTGATCTACGGCTTGGGCAATCTGGTGGAAAACGCCGTCGACTTCGCCACCAGCACAGTCACCATCCGCTGGAGCTGGAACGACCGCCGCGTCGTGTTCGAGATCATCGACGACGGGCCCGGCTTCCCGCCCGAGATCATCGACCGCATCGGCGAGCCCTACATGACCACCCGGCAGGGCGGCGGCGAGCAGGGCGGCGGGCTTGGCCTTGGCCTGTTCATCGCCAAGACGCTGCTGGAGCGCTCCGGCGCCACGCTCACCTTTTCCAACGCCAATGAACGCGGCAAGGGCGCCGTCGTGAAGATCGAATGGGCGCACGACGTCTTCCTCAATCCGGGGTCGGCGGCGTCGTCCATGTTCGATACCGCCTGAGCCCGCCCGGCGGGTGGAAAAACCGGTCTCCGGCGCCTATATTGGTGGGAAAACAGCCAAGAAAAACAGATAGAACGGACCAGACGAACATGAACGGCGACGAAGTAGTTGATGGCAGCATTACCGGCGGCGACACCTCGCTGCTGATCGTGGATGATGACAAGCCGTTCCTGACCCGCCTGGCACGCGCCATGGAGCTGCGCGGTTTCCAGGTCGAGACCGCCGAAAGCGTCGAGGAGGCGGTGGCCAAGGCGCGCGCGCACGCGCCGGCCTATGCGGTGGTCGACATGCGGCTGGGCGACGGCAACGGCCTCGACGTGGTGGCCGCCATCCGCGAGAAGCGGGCCGACGCGCGCACCATCATCCTCACCGGCTACGGCAACATCGCCACCGCGGTCACCGCCGTGAAGCTCGGCGCCATCGACTATCTGTCCAAGCCCGCCGACGCCGACGACGTGTTCGCCGCGCTGACCCGCACCACCGGCGAGCGCGCCGCCCCACCGGAAAACCCGATGTCGGCCGACCGTGTGCGCTGGGAGCACATCCAGCGCGTCTACGAGATGTGCGAACGCAACGTCTCCGAAACCGCGCGCCGGCTCAACATGCACCGCCGCACCTTGCAGCGCATCCTGGCCAAGCGCGCGCCGCGCTGAGGCTTTACCTTTCCCCTTGTGACAGCGCTATCACATAGGCAATTCGACCACCCACTCCGGGTTGCTTCCAAACCACCATCCTGGGCGAGCCACGGGTCGTCCTTCGGACCCCCCGGTACGGGGGAAACCGTCCGCGAGCTTGGCACCCTTCCTCTCCCCTTTTGAGGGGGAGAGGTGCCGAGCGAAGCGAGGCGGAGTGGGGGTAAGGCACTCCGAAGCAAGACGAGAGGGTAAACCGCCCTACTCGCTCTCCCCATCCAGTGCCGGCACCGAAACGCCGGCCAGTTCCGCCGCCAGCAGGCGGGCGGCACCGGCGCGGGCGATGCGCAGCATCAGCGCCTTGCGCGTGGCCGCGGCCATGCGGTGCTCCGGCGCTTCTCGCAAGATCTCCGCGCCGTAGCCGTCGGAGAGAATAAAACCGCACTCTTCCGGAAAGATCTCCGCCGGCACTTCCGGATGCGTGGCAAAGAAGAATCGATCCGAATGCAGCCGGTAGTCGGGCCATTTGCGGTCGACGCGAAAATCCTCGACCGACGATTTGATCTCGATGATCCAGATGTCGCCCTGGCGCGTCAGCGCCACCAGGTCGGCACGCCGGCCTGTCGCCAGCGAAAGTTCCGGCAGCACATGCGCGCCCATCTGCATCAAAAGGCGCTGCACGCCGCGCCGCACCACCATGGCGCGCTCGGACTGGCGCCCGTCGACGAGCGGATTGGACGAAAGGGGGGAAATGATCGGCATGGCCGCACCATGCCACGTTATGTTCTCGTTTTGAACCTGTTTTCAGCCGGCGATTATATATTTGACAAACCCAACTGAATGAGCGATAACAAACACAAGGAGTTATCGCTATGTCCGTTTTGTCTCGCCCTTATTTCCACGACGAAGCCGCCGCTTTCCAGCACGTCGAGGAAATGCTGTGGCCGCAGGGTCCGGTCTGCCATCACTGCGGTTCGATGGACAAGCACTACAAGCTGGTCGGCGTCCGCACGAAGCCTTCGAAGAAGAACCCGCACGGCATCGAGCGCCACGGCCTCTACAAGTGCTCGGCTTGCCGCAAGCAGTTCACCGTGCGCATGGGCACGATCTTTGAAGAAACCCACCTGCCGCTGCACAAGTGGCTGCAGGCGATCCATCTGATGTGCTCCAGCAAGAAGGGCATCTCGGCACATCAGCTTCATCGCGTTCTGGAATGCACCTACAAGACGGCTTGGTTCCTCGCCCACCGCATCCGCGAGGCCATGCGCCATGACGGCTTCACGCCCATGGGCGGCAACGGCAAGACCGTTGAGGCGGATGAAACCTACATCGGCCGCCTGAAAGGCACTCCGGTCAAGACCGGCGGCGCGGCTCACAAGAACACCGTTCTAACGCTGGTCGAGCGTGGCGGCGTTGCCCGTTCCTTCCACATCGACACCGCCCGCATTGGCACAATTGTGCCGATCGTTCGCGCCAACATCGCCAAGGAAAGCGCGCTGATGACCGACGAGAGCGGCGTCTATCGGCGACTTGGCAAGGAATTCGCATCGCACGAGATCGTCACTCATTCCAAGGACGAGTACGTGCGCGGCAACGTCCACACCAACACCGTGGAAGGCTACTATTTAATCTTCAAGCGCGGCATGAAGGGCGTCTATCAGCATTGTTCAGAACAGCACCTTCACCGCTATCTGGCAGAGTTCGATTTCCGCTATTCGAACCGTTCGGCCATGGGCGTTGAAGATAACGTCCGCTCGCTGATCGCCCTCAAGGGTGTTGCTGGTAAGCGCCTTACGTATCGACAAGCTTACTGAAAAGGTGCGCCGTAAGGAGGTGCAGCTTGAACTTCCGCTCTGGAAAGGTTCGTATCGGAGGCGAAATAAGCGCTAAAGAATATTTCGCCGATGGGATTCACATCTCAATTTTATTTTGTTACCCTTGAAATGCTCAGGGGAGAACTATTTCTTGAGAGGAACGACGCGCGACACGGTGACATTCTGCCGGCCGTAGCACCATTGGAAACGATGGGAGCGCCTTGTGGGGTTCATGGCAGGCCCCACCGCGTTAGAATTATGGCGGGTGGCTTCGGTCACTCGCCGAATTCCCCCTAAGTAAGCACTGGCCCGCGCTTTAGAAGCGACTTCAATTGCCGGTCTGCCAAGCGGTGGAATGTACTCAGATAGACCTCATATCCATCTCCAACGGCTTTGACTGAACTCTTGTAGCGCGCACCAGTTTCTGGATGGTCGTAGACGACGCATGCTTCCCTCGGCCGATCGCCTATCCACCGCCCGTCACGAACCATCATGGGCAAGCACAGCATGTCGAAGGGGGTTATGTCCGGGTGCTTTCCAAGAATGTGGTGCAGTGATGAGCTCGAAAGATAGGCGATGCCAATCGGGCAACCCAAATATCGAGCAGTGGGCAGCGGCAGGTGCGCAACCTGGATAGCGCCAGACCGATTAAGATAAAGGTTATGTAATTGAGAGAGTTCAAGCCCCATGCCCAAGGTTGAATCAGGTCAACCCATAAAGAGTCAAGTTGACAAGTTCCGCGAAGCCGCCCGCGAATTAAAAACGGATGACTCCGAGGAGCATTTCGACGCAACGCTGAAGAAGATCGCGAAGGCACCGCCGCCCAAAAACGAGAAGCCGAAGAAGCCAGAGCCGAAATAGCTGTTCCTTCGCGCAATCGAACATCCAAAGCCCGCCGTTGAGCGGGCTTTTTCATGGAGAGCGCTTGATGGCCGATACGACTATTCCCTGTAGATATGCTCGTCATCATCGGTGTCACTTAGGGCGTCATGGCACCATTCGATCCAAGAGTTGTGGAGTGTATCAACATCCATCTCAGCTACGCGCCGTACGAGATCCAGCGCTGCGCCAACCAAGCTGCGCTCGGCTTCGTGAACACTGGAATTCAGATCAATCGGTGTGCCAACTCGAACTGCAAAGCCGGGTCCGTTTGGAG
>JAEWHN010000296.1 GCA_023387775.1 Pseudomonadota bacterium | reverse complement strand
GGAAAGAACCATCATCACGCTGCCGAACTTGTTGAATTGCGCCAGCAGCACGATGAAGATCAGGAACAGCGCCGCGCCAAACGCCTTGCTCAGGAACTCGCCGGCCGCCTTGCTCTCCTCGTCCTGGCCCGCGAGCTTCCAGCGTATGCCGGGCAGGTCCATCTTCTTCATCGCCTCGGTCACCTGGGCCTGCGCCGCGGCCGGCTGCACGCCGCTGGCGACGTTGGCCTGCACGACGATGGTGCGCTGGCCGTCGATGCGGTTGAGGATGCCGATCTTCGGCTCGGGCTGGCGGCTGACGAAGTTCGAAATCGGCACCGACCCCTGCGCGGTCTCCACCCGAAGCTGGTCGAGCGTCGACAATGTGCGGCGGTCTTCCGGAAGACGCAACCGGATGTCGACGGCGTCGTCGGCGCCGGCGGGGCGGTAGTCCGACAGCTTCAGGCCGGTGGTGACGAGCTGCACGACCGAACCGACCGCAAACGGGCTGACGCCATATTGCGCGGCCTTGCTGCGGTCGATCTTCAGCGCCCAGTCGATGCCGGGCGGCGGCAGGCCGTCCGAGACGTCGATCACGCCGGGGATGGTCTTCAGCATTGCCGCGACTTCGCGCGCTTTGTCGTTGAGCCCTGTCGGGTCGACGGCCGAAAGTCGCACCTGGATCGCCTTGCCGGTCGGCGGCCCGGCCTCGGGCACCTGCACTTCCACGCTCACGCCCGGAATGCCGGCCATGGCGGTACGCAGTTCGTCCAGAACTTCGTGTGCCGGCTTGCGCTCGCGCCAGTCGACGAATTCGTACTGGATCACGCCGACGACATCCTCGTCGACATTGTTGCCGCCGCCGGTGGTCTTGCCGGCGCGCGTGTAGACGGACTTCACGCCCGGCCAGCCGAGGATGCGCTTTTCCGCCTGGCCGACAGCCGCGTCCATCTCCGCCAGCGAAAGGTTGCCGCGCGCATGGACGTAGAGCAGGCCGTATTCCGGCTCGACACTGGGGAAGAATTCCACCCCCTTGCCCTTGTGGGCGTAGACCCAGGGCACGGCGACAAGAAGGGCGGCCGCCAGAAGCATCGTGCTGATCGGATGGCGCACGGCAAGCTTGACCGTGTTCATGTAGAGGCCGTCCTTGTGCTCCGGCTCGTGATGCGCCTTGCCGAAGATCGCGCCCAGCGTCGGCGTGAACACCAGCGCATAGAGCATCGAGGCCGACAGCGTCACGATAAGCGTGATCGGCATGTATTTCATGAACTCGCCGACGATGCCCGGCCAGAACAGCAGCGGCGAGAAGGCGGCGATGCGGGTCATGGTGGCGGCGATGACGGGGCCGGCCATGCGGTTGGCCGCCAGCGCGTAGGCCTCCTTCTTGTCCATGCCCTCGGCCATGCGCCGCTCGGCAAACTCGGTGACGATGATGGCGTCGTCGACCAGCATGCCGACCGCAAGGATCAGGCTGAACAGCACCACGATGTTGACCGTGTAGCCGGCCAGCGAGAGCAGCAATATTCCAAGCAGGAACGAGGTCGGTATCGCTAGGCCGATCAATATGGAGGCGCGGCCCGAGAGAGCGTAGAGAATGATGATGAACACCAGTATGACGGCGATCATCACGTGGTTCTGAAGGTCGCCGAGCAGCTGCCGGATCGAGGTCGACTTGTCCTGGCTGTAGGACACGACGCTGCCCTCGGGCAGCTTCTTGGCGAACTCGTCGGCCACCACCTTCACCGCGTCGACCGTCTCGACCAGATTGGCGCCGACGCGCTTCTTGACCTCGATGGCGATTGCCGGCTTGCCGTCGAGGCGGGTGATGGTCTCGGCGTCCTTGTAGGTCGAACGAACGGTGGCGACATCCTGGGCCCGCACCACCGCGTTGGGGCCGGCCACGATGGGCAGGTTTGCGATGTCTTCCGGCGTTTCGATCAGCGACGGCACCTTGATCGCGTAGCGACCTTCCGCACCCTCGATATTGCCGGCGGCAACCAGGCTGTTGGAGGCGTTGACGCCCTGGATGAGCTGGTCGAGGCGCAGGCCGTAAGAAGTGAGCTTGACCGGATCGATGATGACCTCGACCAGATCGTCGCGAGCGCCCCGCAGGTCCGCCTGCAGCACGCCCGGAACTTCCTCGATGCGATCACGCAATTCGCGTGCCGCCCCCGTCAGTGCGCGCTCGGGCACGTTGCCGGCCAGCGTGACCACCAGGACCGGGAATTCCGAGAGGTTGACCTCGTTGACTGTCGGTTCTTCCGCACCTTGCGGCAGGTCGCGCTTGGCGTCCTGAACCTTGGCGCGGACGTTTTCCAGCGCGTTCGATAGGTCGGCGCCGGCATTGAACTCGACCAGCACGTAGCCGCCGCCCTGATAGGCGGCCGCGCGCATCTCCTTGACATTGGAGAGGCTCTTCATCCGGGTTTCGACCGGACGCAGCAGCAGCCGCTCGGCATCCTCCGGCGAGATGCCGTTATAGGCCAGGCTGACATAGATGATCGGAATCTTGACGTCCGGTTCGGCTTCCTTGGGGATCGACTGATAGGCCAGCGCGCCGGCGATCAGGAAGAACACCATAAAGGAAAGCGTGAGCCGCGCATTGCGGATTGCGTAGCCGACGATACCCATTGTTGTAACCTTTATCGTGTGGGCAGGTGTTCTGCCGGCCCTACTGAACGCTTCCGGTCACTTCGCCGGCCAGCTTCTTGATCGTTTCGGCGTCTGCCTCGACGGCCTCGACCTCGTCGCCCTCGCTGACCAGGTCCTGGCCGGCGACGATGATGCGGGCTTCCGTCGGAATTCCGCCGAGCACCAGCCCGTTGGGCGTGTCGTCCACCAGGTCGATCGGGTGGAACGTGACCTTGCCCTCCTGGTCGACAGCGCGGATGCCGAGGTCGCCATTGTCGCTCAACGTCACCACCGAACGCGGCAGGATGACCGCGTCGGCCGGTTTCGCGCGCAAGGTGATCTCGGCTGTCATGCCCGCCGGTATCGCACCGTCGGCATTGGGCACGTCGACTTCGAGGCGGAATGTGCGCGTCGGCGCGGAGGCGTCGCGGCTGATATAGCGAACGGTGCCCTTGACGGTCTGGCCATCGACAAGCTTCACCTGCGCCTCGTCGCCGAGCTTTACATAGCTCAGGTCGCGTTCGCTGATCTCGCCCTTGGCGACGATGGGATCGAGGCTGAGAATGGTTGCAACCTCGCCACCGGTCATGATCGAGCTGCCAAGCTCGACCGGCAGGCGGTCGATGACGCCATCGAACGGCGCCTTGACCTCGGTGCGCGCAAGTTCTGCCTGCGCGGCCTCGAGCTGCGACTTGGCGGCGGCCAGCGCGGAGCGGGCGATGTCGCCCTGAAGCTTGGGCGAGTTGCCGGACTTGACCAGCCGCTCCTGGGCTTCACCCTCGGCCTGCCGCTGCGCGACCAGCTGGCGCGCGGTTTCCACGGCGGCGGTCTTTTCCTCGGCATCCAGCATCAGCACCAGGTCGCCTGCCTTGACGTGCTGTCCCTGCTTGACCGGCAGCTTGGCGATGATGCCGCCTGCGCGGGTTGCAAGAACCGCGCGCTTGTCGGCCGCGGTCTGGCCAGACATGCGGATGGCGCGGGCATGCTGCGTGCGCGGCGGCGTGATCACCGCCACCGTCCTCACCGGAGGCTTGACCTGCTCCGCTTCCGCGGGTTTCTTGTCATTCTCGGCTGCCGCGCTGCCGACCGATGAAAATTCGCCCGTGCCCATCCAGACTGCAAAGCCGATGAGCACGCCGATAGCGGCAAGCTTGTGAAACCTAAACCTGGCCATGATCAATTCCAATATTTGGGTCCCCGGCGAGACCACGGTCGTTTGCAGGCGTGCCGCTCGATAGGGGTCCGTTCCCCGGACGATTCAATCGGTTTATCCACCTAAGCCGTCAGGCGGCGGTTTCTACATCAAAGTCCAGACGCAAAACAGTCAGAAAAATTCATCGATCGACAATTACTGACAATGGGTTGTCAGGAACCATGCTTCACACAAGAGTCTCCGAAAGACGCTTATCTTTCGACGTAGCCGACATGTCGACGAAATAGTTTCCGGCAGCAAGAGCTCGATCGGGCCCTTCGCATAAGAATGCTACCTAGAGCTTGCATCTTACGATCCCCCTCCAGGAAATCGATGGTTCAGGCGAACCTGACCTCCTTGTTCAAGGGCAATTCACGGATACGCTTGCCGGTAAGGGCGAAGACTGCGTTGGCGAGCGCGGGAAGCGAAGGCGGCGTCCCGATCTCCCCGACGCCACCCATCTCGGGCGCGTTCTCCAGAATGGCGACCTCGAATTGCGGGCACTGAGACATGCGCATTACGTCGAAATCATGGAAATTCGACTGCTCGACCATGCCCTCTGCAAAAGTGATCTCCTGCCCTATCGCAGCCGACAGGCCGAAAACGGCGCCCGAGGTGAGCTGCGCCTCGATGATGCCGGGGTCGAGCGCGGTGCCGACATCCGCCGCGATCCAGACCTTTTCGATGCGGATGCCTTGCGGCGTTTCGGCAATCTGCACCACCTCGGCCACCCAGCTTCCGAAACTCAGCGCGAAGGCAAAGCCCTTCGCCTTGCCTCTTGGCAGCGCCTCGCCCCAGTGCGACATGGCGGCGACCTTCTCAACGACCTTCACGGCCGTTGGATAGGCGGCCATCAGCCGTTTGCGCAGTTCGACCGGATCGATGCCCCCGGCCGTCGCAATCTCGTCCATGAACGCTTCGTGGAAGAAGCCGTTGATGGAATTGCCTACCGAACGCCAGAAGCCGACCGGCACGGCAAGCCCGGCTTTCACGCCGGAAACCCGATAGTTCGGGATCTTGTAGGGCTGGTTGAACAGCCCGTCGGTCAGCGTCTTGTCGGGCCCGAGCGCCGAGAGCATCGGGTAGAAGCGCGGCAGCACGCTGGCCATGATCGAGGGCGAGACCACCTTCAGGTCCACCGCCACCGGCATGCCGGCCTCGTCCAGCCTCGCGCGGAAGCGGCCAAGTGCTGCCGGGCGATAGGTGTCGTGCGTGATGTCTTCCTCACGCGTCCAGGTCACCTTCACCGGGCGCCCTTCGGCGACTTGCGCGAGCTTGGTGGCATAGAGCGCATAGTCCGCTTCCAGCCGCCGCCCGAAGCCGCCCCCGAGATAGGTGACATGGACCTTGCATTTCGCCTCGTCGATGCCGGCTTCGCGGGCGCACACCGTGCGCAGCAGTGACGGGGCCTGGTTCGGCACCCAGATGTCGAGCACGCCATCCTTGAAGCGCGCGGTGGCGTTCATCGGCTCCATTGCCGCATGGGCCAGGAATGGCACCTGGTATTCCGCCTCGATCAGCCTCTCGCGCGGCGCATCGGCGAATTCGTTCTCGACATTGCCGTCGTTGCGCATGACCGAGCCGTTTCCGACTGCGGCGTCGGCCAGCACCTTCCACATGCCGGCGCTGTCGGCGGGGTAGGGGGCCTGGCCCCATTCGACCTTGACCGCATCGGCCGCCCGGAAGGCGTGCCATGTCGTCTTCGCGATCACGCCGAAACCGTTGCCGAGATGCGTGCGGATCGGCACGACCTTGATGACGCCCGGCATCTTCTCGGCTTCAGAAGCGTCAAGCGATACAAGCGCGCCGCCCAGATGCGGGTTCATGCGCACGGTGCCGAAGATCATGTCGGGCAGGTCTACATCGATGCCGAAGATCGGCTGTCCGGTGACCTTGGCGAGCATGTCGGTGCGCATCTGCGGCTTGCCGAGCAGGCGCCACTCGCCGCGCTTGCGCAGCGCAAGGTCTGCCGGCGGTGCGAGCTTCGCCGCGGCTGCGGCAAGAGCGCCATAGGTCATGCTCCTGCCGGACGCGGGATCTGTAACGTTGCCGTCCCCCGTGGCCAGTGTGGATGCGGCGACGCCGAATTCCCTTGCCGCCGCCGCCTTCAGCATTTCGCGGGCGGCACCGCCGGCATGGCGCATCTTGTCGAAGGCATCGATGGTCGTGGTCGATCCGCCGGTCGCCTGCACGGCCAGGAACTTGCCGATAACGGCCATGCCGTCGCGAGCGAGTTTGGCCAGCGTGGACTGGTCGAACACCGGGAAGGGCAAGCCGTCTGTCAGAAGGGCGATGTTGGCATAGGCGGAAGCCACCGGCCCGTTCTCGACCTTGATGGCAGCCAGGTCGAGATCGAGTTCCTCCGCCACCAGTGCCGCCAGCGTGGTTTCAACGCCCTGGCCCATCTCGGCGCGCGGCGCGATCACGGTTATCGTGTTGTCGGGGGCGATCTTCACATAGGGATTGAAGGTCGCTTCGCCGTCGGACAGGTCGCCCTCGAGCGGGTTGGGGAAGGGTTTGCGATAGCTGTAGTAACCGAAGGCGACGCCACCGGCGACTGCGGCGGCTCCGACCAGGAAGGTGCGTCGTGCAATCTTTCCGACCATGTCAGGCTCCCGCCTTCAGCGATGCCGCGCGCTTGATGGCGGTGCGGATGCGTGGATAGGTGCCGCAGCGGCATAGATTCCCGCTCATCGCCTCGTCGATCTCGGCGTCGGTCGGCTCCGGCGTATGCTCTAACAGCGCCACGGCGCTCATGATCTGGCCGGTTTGGCAATAGCCGCATTGAGCGACCTGCTCTTCCAGCCAGGCCTGCTGCACCGGGTGCAGCCTGCCATCGCTGGAAAGGCCCTCGATGGTGGTGATGGCACCGTCTACCTGGCCGACCGGCAGCGTGCAGGAGCGCACCGCCTCGCCGTTGATGTGCACCGTGCAGGCGCCGCACAAGGCGATGCCGCAGCCGAATTTCACGCCCCTCTTGCCGGCAAGGTCGCGCAGCGCCCACAAGAGCGGCATGTCGGGATCGGCATCGATCTCGATGGGAGTTCCGTCGACGATCAGCTGCATGGCATTTCCTTCCGCGCCCAACAGGTCGCTACTATAGCATACTGCGCTTCCCGAAAATCCAAGCCATGTGGCGTGTCAGGCGACCTTCGGCATCTTGCAGGTCGCCAGCAATTCGCGCACGTGCTTGCCGGGATTGTGCCGCAAGGCGCTGCCCTCTCCCGAACTGGCCTTGTTCCTATCGGTGGTTGAAATTCCGTCCCCGGCTCAGGCTGCCGTCCAGCCCCCGTCGACGGAAAGATGGATCCCGTTGATCTGGGCCGCAGCGTCGGAGCAGAGGAACACCGTGGCGGCGCCGATCTGGTCGACGGTCACGAATTCCTTGGTCGGCTGCTTGTCCAGCATCACTTCGCGGATCACGGTGTCGCGGTCCATGTGGTGCGCCTTCATCTGGTCGGGGATTTGTGCCTCGACCAGCGGCGTCAGCACATAGCCGGGGCAGATCGCGTTGCAGGTGATGCCGAAGGTCGCGACCTCCAGCGCCACTGTCTTGGTAAGCCCCATGATGCCGTGCTTGGCCGAGACATAGGCCGACTTGAACGGCGAGGCGATCAGGCCGTGGGCGGAGGCGATGTTGACGATGCGGCCCCGGCCCTGCCTCTTCATGAGCGGGATGGCAGCCGCGATCGTGTGGAAGGCCGATGAGAGATTGATGGCGATGATCGCATCCCATTTCTCGATCGGAAAATCCTCCACCGGCGCCACATGCTGGATGCCGGCATTGTTGACGAGAATGTCCACCGAGCCGAAGCGCTCCGCCGCCTTGGCCACCAGCGCGCGGCATTCGGCCGGCTTCGACATGTCGGCCTGGACGTAGATGGCCTCAACCTCGTGGTCGCCGGCGATCTCCTTGGCGACGGCATGGTCGCTTTCCGTGTCGGAAAAGGAATTGACGACGATGTTGCAGCCTTCTGCCGCCAGCGCATGGGCGATTGCGAGACCGATGCCCGAAGTGGAGCCGGTTACGATGGCGGTCTTCCTGGCGGTCATTGCGTGCGTCCTTTGTCCGAGGGTGCGATCCCATTCTATATATTGAAGTGCAGCAAGTTTGCGAACAGCAGCCTTGTCGCGATGGCCTGCGGCTCCTAGTGTCGCCGCCGGCATGAAAGCGGAGTTTGGAATGCGTTTCGAAGGCACTTCGGCCTATGTCGCCGAAAAGGATCTGATGGTGGCCGTCAATGCGGCGATCGCGCTGGAGCGGCCGCTGCTGGTCAAGGGCGAACCCGGCACCGGCAAGACCGAGCTTGCCAAGCAGGTCGCCGCGGCCCTTGGCCTCGATCTCATCGAATGGCACATCAAGTCCACCACCAAGGCGCAGCAGGGGCTCTACGAATATGACGCCGTCTCGCGCCTGCGCGACAGCCAGCTCGGCGACGACCGCTTCAACGACATCAACAACTACATCCGCCGCGGCAAGCTGTGGGAAGCCTTTGCAGCCGACCGCAAGGTGGTGCTGCTGATCGACGAGATCGACAAGGCCGACATCGAGTTCCCGAACGACCTCTTGCAGGAACTCGATAAGATGGAGTTCTTCGTCTACGAAACCGGTGAGACGATCCGTGCACGGCACCGACCCATCGTCATCATCACCTCCAACAACGAGAAGGAGCTACCCGACGCCTTCCTGCGCCGCTGCTTCTTCCACTACATCCGCTTTCCCGATGCCGAGACGCTCGCCAAGATCGTCGAGGTCCATTATCCGGGCATCAAGCAGAGCCTGGTGCGCGCGGCGCTGACGCAGTTCTACGAGGTGCGCGAGGTGCCGGGGCTGAAGAAGAAGCCGTCTACGTCCGAGGCGCTGGACTGGATCCGGCTGCTGGTGGCCGACGATGTCGATCCGGCCGACCTGCGCGCCGACCCCAAGAACGCGCTGCCCAAGCTGCATGGCGCGCTGCTCAAGAACGAGCAGGACGTGCATCTGTTCGAGCGCCTGGCGTTCATGGCGAGACGGCAGGGATAATCGCCCTCAAGGGTGGCCATTCACCATCAGGCCAGCGTTTTCCCTGATCTGGCCCGTTGGTGATGAAACGATGCTCGGGCAGGCTGCCGCCACTCAGGTAACAACCACGGAAAGCGACAGCCAATGAGCGACGTCACCATCCGCCCTCTCCAGCAGACCGACCATGACGACTGGCGGCGCCTCTGGACAGCCTATCTCGAATTCTACGAGACAACTGTTTCGGAAGAGGTCTACCAGGCCACCTGGAAGCGCCTGTTCAGCGATGGCGAGTTCGAGCCCAAAGGCTTCCTCGCCCTGATCGACGGCAAGCCGGTCGGGCTGGTGCACTATCTCTACCACCGTTCATGCTGGTCGATCGTGAACAACTGCTACCTGCAGGACCTGTTCACCGCGCCCGAGACGCGCGGCAAGGGCGTGGGCGCGGCCTTGATCGAGGCGGTGAAGCAGGAAGCCGCCAGGCAGGGTGTGTCCAATGTCTACTGGATGACGCACGAAACCAACGCCACGGCGCGCAAGCTTTACGACCGCGTGGCGCGGCAGACCGGCTTCGTCGAATACGATCTGCGCTAGTTCCTGCGGACTGCCGTCGGTTCCGTGGTCGCGGCAGCTAGGTCGATTTCGCCGCCACCCAGCGATGCCAGTCGTCCTCGCTGCCGTGGAAGACGTTGAGGTCGATCTTGCCATCCACCCCTTGCGAGAGGCCCGAGCCCGAATATTGCCAGAACACCCATTTCCGGCCGGGATAGACCTTTGACG
Source organism: Pseudomonadota bacterium (assembly GCA_023387775.1). GTDB lineage: Bacteria > Pseudomonadota > Alphaproteobacteria > Rhizobiales > Rhizobiaceae > Pseudaminobacter. Next base: position 4,983 of record JAEWHN010000296.1, on the reverse strand, counting down.
GATGCTCCGCCACAGCGCGCAGCCAGAATGGATAGTCCAGGAACGCGCCCTGAAGATTATCGCGATAGAAGTCCGGCGCGGTGTAGATGATCGGGCGCTGGCCGTAATGCCGTTCCAGCTTGTCCATGAACACCTGCATCTTCTCGCGGATCGTCTCGGGCGACAGCCGCCGCTTGCAGCTCGATTCACCGTTGTACTCGACGTCGATGACCGGCGGCAGCGCGCCCGGTTCCCTGGGAACATTGCGGATGAACCAGTCGGCCTGTTCGCCGGCGGTGCGGCACCAGTAGAAGAAATGATAGGCGCCGCGCTTCAGCCCGGCTTCGTGGGCGGCGCGCCAGTTCTTCCTGAACATCGGGTCGAGATGATCGCCGCCGTCGGTCGCCTTGATGAAGGCGAAGTTCGCGCCCTGCGTGCGCAGCTTCGGCCAGTCGATGTCGGCTTGCCACCGCGAAACGTCGACGCCGTGGACGGCCAGCGCCCGCGGCGAGGCCTTGCCGAAATTGATCGGCTTGGCGTCGCGGAAGCGGTGGCCGTAGATCTTGCCCCGCGCATGAGGCCTCGCGCCGGTGGACGGCTTGGCCGGCACCACGAACGCCGCCGGTTTCGCCGAGGGAATGGGCAACTCCGGCTGGGGTCTGGGAGGAAGCAGCGCCATCGGCACGGGCATGGGGGCGGCCATTGCCATCTGCGCCGGTGGCATCGTTTCCACCGAGATCGTCGGCACTTCCTGCTCCGCGACCGCCGGCCCCACCTCTGCCGACGGAACCGGGCTGCTTGGCCTGGTAACGGAATTCGTCGTCTCGCGCGATGGCGGCTGAACCTGCGCCATCAGGTCGGCCAGGCCGGAACTGGATGAGCAGCCGGCAAGCGACATGCACGCCAAGAGAATTGCTGACACGCCTGAGAAACGCATAGGAACCCGCACGCAAAACAGAATCGACGGCGAAATCGGCGCCATCGGAACCCACTGCCCGAATTGCTAACGGGAAATTACCAAGAAAGACTGAATCCGAATTTTTACCAATGTGGCGCCGCACCGATTCGGGAATCGCGGCTTGCCTCGACGGTTTATGCGACGCAAAGTGAAAGCATGTTCATACCCTTCTTCCTCGAGCTCAAGGCAGCCAAGGTCCCGGTTTCGCTGCGAGAATACCTGTCGTTGCTCGAAGGCATGCAGGCGGGGCTGGTCGACTATGATGTCGAAGGTTTTTACTACCTCGCACGCTCGGCGCTGGTGAAGGATGAGCGCCATATCGACCGCTTCGACCAGGTCTTTGCCCACATTTTCAAGGGCCTGGAGGCGGTGTCGGGCGAGGGGGCCATCGACGTCGCCAACATTCCCGAGGAATGGCTTCGGCGGCTCGCCGAAAAGCACCTGACCGAAGAGGAAAAGAAGCTGGTCGAGGCGCTGGGCGGCTTCGAGAAGCTGATGGAGACCTTGAAGCAGCGGCTTCAGGAGCAACAGGGCCGGCACCAGGGCGGCTCGAAGTGGATCGGCACGGCCGGCACCTCGCCCTTCGGCGCCTATGGCTACAATCCCGAAGGCGTGCGCATCGGCCAGCACGAAAGCCGCCATCGCCGCGCGGTGAAGGTGTGGGACAAGCGCGAGTTCCGCAACTTCGACGACGCGGTCGAGATCGGCACGCGCAACATCAAGGTGGCGCTGAAGCGCTTGAGGCGCTGGGTGCGGGAGGGGGCGGATGAGGAGTTCGACCTGCCCGGCACCATCCACGCCACCGCCGAGCACGGCTATCTCGATGTGCGCACGCGGCCCGAGCGCCGCAACGCTGTGAAGCTGCTGATGTTCTTCGACGTTGGCGGTTCGATGGACGACCATATCCAGGGGGTCGAGGAGCTGTTTTCGGCGGCGCGTGCGGAATTCCGGCAGCTCGAATATTTCTATTTCCACAACTGCCTTTATGAGGGCGTGTGGAAGGACAATCGCCGCCGCTACTCCGAGACCGTCCCCACGCTCGACGTGCTGCACAAATACGGACACGACTACAAGGTCATCTTCGTCGGCGACGCCTCGATGAGCCCCTATGAGATCACCTATGCGGGTGGTTCGGTCGAGCACTGGAACCCGGAACCCGGCGCGCTGTGGCTGCAACGCGTGCTCCAGCAATGGCCGAACGCGGTCTGGCTCAATCCAACGGCTGAAAAGCACTGGAGCTACACGCATTCCATCGGCATGATCCGCGAGATCTTCGCCGACCGCATGTATCCGCTAACGCTTTCGGGGCTGGAAAGGGCGACCAGGGAGCTTTCACGAAAGCACTGAGCACAACCGAAAGGTGGCGCTTGGCCTTTGCGGCGGGCCGGCTTCGGCACTACATTTCGGCTCGGACCGTCGAAGGTCGAGAGCCGGCGATTCAGGGAGTTTGAGAAAATGGAAGAACATCGCTTTCCGGTGACGCGCACCGACGCGGAATGGCGGGCGCTTCTGACACCGGAGCAATACGCGGTCATGCGCGGCCATGGCACCGAACGGCCGGGCAGTTGCGCGCTGCTTCACGAGAAGCGGGCCGGCACCTTCGCCTGCGCCGGCTGCGACCAGCCATTGTTCGAATCGAAGCTGAAATTCGAAAGCGGCACCGGCTGGCCGAGCTTCAACGATCCCGTCGAAGGCTCGGTGGAAACCACCGTCGATCGCAGCTACGGCATGGTCCGCACTGAGGTGCATTGCGCGCGCTGCGGCAGCCATCTCGGCCATGTCTTCGAAGACGGACCGCCACCCACATATCTGCGCTATTGCATCAATGGCGTCGCCCTGAACTTCCAGCCGGCCTGATTCCCGGGGCCGGAACTTTGCGGCCAGAATCAGAATTGTTTCGAACTGACGTATCGGGCTCTACTTGCGGCGCGTAGCGACGAAATCGGCTGCTGATTTCAGGATATCCGCATTTGCCCCATAGGGCTGCAGCAACTCATGGGCCTGTTCGACCAGCCCGGAAAGCTGCCGCCTTGTCCAGTCGACGCCGTGAAGGCCGACCAGGGTTGCCTTGCCGGCGTCGCGATCCTTGCCGGTCGCCTTGCCAAGCGATTGCGCGTCCGAGGTGAGATCGAGCAGATCGTCGGCGATCTGGAAGGCAAGCCCGATCGCCGAGCCGAATTCCGCCAGCCGCTCGCGATCGGCAGCAGGCGCGCCGCCGGCGATCGCCCCGGCCTCGCATGCAAAGCGGATCAGGGCGCCGGTCTTCATCGCCTGCAATGTGATGATGCCTGCCTCGTCCGGGCTTGTATACCCTGCGGCAAGGTCGAGCGCCTGGCCGCCGGCCATGCCGCCCGGGCCGGCGGCCCGGGCAAGGGCGAGGACAAGCGTGGCGCGCATCTCTGCGGATAGAGCGGTCTCCGGATCTGCGATGATATCGAAAGCAAGCGTCAGAAGGCTGTCGCCCGCAAGGATCGCGGTCGCCTCGTCGAACGCCTTGTGCACGGTCGGTTGCCCGCGCCGCAGATCGTCGTCGTCCATCGCGGGCAAATCGTCGTGAATGAGCGAATAGCAGTGGACGCATTCGAGTGCCGCGGCCACGCGCAGCACGGCGCCTTCATTGGCATCGAAGAGTGCTGCGCTTTCGATCACCAGGAACGGGCGAAGCCTCTTGCCGCCGTTGAGGACGCCATGCCGCATCGCTTCCAGCAGATTGGCGGGGCGCGCGACTTCGCCCGGTCGGATGCGGGCATCGAGCAGCGCATTCAAGACGTCCTCGACCGCGCGGGCGCGGCTTTCGAGGAGGGGTTCGAAATTATAGGTGGAGGTCATGCCGCGACGGTTTACGGCAAAGGCCGCCGGGGTCAAGGTGCCATGTTCAAGCCCGTGGGAGAGGGCAATGCCCGTGTTGCGTATCCAGCCGCGCGACATTATGCCAGAAGGCGAGATGGGATGGATGCGTGACCGAGGCGGATTCACAAACCGAAAGGCCGGGCATGGCGTCGAAAGGAGCAGGGCGATCCAGCGCTGGAAGACGCGGATGGCCGGGGCGGGTGGTCAGGCTTGTCGTGATCCTTGCCGCCATTCCGGTCGTGCTGACGCTGGCCTACCTCCCGTCCTTCGTCCATCCGGTCTCCACCTTGATGATGAAGGACCTTGTCCTGCTGCGTGGATATGACAGGCAATGGATGCCGCTGGAGGAGATCTCCCCGGTGCTCGTCAATTCCGTCATGATGTCGGAGGACGGTCAGTTCTGCTCGCATCGCGGCATCGACCTCGGCGAACTGAAAGTCGTCGTTGATGACGCGCTGGCCGGCAAGCAGACGCGCGGAGCCTCCACCATCACCATGCAGACGACGCGCAACCTGTTCCTGTGGCAGCGTCCCCTTGGCACGTTGCGCAAGGCGATCGAAATGCCGCTCGCCGTCTATGTCGATCTCGTCATGCCGAAGAGACGCATCATGGAGATTTATCTCAACATCGCCGAATGGGGCCCGAACATCTATGGGGTCGAGGCGGCGGCGCAGCACCATTTCGGCCGTTCCGCAAGGAACCTGACCAATCGACAGGCGGCCCTGTTGGCGGTGACCCTGCCCAATCCGATCCTGCGTACTCCCGGCAAGCCGCCGGCGGGTTTGACGCGGCTGGCCCGGGTCATCGAAAGGCGGGCCGCGCGGGCGGGGGCCTATATCGATTGCCTGCGCGAGGATGCGGCCAGGAAAAGCTGACCAGACCCCCGGCCAGACCCCCGATCAGGCCTCCCGCCGCGCGGAAAAAGGCGATGGCGGCAAAAAAGACCGCCGCGGTACTGGCCAAAAACGCACCGTACGTGTATGGACACGCCACTTTCTCAATCTACCGGCCTGAAATGTGGCCCTTTTTCAGGGTTGCCAAGGCTTTACGGACGACTGGAGCACTTCTATGGCTGTGCCAAAACGAAAAACCTCGCCGTCCAAGCGCGGCATGCGACGTTCCGCCGACGCGCTGAAGGCGCCGACCTATGTCGAGGACAAGAACTCCGGCGAGATGCGCCGCCCGCATCACATCGA
>JAEWHN010000360.1 GCA_023387775.1 Pseudomonadota bacterium | reverse complement strand
GTCTCGAAGGAGCGCCGACACACCTCCACGAACTGGCACAGGCTTTCAACCAAATCGAGCCGATGCTTGCCTGGTACAATCGCAGAGGATCGGAGTCTTCCCTCTTTAACGAAAGTCACGCCAATTCGATCATTGTCGGCCCGGATGCACTGCTGCCGAGCAGCAGTGTGGAAATCGGCGTCACGGTAATGTCGCCACATACCACCTACCCTGATCATCGCCACCCCCCGGAAGAGGTCTATATTGCCCTTTCTCCGGGAGAGTGGCGGCAAAACGACGGGCCATGGAACGAACCCGGCATCGGCGGTCTGATCTACAATCCAGGCAACATCCTGCATTCGATGCGCTCCGGTCCGGAGCCGCTTTTCGCCTTCTGGTGCTTGCCACTGCGCTGAGATCCGCCGCCCTTGGCGCTATCGCCAGCTGCCGCTCCGGTCTCGGATCTTATGCTTCGGCGACCGTCACGGTCACATCGGACTGGCGCAGCGCGTCGGCCAGATCGGCCGGCGGCATCCGGTTGACCAGCAATTCGTCGAAGTCCGCGAGGGCGCAGACCCTCACAAGTCCCTTCTGCCCGAACTTCGAGGCATCCGTGACGACGACCCGCCGACGCCCGCGAGAGAGGATAGCCTGGCCGAACTGCGCTTCTTCCAGGTCATAGTCCATGACACCTGTGGCCGCGTTGATGGCGCCGGCCGAAATGATCGCATGATCGACGCTGAAGCGGCTTACGAACTCGATCGCCGAAAAGCCCAGCGCCGCACCGCTGTCGCTGCGCAGCTCGCCGCCGGCCATATAGACCTTGTTACCGTTGACCGTGGCCAGCGTGCGGGCGATGTCCGACGAATTGGTAACGACCGTCAGCCTTCGATGATCCAGGAGCGCCCGGGCGAGCAGGCTGGTGGTGGTTCCGGTGTCGAGCATGATCGACTCGCCGTCGCGGATGGTTGACGCGGCAAGGCGAGCGATAGCCTCCTTCGCCGGGCGGTTCTCCCGCATCCGCCGTTCGAACGGCGCTTCGCTGACAACCGACGGCAGGCCTATCGCGCCGTGCATGCGCACGACCTCTCCCCGCGCCGCCAGCGGCTTGACGTCCCTTCGCACCGTTTCGAGCGATACACCCAGACGACGGGCCAGTTCGCCGACGCTGATCGTTCCCTCCTCCTTCAGGAGAGTGAGGATCTGGCCGTGACGCGGAGAATATTCCATTCGCGAGTTCCTTGCGATCATGACCGGGTTTGATGTGTTTTGCCCGGACTTATGGCACAAATGCCGCGAAACCGGTCATAAATCCACATTTCATCGTTGACTTCTCGCCAACGCCAACCGATCCTCCATCAAAATAGTCAGCAAAATGCTGCGAGGGGAAACATGGCGGAGGCTATTGAAATCCCGGCTGCGCGCCGGGAAAGAATTGCAGCTTTGCCGGTCTGGGAAGGGCAAATCGCAATCGAGCCGCTGATGGGCGGCATCAGCAATGAAAGCTGGCTGGTCACCGACGGGCGCGGGCGGCATGTCGTGCGCTTCGGAAAGGACTATCCGTTCCACCATGTGTTTCGCGAACGCGAGGTCATGACGGCGCGAGCCGCCGAAGAGGCGTCGTTTGCGCCTGCCGTGGAACATGCCGAGCCAGGGGTCATGGTGTCCCGCCATCTGCTTGCCAAGACCTATGGTGAGGCCGATGTGCGCGCCAACATCGAGCGTGTGGCGAAGATAGTTCGCGAATTCCATTTCACGATGCCGCGCCACGTCTCGGGCCCGGGCTTCATGTTCTGGCCGTTCCACGTCATCCGCGATTATGCGCGCACGCTGCGCGAAGGCGGAAGCCGGATGGCCGCGCATCTGCCTGCCTACCTTGCAATGGCGGAGGAACTCGAAGCCGCGCAGATGCCGCTTCCCATCGTCTTCGGCCACAACGACCTGCTCCCGGCCAACCTGCTCGATGATGGCGAGCGCCTGTGGCTGATCGATTTCGAATATGCCGGGTTCTCCTCCGCCATGTTCGATCTTGCGGGACTATCATCGAACGCCGGCTTTTCGGCGGAAGAGTCCGAAGCCTTGCTCGGCTATTATTTCGACAGATCGCCCGACGCTGCCATGCTGCGCTCGCTTGCGGCCATGCAATGCGCCTCCCTCCTGCGCGAGGCCATGTGGAGCATGGTTTCCGAACTCTACCTCAACGCGCCCGGCACCGATTACGTGGCCTACACGCAAGAGAACCTCAAGCGGCTCGATGCCGCGCTCGACGCTTATCGAACACAATACGGACGTGCCTCCTGATGACCCAACCCCTGCCCTCCCATGCCCAGATCATCGTCATCGGAGGCGGGATCATCGGCTGCTCCACCGCGTATCACCTGGCGCGTGACCACAAGGCCGACGTGATCCTGCTGGAGCAGGGCAAGCTTACCTCCGGCTCGACATGGCACGCGGCGGGCCTGATCGGCCAGCTTCGCTCCTCCGCTTCCATCACCCGCGTGCTGAAATACTCGGTCGAGCTTTACAAGCGTCTGCATGAGGAAACCGGCCTCGAGACCGGCTGGAAGATGACCGGCTGCCTGCGGCTTGCCACCAACGAGGACCGCTGGACCGAGTTCCGCCGGCTTGCCACCACGGCACGAAGCTTCGGCATGGAGATGCATCTCGTCTCGCCGGAGGAGGTCAAGCGCATGTGGCCGCTGATGGACACCTCCGATCTTGTCGGCGCGTCCTGGCTTCCGACCGACGGCCAGGCCAATCCTGCCGACATCACCTATTCGCTGGCAAAGGGCGCGCGCATGCACGGCGCGCGTCTTTTCGAGGGCGTGCGCGTGACCGGCTTTGTCATGGAAGGCAACCGCATCACCGCTGTCGAGACAAATCAGGGGACCATCGCCTGCGACGCGGTCGTCAATTGCGCCGGCCAGTGGGCACGTCAGACCGGCGCCATGGCCGGCGTCTCGGTCCCGCTTCAGCCGGTCAAGCACCAGTATATCGTTACCGAGAAAATCGAGGGGCTGGCCGCTGACGCGCCGACCATCCGCGACCCCGACCGGCGCACCTATTTCAAGGAGGAAGTGGGCGGCCTGATCATGGGCGGCTACGAGCCCAACCCTCAGCCCTGGGTGACTGGCCTGCCGGATGGCGATGTTCCGGACGAATGGGAATTTCAGCTCTTCGACGACGACTTCGACCATTTCGAACAGCACATGACCCAGGCCATCGCGCGTGTGCCCGCGCTTGGAAACGTCGGCGTCAAGCAGACGATCAATGGGCCGGAGAGCTTTACGCCGGACGGAAACTTCATCCTGGGGCGCGCGCCCGAATGCGCCAACATGTTCGTGGGTGCGGGCTTCAACGCCTTCGGGATTGCATCCGGCGGCGGAGCCGGCTGGGTTCTGGCCGAATGGGTCATCCGCGGCGAGGCGCCGCTGGATCTCTGGAGCGTCGATATCCGCCGCTTCTCCGGCCTTCACCGGGATCGTGCATGGGTGCAGGAGCGCACGCTCGAGGCCTATGGCAAGCACTACACGGTCGCATACCCGCATGAAGAGCATGAAAGCGGCCGGCCGCGCATCGTTTCGCCCCTGTTCGAGAGGCTCAAGCAGCATCGCGCCGTATTCGGCTCCAAGCTCGGTTGGGAGCGGCCGAACTGGTTTGCCCCGCCCGGAGTGGAACCGGCCGACATTTATTCGATGGGACGCCAGAACTGGTTCGAGCATGTGGGCGCCGAGCACACACATGTGCGCGAGAAGGTGGGCGTGTTCGACCAATCCTCCTTCGCCAAGTTCGAGCTCTCGGGCCGCGATGCGGCGGAAGCGCTGAGCTTCATCTGCGCCAACGATGTCAACAAGCCCGCAGGGCGGCTTACCTACACGCAAATGCTGAACACGCGCGGCGGCATCGAGTGCGACCTGACCGTGGCTCGCCTTGCCGACGACCGCTTCTACATCGTCACCGGCACCGGCTCCCGCACCCATGATTTCGGCTGGATCGCCGACCACCTGCCCACGGGTGCAGATATCCGGTTGAGCGACGTTACCGAAGAGTTCGGCACCCTTTCGCTGATGGGACCGAGGGCCCGGGACGTGCTGGCGGAAATCACGTCGGCCGACATCGGCAACGCCGCCTTTCCCTTTGGCCATGTGCGGGAGATCGATATAGCCGGACATCGCGTGCGGGCCCTGCGCGTCACCTATGTCGGCGAACTCGGCTGGGAACTGCACGTGCCGATCGCCGGCACCGGCGATGTGTTCGACGCCCTGATGCAGGCCGGAAAAGCGCACGATATACGGCCCGTAGGCTACAGGGCGATCGAGTCGCTGCGCCTGGAGAAGGGCTATCGCGCCTGGGGTTCCGACATCACGCCAAACGACACCCCCTTCGAGGCCGGCCTGGGCTGGGCCGTCAAGCTGAGGCAGAACGCGCCCTTCATCGGCCGGGAGGCCTGCGAGAGGGTAGCGGCGCGGCCGCTCGCCAAGCGGCTGGTCGGCTTCACCACCACGGACCCGAGTGTCGTCCTGGTTGGCCGCGAGACGATCCTGCGCAACGGCGAGCCGGTCGGATACCTGACCAGCGGCGGCTATGGCTACACAGTCGGCAAGCCTGTCGGCTACGGCTATGTGCGCAATGAATCGGGCGTGGACGACGAATTCCTGTCGTCCGGACGATACGAACTCATCGTGGCGAATGAACCTTTCGCCGCCACGATCCACATGACGCCGCTCTATGACCTGCGGGGGGAACGCGTGAAAAGCTGATCGGCAGGTCTGGCGGCGATACGGTTGCCGAGTGCGGCTCGCGCTCATTTGGGAGGGGAAGGCAAATGGCTTCTATCGGTACGTACGTCATCTACATAATCATGGCTTGCGCCGTCGCCGGCGCAATCGCTTCGATCCGCAACCCTGAAGGGGGGCTCGGAAAGGAGTTCATCGAGGGCCTTCACGCCATCGGACCGATCTTCATTCCGGTCGCGGGCATCATGGCATCGATACCCTATCTGTCGGAGTTCATCCGCGTGGCGGTCGGCCCGCTGTTCGCATTCGTGGGGGCCGATCCCTCCATTGCTGCCACGACGGTGATCGCCGTCGACATGGGCGGCTACCAGCTCGCCGACGCACTGGCCGGATCGCGCGATGCATGGATGATAGCCACCATCGTCGGCTTCACCTCGGGCGCCACCATCATCTTCTCCATCCCGGTGGGTTTGGCCATGCTCGCCAAGGCCGACCACAAATACATGGCGCTGGGCATCATGTCCGGCATCCTCAGCGTGCCGATCGGCGTGTTCATCGCTTGCTCTATCATCGCGTTTGCCGGACTCGACATCCGGCCCGAGGTTTCGACGACGGCCGAGGCCACGCATCAGGTAGCGCTGGCGATGAGCGACATCCTGCGCAACCTCTTTCCGCTCATCGTCTTTTGCGTCGCCATTGCACTGGGCCTGCGTTTCGTGCCCGACGCCATGATCAAGGGTTTTCTCTGGTTCGGGCGCATCATGTACGCCGGCATCACCCTGGTGCTGGTCGCTTCGATCGTCGAATATTTCACCGGCTTCTTCAGCACGGTCTTCGGCTCCTGGGGCTTCGATCCGATCAACGCCGACGAGCAGGACCAGTTCCGGGCGCTGGAAATCGCCGGCTATATCGGCATCATGCTCGCCGGCGCGTTCCCGATGGTCTATCTGCTGACC
>JAEWHN010000276.1 GCA_023387775.1 Pseudomonadota bacterium | reverse complement strand
AGGCAGGACTATTCCGCCGCCTGGATCTTGATCACGCCGCGGCGGATCTGGTCTTCCTCGATGGATTCGAAGAGCGCGCGGAAGTTGCCTTCGCCGAACCCTTCGTCGCCCTTGCGCTGGATGAATTCGAAGAAGATCGGGCCGATCACGGTCTTGGAGAAGATCTGCAGCAGGATCTTTGTCATGCCGCCGTTCACCACGCCTTCGCCGTCGATCAGGATGCCGTGCGTCTTCATGCGCTCGAGCGGTTCGTCGTGGCCGTGCACGCGCTTGCGCGACATCTCGTAATAGGTGTCGGGCGGGCCGGGCATGAATTTCAGCCCGTTGTCGGCCAGGCGGTCTGTGGCGTCGTAGATCGCGTCCGTGCCGACGGCGATGTGCTGGATGCCCTCGCCATTGTACTTGCGCAGATATTCGGCGATCTGGCTGGTCTCGTCCTTGGACTCGTTCAGCGGGATGCGGATCTTGCCGCAGGGCGAGGTGATGGCACGGCTGACCAGGCCGGTGATGCGGCCGTCGATGTCGAAATAGTGGATCTGGGTGAAGCCGAACAGGTCGCGATAAAAGTCCCACCACTTGTCCATGTTGCCGCGATAGACGTTGTGGGTGAGGTGGTCGAGGTAGTAGAAGCCGACGCCTTCCGGCTTCGGGTCGCGCTCGCCCAGCCATTCGAACTCGGCGTCGTAGGCCGAGCCCTTGTCGCCATATTTGTCGACGAAATAGATCAGCGAACCGCCGATGCCGACGATGGCCGGGACGTTCAGCGTCTTGTCGTTGCCTTCATAGGGCGTCGCGCGCTTGGAGACGGCATGGTCGAAGGCGTGCCTGGCATCGACCACGCGCCAGGCCATGGAAGGCGCGCAGGGGCCGTGCTTTTCCACGAACTTCATGCCGTGCGAACCCGGCTCTGCGTTCAGCACATAGTTGATGTCGCCCTGGCGCCAGATCGTGATGTTTTTCGTCCGGTGCTTGGCAACCGGCACATAGCCCATGCGCGTGAACAGCTCTGAGAGCTTTTCTGGCTCGGGGTGCGCGAATTCAACGAACTCGAAGCCGTCCGTGCCGGCGGGGTTGGCCGCGCTGATGGTGGCGGGCCGCGCGTCGTGAGGGAAGGGTCCCATAGTCTCCTCCTGCGGTTCGAAGACCGCGAATTTTCATTTGGCCGCATGATACGCCGGCAGAAGCGCACGGTGCTTGCATTCGAAACCTCAAAGTGCTCGAAATGTGCATGAACCGTGTAGGAGAAGGTGCATCGGCATGGATGATGTGCGCCTTGATCAATTTGATCGCAAGATACTGTCATTGCTGCAGGCTGATGGCCGGCTCACCAACAACGATCTTTCCGAGCGCGTGAACCTGTCGCCGTCGCAGTGTTCCCGACGGCGCCAGCGGTTGGAGGATGACGGATATATCCGCGGCTATCGCGCAGTGCTCGACCGCGACCGGCTGGGCTTTCCGCTGGTCAACGTGATCTCGGTGACGCTGGCCACGCACAACCGCGACAACGCCCAACGCTTCGCCGATCTGCTTGCGCGCCTGCCCGAAGTGCAGGAGGCACACGCCCTCACTGGCGAGATGGACTACATTCTGAAAGTTGTGACGCCGGACCTGAAGTCACTGGCCGACTTCGTCAACGGCGTGCTTCTGCCGCATGAATCCGTGCAGCATGTGAAGACGGCAATCGTCCTGCAGACGCTGAAGGAGACATCGGCCCTGCCGCTATAGCGACAGGGCGAAGGGCGGTCAGCCTCTGACCTGCTGTGCGGCCAGGAAAAGATTGGTCGAGCGCGCGCCGGACCGGCAATAGGCGAAAACCGGGCCGTCGAGTTCATCCAGCGCCTTGGCCATGGCTTCGGCGTCTTCCATGGTCACCGGCTGGCCGCTGATCATCGGTACGTGCCGGAAGCCGAGGCCGGCCGCCTCGACCGCCATGCGGATTTCGTCGGCGGAAGGCTGGCCGGGTTGCTCGCCGTCAGGGCGATTGCAGATGACGCCCTTGAAGCCGGCCGCCTTGATGGTGGCGATGTCGTCGGCGGTGATCTGCCCCGACACCGAATAGTCGTCGGAAATCTGGCGGTATTCCATGGTGCTCCTCACAGGCGCTTTGTCGATTGCGGCGAACATAGTGCGGGCCGCGAGGTTTCGCGAGGCATGTCCTGCCTCGCGAAAAGGATTTTCCGTTCAGGCCGCGTCCAGCTTGCCGGTTTCGGCGGCCTTGCGCAGCAGTTCGGCCGGCTTGAAGATCTCCTTGCCGGTGCGGGCATACCAATAGTCGAGCCGCTCGACTATTCTGCCAAAGCCTTCGAGGCTGGCCCAGAACATCGGGCCGCCCTTGCCGATCGGGAAGCCGTAGCCGTTGACCCAGACGATATCGATGTCGGAAGCGCGCGCGGCGATACCTTCCTCGAGGATCTTCGCGCCTTCGTTGATCAGCGGATAGAAGGTGCGCTCGATGATCTCCTCGGTCGAAATCTCGCGCCGCTCAATGCCGAGTTCCTTGGCCTTTTCCTCGATCAGGGCGGCGACTTCCGGGTCGGGGGTCGGCGTGCGCGAGCCGCTTTCGTAGAGATACATGCCGCGCCCGGTCTTCTGGCCGAAATGGCCCTGTTCGCACAGCGTGTCGGCGATGATTGCTTTCTTGCCCTGCGCCTTGCGGTTGCGCCAGCCGATGTCGAGGCCGGCAAGATCCCACATCTGGAACGGGCCCATCGGCCAGCCGAAGTCGGTGAACACCTTGTCGACCTGCTGCGGTGTCGCGCCTTCGAGCAGCAGCGGCTCGGTCTCCGCGCCGCGCGCGCCCAGCATGCGGTTGCCGACGAAGCCGTGGCACACGCCGACTACGACCGGCACCTTGCCGATCTTCTTGCCAACCGCCAGCGCGGTCGCCAGCACGTCGGGCGCGGTCTTGGCGCCGCGCACGATCTCCAGCAGCTTCATGACGTTGGCCGGCGAGAAGAAGTGCAGGCCGAGGAAATCCTGCGGACGGCGGGTCGAGGCAGCGATCTCGTTGACGTCTAGATAGGAGGTGTTGGTGGCGAGGATCGCACCCGGCTTGGCGACGGCTTCGACCTTCCCGAACACTTCCTTCTTGACCGACATTTCCTCGAACACGGCCTCGATGATGAGGTCGCAATCGGCGAGGTCGGCATAGTCCGTGGTGGGGGTGAAGGCGGCCATGCGCTTGGCCTTGGCTTCTTCCGTCAGCGAGCCGCGCGAAACCGAGATCGCATAGTTCTTCTCGATCGTGCCGAGGCCGCGGTCGAGCGCTTCGCGGTTCATCTCCAGCAGGGTGACCGGGATGCCGCCGTTGACGAAGGCCATGGCGATGCCGCCGCCCATGGTGCCGGCGCCGATGATGCCGACGCGGGAGATGTCGCGCGGCTTCACGTCCTTGGCCACGCCCGGGACCTTGGCCGCCTCGCGTTCGGCGAAAAACAGGTGGCGCTGCGCCTTCGACTGGTCGCCGGCAACCAGCCTGGCGAAGATTTCGCGCTCCTTGGCCAGCGCCTCGTCGAAGGGCAGGGTGAGCGCGTTGCGCACGGATTCGGCGCAGGCGACCGGCGCTTCCAGCCCGCGCGCCTTCTTGGCATGTTCGGCCGCGCGCGCATCGAAGGCGGCGAGATCGGCGTTTTCGATCAGCCCGTTGCGGTCGCGCACGGCGACAGCCGGCTTGCCGGATTTGACCTGCTCGCGCGCGAAGGCGACAGCCTTGGCGACCAGATCGCCCTCGACGACCGCATCGACGAGGCCGTTCGCATGCGCTTCCTTGGCGCTGATCGGCGTGCCGGACACGATCATGTCCAGCGCCTTCAGCGGGCCGACGAGGCGCGGCAGGCGCACCGTTCCGCCTGCGCCGGGCAGGATGCCGAGCTTCACTTCCGGCAGGCCGACCTTGGCGCTTGCCTCGGCCACGCGGAAATGACAGCCAAGCGCGAGTTCCAGCCCGCCGCCGAGCGCCGTGCCGTGGATCGCGGCCACCGCCGGCTTGCCGAGCGTTTCGAGCGCGGCGATCAGGTCGCGCAGTTCCGGCGCCTGCATTGGCTTGCCGAACTCGGTGATGTCGGCACCGGCCACGAAGGTGCGGCCCGCGCAGGCCAGCACAACGCCGGACACGGAGCCGTCGTCGCGCAGCGTGGTCAGCGCGGCCAGCAGCGGCCCGCGCACGTGAAGGCTCATCGCGTTCACCGGCGGATTGTCGATGGTCACGATGGCGATCTCGCCGTCGCGTGCGATGGTCACGGCCTCGTTCATGCGAAAAACTCCCCTTGTGGCGCATTTGGCGCCGGATAGCTGGCTGGTCGGGAGGGAGGACGGCGTTGGAAATGCCCGACCTCCCTTCAGGACATGCGCCTGAGTATGTGAAGAGGGGAGGTCGGGTCAACTGCCCGGGCGTGCGTAACTGGTTTGCGCATCGCTCAAATGAGGGCCGAAGCGCAATCCCGAAAAGGGTCGTTCCATCAGCGGGTTGGCGGGGCGAGCTGAATCGTTTTGTCCGCTCAGCTTCCTGTGATTGCGCCTTTGATCGTGGCAATGTTGCTGCGCATCATGTCGATATAGGTAGCGGCGGGGCCGCCGGCGCTCGACAGCGCGTCCGAATAGAGCGTGCCACCGAGCTTCACGCCGGTCTCGGCGGCGATCTGCTCGATCAGGCGGGCGTTGGTGATGTTTTCCACGAATATCGCCGAGGCCCTGTCTTGCCTGATCTGCCTGATCAGCGCCGCCACGTCGGCGGCCGAAGCTTCGGCTTCCGTCGAGATGCCTTCCGGTGCCAGGAAGGTCAGGCCATAGGCGTGCTCGAAATAGCCGAAGGCGTCGTGCGATGTAATGATGGTGCGTTTGTCTTCCGGGATCGAGGCGACGGTGGCCTTCACATAATCGTCGGTTTCCGCCAGCTTCTGGGTGTAGGCTTCGGCATTGGCCTTGTAGCTCTCGCAGCCCTCGGCGTCGGCCGCGCAGAATGCATCGGCGATGTTCTTCACGTAGATCTCAGCGTTTGCAACTGATTGGAAGGCGTGCGGGTCGATATCGCCGTGGTGGTGGGCGTGGCTTTCGTCTTCCTCGCCTTCATCGTGGTGCTCGTCGCTCATGTTGATCGGCTCGACGCCCTTGGTCAGTTCCACGATCGAGGCCTTTGTGGCGCTGGCCTCGACCAGGCGCTGGAGGAAGCCTTCGAAATGCAGCCCATTGACCAGCACCACGTCGGCCTTGGCGGTGGCCATGGCATCGGCAGGCTTGGGTTCGTAGACGTGCGCGTCGCCGTCCGGCCCGACCAGCGTGGTCAGGTCAATGCGGTCGCCGCCGACGTTTTTGGCGAAATCCCCGATGATCGAGAAGCTGGCCACCACCTTCAGCGGTTCGGCTTGGGCTGAAGCCAGACCGAATGGTGTTAATGTTATAACGCTCACAAGGGTGGCGAGCCGAAGGGGCTTGAGCATTGCGAGGAGGTCTCCGTGTGGCCGGTCAGGCGGTTCTGTGGCGGTGGCGGCGCAGGCGCGTATTGAACACGCCACGCGTGCCGAAGACGGTCGAGACGAGATAGACGACCCCTGCCGAAAGAATGATGGCCGGGCCTGAGGGCAGTGAAGCGTGGTAGGACAAGAGCAGCCCGGCAATGCAGGAGCCGAAGCCGATGACGATCGCGAGCGCGCACATGGGCTCCACGCGGGACGTCCAGAAGCGGGCGGCGGCGGCCGGCAGCATCATCAGGCCAACCGAAAGCAGCGTGCCGAGCGCCTGGAAGCCGCCGACGAGATTGAGCACCACCAGCCCGAGAAAGACAAAATGCACCGGCGTTCCGAGCCTGCTCACCGAGCGCAGGAACAGCGGGTCCAGGCATTCGGCCACGATGGCGCGCCAGAAGATGGCGAGCGTGACCAGCGTGACGGCCGAAA
The DNA here is from genome assembly GCA_023387775.1 of Pseudomonadota bacterium. Taxonomy (GTDB): domain Bacteria; phylum Pseudomonadota; class Alphaproteobacteria; order Rhizobiales; family Rhizobiaceae; genus Pseudaminobacter. Next base: position 6,175 of record JAEWHN010000276.1, on the reverse strand, counting down.
TCGCCGCGATCAGCGTCAGCGCGTCGTCATTGAGGGCCAGCACCGTGCCGAACAGCACATGCATCAGGTCCACGCTCGATCCGCGCAGCGAAACCATCAGCACGCCAAGCGCCAGCGAGATCAGGTAGAAGGCAGCCATGGAGGCGTCTTCCTTCTGCACGGTGAAGCGCGACACCGCACCGGCACCCAGGGCGACGATGACGCCGGCAATCAGCCCGCCAATGGTCATCGGCACGATCTGCAGGCCGAAGAGCAGGAAACCGGCGGCCGCGCCGGGCAGGATGGCGTGTGCCATGGCATCGCCCGTCAGGCTCATGCGGCGCAGCATCAGGAACACGCCGACCGGGCAGGCGCCCAGCGACAGCATCAGCGAGCCTGCCAGCGCGCGCTGCATGAAGCCGAACTCGACGAAGGGGGCGATCAGGAAATCATACATCGCGCTGCTCACGCTGCCCTTGGGCCGGTTTCGTGGTCGGGGCGGTCGCGCACTTCGCCATGCTCGTGATGGTGGTGGCCGTCGTGAGAGTGCGGAGCGCCATGCCCGTCGATCGGTTCGCACCAGGGCGCGTCCTCGTGCCAGGCCTCGTCGAAGCGGCGGGCGCGCAGCAGGTTTTCCGGCCGCAGCGTCTCTCTGGTGGCGCCCCAGGCCACGGGGCGGCGCGCCAGAAGCAGCGTCTCCGGGAAGTGCGCGCGGACCAGGTCGAGGTCGTGCACCACCACGATCACGGTCCGGTTCTCTCCATGCCAGCGCTTGATGAGTTCAATGAGGTCGTTGACCGTGTTGGCGTCGACGGCGTTGAACGGCTCGTCGAGCAGGATCAGTTCCGCATCCTGCACCAGCACGCGGGCGAACAGCGCGCGCTGCAATTGACCGCCGGACAGCGTGTCGATCGGGCGCTTTTCGAAGCCTTCGAGGCCGACCGCTTTCAGCGCCTTGGAAACCTCTTCGCGGTCATCCCGAGTGAAACGCCCCAGAAGGCCGCGCCGCGGCCACAGCCCCAATGAAACAAGGTCCACGACGCGAGCCGGAAAGGAGCGGTCAAGCTCGGACTGTTGCGGCAGATAGGCAATGCGGGCATTGCGCGTGTTCAGGCACGCGCCGGCCATCGGTTTGAGAACGCCGACAATGCCCTTCATCAGCGTGGACTTACCCGAGCCGTTAGCGCCCACGACAGCCGTCAGCGAGCCCGCCTTCACCGCACCGTTGAGGTGATGCACCGCCGGGTGGCTGTTATAGCCCAGCGTCAGGTCCCGGAATGTCAGGCAGGCGTCGGTCATGGTCGGTCCGCGGGGCCAAGGTGATCGTTGCCGTTTGGATATGTGATGTTATTACATTAGTCAATAATTCGGATGGACGAAAACAGGGAGGGCCGCGGTTCCGTGTCCCGGCCAACAATGGATGGGGAGATTTGGACGATTCCCCTGGGGCGGCCTTGCCCGGCAGGGCACTGAAATCTAAAGAGAACCGGGCACGGAGCAACAAGAAGGAAGCCAGCCATGACCATCCGCCGCATCGACGTCGGTCCTCGCATGAGCGACATCGTCATCCACAACAACACGATCTACCTGGCCGGCCAGGTTGGTGCGCCGGGTGCGAGCGTCACCGAGCAGACCCAGGCCGTCCTGGCCTCCATCGACGAGCTGCTGGCCAAGGCCGGCTCGGACAAGACCAAGATCCTCCAAGCGATCATCTGGCTGGCCGACATGAACACGTTTGGCGAAATGAACGCCGTTTGGGACGGCTGGGTGCCGCAGGGCCACACCCCGGCTCGCGCCACCGGCGAAGCCAAGCTGGCGACCCCGGATTATAAGGTCGAGATCATCATCACGGCCGCCGTCTAAGGCTGGTTCTTCGGAAATTCGATTTTGCACTATGCCGCCGCCCCGGTGCGGCGGCATAGCCTCCGCCATGCTCGCGGAGTGTGCCGGCGCGATCGGATCGTGTGCGTTCGATTGTCTGCCGATGTGTTTTCCAGGGCGAGCCACACGCCCGGCAGTGGAAAACGGGCTTTCAAACACGAAAATGCCCGAATTCACATTCTTTGTCTTCGCATTGATTCCAATGAGATTTTCATGAGGAAATGTCCGACGCATTTCCAGCTGACTCATAATTTTTGAGAAAAGACCGTTTGGCCGTTGCTTGGATGCAACCAATCGCCACCAGAACTGTTCTGGCCCTAAAATGGCTGCGTCGAAGGCGCGGCCAGTTTGCTGTTGAGCGGAATCGCCATTGATGAATCTCCAGACCACCCCCGCCCTGCTGGAAAAGGCAGTTTCTGACCTACTCGCAAGCGCAGAGCAGCCTATCCGATCGAACTTCTTGCCGGAGGACCGGCTGAGGATTTTGGGTGAGAGCCTGGCGCGCCGTGAGCTCACGGAATATTACGGCCTCGAGACCTTCGATTTCCACGCCCGCAACAAGGAAAACGCGGAAAAGATCCTCGAGGTCTATCGCGCCACCAATGCGGCGCAGGCCCGCGGCGAGACCATCACGCCCGCCGCGCAGTGGCTGCTCGACAACAACTATCTGGTCGAAGAGACCATCTTTCAGATCAAGCGCGACCTGCCGCGCCGGTTCTATCGCGAACTTCCCACCATCGAGCTGAGCAACGGTGTGGTGACGCCGCGCGCGCTTGCACTTGCGTGGGTCTATGTGGCGCATTCCGACAGCACCGTCTCGGCGGAGATGTTCAAGGCACTGGTCGATGGCTACCAGCGCGTCGAGCCGATGCGCATCGGCGAGTTGTGGGCGCTGCCCTCACTGTTGCGCTTCGTGCTGATCGAGAATCTGCGTCGGCTGGCGGTGCGGGTCTACAGGACCCACGAGATGCGCCAGATCGCCAACAATGTGGCCGACCAGATCATGGCCGCGAGCGACGGCGAGGCCTGGCGCACAATCCTGTCGCGCTATACCGCCCATGCGCGCGACACCACTTTCGCCACCCAGATGCTCTACCGCCTGCGGGATGGCTCCAAGAACGCCGGAAAAGCGCTGGTGTGGCTCGAGGAGCAGCTCGAAACCGCGGGTTCGGATGCCGAAGAGACCATCCTGAGCGAGCACCAGATGCTTTCCAGCGGCAACGTGACCACTGGCAATATCATCCGCGGCCTGCGCCTTCTGAACGACGTCGACTGGACGCTGTGGTTCGAATCCGTCAGCCCGGTCGATGCGCTTCTGCGCGAACGCAGCAATTTCGGCGAGCTCGATTTCCAGTCGCGCGACCAGTACCGCACCGCCATCGAAGACCTGGCGCGGCGCTCCAAGCTGACCGAATACGACGTCGCCGAGCGCGCGACCGAAATGGTGGAGGAGGGCGAGCGTACCGCGGTCGCGGCCGATGAAATCCAGCTCGCAGCTGATGAAGTCCAGCCCGCGCCCGACGAAGGTGAGCCCGTGCCGCGCCAAGGCCAGCCTGTTTCGGCTGTGACGAAGTGCAATGACATCGGCTTCTTTCTGGTCGGCCCCAAGCGCGCCGAGTTCGAACGGGCCATCGGCTATCGGCCCGGAATCCGACTCCGGTTTGCCAGGGTGTTCCGGCGTACCGGCTGGCTGGGCATAGTCGTTCCCGTTTTCGCCCTGACGGCGCTGTTGCTCACGCTGACGGGGCTGGCGCTCTCGCGCATCGGCCTGTCAGCGCCGTCCATTGCGCTGATGCTGATCCTCTTTTCCGTGCCGGCCAGCGAAGGCGCGATGGCGTTCTTCAACACGATCGTGCTGCTGTTCCTGAGGCCGACAAGACTGGTCGGCTACGAGTACAAGGACGGCGTGCCCGCCGAGGCGCGCACCCTCGTCGTCGTGCCGTCGCTGATCGGCTCGCGCGACGATGTGGAGGAGACGGTTCGCCAGCTCGAGGTCCATCACCTGGCCAACATGCATGGCGAGATCTACTACGCGCTGCTTTCCGACTGGCCCGACAGCGCGTCCGAGCAGAGTGCCGAAGACCTGGAGATCCTTAACCACGCGCGCGAGGAGATCGCCAGGCTGAACGCGCGCTATCCGGGCGAGGGTGCGCCGCTGTTCCACCTGCTGCACCGCCGCCGCCTCTATAATCCCTCGCAGAAGTGCTGGATGGGCTGGGAGCGAAAGCGCGGCAAGCTGCATGAGCTGAACCTGCTTCTGCGCGGCGATGCCGACACCACCTTCCTGCCGCCAGATGCCCCGCTGCCCGAGAACGTCGTCCATGTGATGACGCTCGACGCCGACACCAGGATGACACGCGACGCGGTGAAGAGGCTGGTCGGCAAGATGCGCCACCCGCTCAACCGCCCCGAATTCGATGCCGCGCATCGGTGCGTGACGGCCGGCTACGCGATTCTTCAGCCACGCGTGACCCATTCGCTGACGACGGGCGACGAGGCTTCGTTCTTCCAGCGCGTGTTTTCGGCCAACAGGGGGCTCGACCCCTATGTGTTTGCCGTGTCCGATCTCTACCAGGACGTGTTCGGCGATGGCTCCTTCACCGGCAAGGGGCTCTATCACATTGACGCGATGGAGGCGGCCCTGAAAGGCCGCATCTCCGAGAACACCATTCTCAGCCACGACCTGCTGGAAGGCGCGCTGGCCCGCTCGGCGCTCGTCACCGATGTCGAAGTGGTGGAAGACTACCCCACCCGCTATTCGGTCGACGCGTCGCGCCATCACCGCTGGGCGCGTGGCGACTGGCAGTTGCTCGGCTTCATGCTGGACCCGAAGTCGGGGGTGCCGGCGCTGTCGCGGTGGAAGATGCTCGACAATCTGCGCCGCACCCTCACGCCCATATTCTGGGTGGCGGCGGCGGTTGCGGGCTGGACACTGCTGCCCTTCACGCAGGCCGCGCAGTGGCAGGCGCTGCTTATTCTCAGCCTTTTCATGGCGCCCACTTTCGACATCGTCGATTCGCTGCTGCCCAAGACGCGTGACGCCACGGCGCGCGGCCACTTCAGTGCGCTTTTTCGCGATGTGGCGTTTGGCACTGCGATGGTGGCTTTGCGCGTCGTGCTCATGGCCCACAATGCCTGGATGATGGGCGATTCCATCATCCGCACGCTCTACCGCCTGTTCGTGAGCCGCCAGAACCTGCTGGAGTGGCGCACCGCTTCCCAGGCCCACAAGGCCGACGGCAACGATCTCGTCTCCTATTATCGGCTGATGCGCGGCGCGGTCATCATTGCCATCGCCGGGCTCGCCATTCCGGTCGCGGCCGACTCGACGGGCAGCTTCGTCGCGTTCTTCTTTGCGATCTTCTGGGCTGGTTCGCCCGCCTTCGCCTGGCTTATCAGCCGTTCGGCCGAAACCGAGGACAGGCTGCGCATCTCAGAGCGCGACGTCCAGCGGCTGCGCATCGTGGCGAGGCGCACCTGGGCCTATTTCGAAACCCATGTGACGCCCGACAACAACTACCTGCCGCCGGATAATTTCCAGGAGACGCCGCAGCCGGTCGTCGCCCACCGCACCTCGCCCACCAATATCGGCGTCTACCTGCTTTCGGTCATCTCGGCGCGGGACTTCGGCTGGATCAGCCTGGCCGATGCCGCAAACCGGATCGATCACACCCTCAGCACCATCGAGCGGATGACCCGCTACCGCGGCCATCTGTACAACTGGTACGACACCATCACCTTGCGTCCGCTGCAGCCGTTGTATGTATCGAGCGTCGACAGCGGCAATCTCGCCGGCCACCTGGTGACGGTCGCAGCGGCCTGCGCCGAATGGGCCGAAGCGCCTTCGGTGCACCTGCAGGGCGATTTCGACGGTCTCCTCGACGCGGTTGCCATCCTCGCCGAGAACCTCGACGCCCTTCCGGACGACCGCCGCCAGCTTCGGCCGCTGCGCCAGCGCCTGCGTGACCGCATCGAGGGCATGAGCCGGGCCGTGGCAACCATCAAGCTGCAGCCCGAAATGGCGTCGATCCGCACCATCAACCTGGCGGTGTTGTCAGGCGAGATCCGCAAGCTGGCCAGCGCCATCCACACCGAGGTCGGTTCGGCGCGCTCGGAGGTGCTGATCGACTGGGCGGCCAAGCTGGAAGCGGCATGCGAGGCGCATGTCCACGACGCCCACAGCGACGAGAAGTCCATTGAGCAGCTTCGCGCCAAGCTGAAGAACCTGCAGGAGCGCGCGCGGCGCTTCGCGTTTGAAATGGATTTTTCCTTCCTTCTGCGGCGCGAGCGCAAGCTGCTCTCCATCGGCTATCGC
>JAEWHN010000255.1 GCA_023387775.1 Pseudomonadota bacterium | reverse complement strand
AAGCTCCGCGCCGCCGAAAGCCGCGTGTCCAGGGCCATGTTCGAGGGCCATGAAAAGAGCCAGCCACCTCGCGAGATGCCGGAATTCGAGATCGACGCGCGCTTCACCACTTCCGGTAACGAGGTGCTGCGCGGCAAGGATTTCGCGCAGATGACAGCGGCCGAAATAGCCGACGCCAAGCGCGCCATCGTCGATCTCCAGCTTCCTTTCGACACGGTGCGCACGCGCCGTTTTCGTCCCGATACCCGCGGCCGCGCCGATCCGCGCGCCATGTTGCGCTCGGCCGCCCGCACTGGCGGACAGCTCATCCTGCCGAAGTTCCGCTCGGCTCGGGAGATCAACCCGCCCATCGTGGTTCTGGCCGACATTTCGGGCTCGATGAGCCAATACACGCGCGTTTTCCTGCATTTCCTGCACGCTCTGACGGAAAAGCGGCGCCATGTGCACACCTTCGTCTTCGGCACGCGGCTGACCAATCTCACCCGCCAGATGCGCCATCGCGACCCTGACGCGGCGCTGGCCGATTGTTCCACGGCAGTTCAGGACTGGTCCGGCGGCACCCGCATCGGCGAGGCGCTGCATGAGTTCAACCGGCTCTGGTCGCGCCGCGTGCTGGGGCAGGGGGCGGTCGTTCTCCTGATCACCGACGGGCTCGAGCGCGACGACGTGACCGGACTTTCGGAGGAGATGGCGCGGCTGCAGCGCTCCTGCCGGCGCCTGATCTGGCTGAACCCGCTGCTGCGCTTCGACGGCTTCGAGGCCCGTGCGCGCGGGGTCAGGGCCATGCTGCCTTTTGTGGATGAGTTCCGGCCAGTCCACAACCTTGACGCGCTTGCCGATCTCTGCGCTTCCTTGGACAAGAGAACAGGTGCGGATGTCGATCCGCGCCGATGGCTGGGAAATGGCAGGCCGCAGGCGGCATGACCATATCCGTGCCATGGAGGAGCAGTCATGGAAAACATCGCGCATCTGGATGAAAGCCGCGACCCGCTGATCATCGCCGAAAACTGGATGAAGGACGGCAGGGACGTTGCCGTTGCGACGGTGGTGGAAACCTGGGGCTCGGCCCCGCGTCCGGTTGGCAGCCATCTCGTCATCGACGCGGAGGGCAATTTTCACGGTTCCGTCTCGGGTGGCTGCGTGGAAGGCGCTGTGATTGCCGAGGCTGCGGACGTGATCGAAACCGGCAAGCCGAGGATGCTGGAGTTCGGCGTGGCCGACGAGACTGCCTGGCGCGTCGGGCTTTCCTGCGGCGGCCGCATTCGCGTCTATGTCGAGCGGCTGGGTTGAATCATGGACCCGTTGCACCTCAAGAAGCTGAATGCCGAACGCCGGGCCCGCCGGGCCGCTATCCTGGTGACCGACCTTGGCGACGGCCGCAACCGCATCGTGCGGGAAGGCGAGGCCGTGACTGGAGAATTAGGCACGGCGATCGCGGATGCTTTTCGCTCGGGCAAGTCAGGCATCGTTGAGGTAGATGGCAGGAACTTCTTTCTCAACGTGCACCTGCCGCAGCCGCGCCTCGTGGTCATCGGCGCGGTGCATATCAGCCAGGCGCTGGCGCCGATGGCGCAGGTCGCCGGCTATCCGCTGGAGATCATCGATCCGCGCACGGCCTTTGCCACGGCGGACCGCTTTCCCGACGTGACCCTGTTTGCGGAATGGCCCGAGGACGCACTCAAGACCCGGCCGCTCGACAGCTACACGGCCCTAGCGGCCGTGACCCATGACCCCAAGATAGACGATTTCGCGCTCAAGGCCGCGCTGGATGCCGGCTGCTTCTATGTCGGCGCGCTGGGAAGCCGCAAGACGCACGCCAGGCGTGTCGAGCGCCTGCTGGCGGCCGGTGTTTCCGAGGAAGACATCGCCAGAATCCATTCCCCGATTGGTCTCGACATCGGCGCGGCCAGCCCCGCCGAGATTGCCGTGGCAGTTCTCGCCCAGGTTATTCGCACCTTCCGGTCGCGTGATGCGGCCAGGCAGCCGAAGGGGCAAGTGGCGTGAAGTTCGGCACGGTCTCCATCGAACAGGCAGAAGGCGCAATGTTGGCGCATTCGCTGACCGCGGGCGAACGGCGCTTCCGCAAGGCCCACAGGTTGAGCCCGGACGATGTTGCTTTCCTCAAGGCCGCTGGTATCGAAGAACTGGTCGTCGCAAGGCTCGATCCGGGTGATCTTTGTGAAGACGGCGCAGCCGAGCGAATTGCGCAGGCGCTTTCCATCCGCAATGTCGAGGTCAAGCCGGCAGCCACCGGCCGCGTCAATCTTCATGCTCAAGCCGCGGGCGTGTTCACCGTCGACAAGGCGCTGATCGATGCCATCAATGCGGTCGATCCGGCGATCACACTGGCCACCGTTGCCCAGTATGCCGAGGTGCAGAAGGGGCAGATGGTCGCCACCGTCAAGATCATCCCCTTTGCCGTGGCCGGCGAGGTGGTGGACAAGGTGGTGGCGCTTTGTGCCGGGCGTGAGGCTTTTGCTGTGAACCCCTTCCAGGCCCTGCGCGTGGGGGTGGTGCAGACCGTTCTGCCCGGAATAAAGCAGAGCGTGCTGGACAAGACGACCGCGATCACGGTCGAGCGTTTCGCGCGTTCGCAAAGCCGGATCACCGAGGAACGCCGCATGCCGCACCATGCAGAGCCGGTATCCGAGGCGGTCGAGGCCCTGGTGCGCGACAACGACATGGTAGTGGTGTTCGGCGCTTCCGCCATGTGCGACTTCGAGGATGTCATCCCGGCAGCTATCGCCAGGGCGGGCGGGCGGGTCATCCGCGCCGGCATGCCGGTCGATCCGGGCAATCTGCTGGTGATCGGAGAGATCGGCGGCAAGCCTGTGATCGGTGCGCCGGGCTGCGCTCGCAGCCCCAAGGAAAACGGCTTCGACTGGGTGCTGGACCGCGTGATTGCCGGCTTGCCGGTCTCGGCCATGGACATTGCCGGCATGGGGGTCGGCGGCCTGCTGATGGAAATCCCGACCCGGCCGCAGCCGCGCGAGGCGCGCGAAAAGCCCTTGCCGGCGCGCGTGGGGATCGTGCTGCTCGCGGCCGGCCGTTCCAGCCGCATGGGTGGCCCCAACAAGCTGATGGCGATGTTCGGCGACCAGCCGCTGATCCGACGCATCGCCGAACGTGCGGCAGCAAGCCATGCGGCCGGCACGGTTGTCGTGACCGGCCACGAAGCAGAACGGATCGAAACCGTGCTGGACGGGATGGACGTGAAGTTTGCCCGCAATCCGGATTTTGCCACAGGGCTTGCCTCCTCGCTCAAGGCTGGAATTGCGGCGCTGCCGACCGACGTCGCCGGCGCGCTGATCGTGCTGGGCGACATGCCCGGTGTCACCACGGCTGACCTCGACCGGATGATCGAGGCTTTCAAGGCTGCCGGTGGGCGCTCGATCGTGCGCGCCACCCACGAGGGAAGGCGCGGCAACCCGGTGCTGCTGCCGCGCTCGCTGTTTCCCGCGGTCGCGGCCTTGCAAGGCGATACCGGCGCGCGACATATCGTGGAGGCGGAAGGAGCGGATGCCGTGGACGTGGAGATTGGGGCAGGGGCTGCACTGGACGTCGACACACGTGACGCCATGGAAGATGCGGGTGGAGTGTTGCAGGGCAACTAAGCGGGGGCACGCATGACGTTTTCGACGGGACTGCGCTGCGCGGCGGCCGCGGCTCTCATGAGTATCGTTCTGCCCTCTTCCGCGCTGTCGGATGCTCTGACGCTTGCTCCCTTCAAGGACGAACTGTTCGCCTATCCGGGTATCCTGTCCACGGGGGACGGCGGTGCCCACACGGTGGTCGATTATCGCGAGATGCGCGACATCAACAGGCGCGATGAAGTTCCTCAAAGGCGCGCGCACCGCAAATATGTGTCGACCGGCGTGCGCAGCGTGCAGAACGACCTGGTGCTGAAGACTGCTGCAGGAGACATCCGCCACTTCGCTGTGGGCACCCGGCGCGGCGCGAAGCTCATCGTTCTTTATCTGCACGGGCAGGGCGGCAGCCGAAAGCAGGGGGTGGACGACTTCACTTTCGGCGGAAATTTCAACCGGGTGAAGAACCTGATGGCCGAAAATGGCGGCCTTTATCTCTCGCCCGACTTCTCCGATTTCGGCGACAAGGGAGCCGCGGAAATCGCCGCTCTCATCACTCACTATTCCGAACGCTCGCCCGGCGCGCCCGTCTTCGTCGCTTGCGGCTCGATGGGCGGTGTCTTGTGCTGGAAGCTTGCCGGAGACAAGGCCGTTGCGCCGCGCCTGTCGGGTCTGATGCTGCTCGGCTCGCTGTGGTACGAGGGGTTTCTCAACAGCCCGGCGTTCAAGCGCAAGGTCCCGGTGTTTTTCGGACAGGGCAGTCGCGACAAGGTGTTCCCGGTCGCAAACCAGGAGGCCTTTTTCCGTTCCATATTGGCCAAATCACCGGGTTATCCCGCCCGCTTCGTCCGCTTTGAAACAGGCACGCATGGCACGCCCATCCGCATGATCGACTGGCGCGGGGCGCTCAACTGGATGCTCGCGCATGGAAGCTGAGCCCGCGACCGCCTACGGTGCTGAATTGTAGTCCAGTATGGTCTCGGGATTGATCACGCCATCATAGGAAGCGTCGACGTCATACTGCACCAGGCTGAAATCGCCTTTGCGAAACAGCCAGATGCCGTTTGACGATACATCGCCCTTGGCGCGCCACTTGCCGCGGGAGGTAATGGTGTGGGCCTGCTCGTCATAAGACGAGTTGCTCAGTGCATTCTCGTCGCGAAAGCCAACGATGTTGATCGCCTCAACCTTGCCCTCCGCGGCATTGTTTTCACGGTGAATTTCGACTTCGGGAGTTGCGAAGTGCAACTCACGCAGGCCCCGCGCATCGTCGGCCAGATAGTAGACATGCACGTCGTTGTAGGCGCCGGTGCTGCAAAGGAAGCGGAGCAGGCGAGCCTTTCGCTCCGGTCCGGCCTCGCCATCCTGCCCGTCATGAAAGGTAATCGTGTAGTCTTCGGGCTTTGCGGCGTCGCCCGGTTGGCCCGGCGCAAGCGTGGTGCACTGGCTCGCATGGGTGGCCGCAAAAGCTGCCTTGGCTTGTTCGAGCACCGCATCCCTGGGCGCGGGCGCCGGGCCTTCGCCACAGCTTGCGGGAAGCGAGTTCTCGAACGGCTTGTCGCTCGGCTTCAGGTCGCCCTTTTCGATGTGCAGCCCCATGAAAGGCGGCTCGGCCTGGATCTGCGGGTCGGCGAGGCGAGCGGTGTAGCATCCGGCAAAGACCGTCTCGCCGCCCTTCTTGTCGCGGGCGAGGATGGCAACCGGGACGTAGTAGTAGGTGCTGCCCGCCGCCCCTTCGGAGCCCGGTTCGCCAATTGCAACTTGCACTTCCTCGGTGTCGCTGAAGCCATCGACGAACTGCTGAAAGTCCTCGGTGGGCTTTGCATTTCCGAAATAGCTCCAGGCGCGAGCATATTCGTGCCGGCTCAAGGCGTTGTAGAACGAACGCACGAGGGCGCCCGGTTCGGACCGGTCATCCAGATACGCTGGCTCGGCGGCCAGTGCGGCGGTGCAGATCGCGATTGTCGCGGTGGCTGCAAGCAGCAGTCGAATCATTGCGCGCGAATCCTCTTTCCGGAGTATCTTCAGCCGATTGCGGCAGGGTCGTGACGTGCCGGCGCCTCGGCAAAATCGCACCGCCGGATCATTCGGCCGCGAAATTTCCTGGTGCGTCACCAAGTGATTTTTAACGAGCGGCGACTAGTGTCCCGGGCAGTTGTCCGCCGCGAGCCGGACGGCGCAGGAGGCTGCCTTGGGGACCAACACCGATCGCGATTTCGCTTCGCTGCTCGACGATCTCTTCGTTGCGCAGCCGCTGATTGAAGAATCGGCATCCAAGCCCTCGATTCCTTTCGATTATCTCGCTGTGGCCGACGAACTTCATTCCGGCCGAATCAAGGTGACGAACGATGTCGCTGCCGCGGAATATCGCGAGGCCAGCGAGAATTTCGAGGCCGGCTTCGCGGCTTTGCTCGCCAGCCTCGACGCCCTGGCAGCAGAGCGCGCCGAGCCGGAGGAAGAGTTGCCCTCCGTCGATCCCGAGGCCATCGCACGTGAACTGGATCTCGCCACCGCAAAGGTGAGTGCGGACTTCAGCCGGTTGCGGCGCACCTTTGCCTTCCACAACCATCCCGACCGGGTTGCGCCGCACTTGCGCCAACGCGCCATGGTGCGCATGCAGGTCGCGAACATGCTGATCGACGACGCCAAGCGTCGCGCCGTCAAGCCGCCCAGGCGCTGATCCTCGCTCCGCATCTGGAGCGCCGGGCGATCATGGGCTATGCAACGACTCGTTCTCGGCGTGTCCGCGCCACGTTCCAGTCGGAGATTTTTCATGCAGAAGCGCCGCATCGGCCGCACCGACCTTTACGTCTCGCAAATCTGCCTCGGCACGATGACATGGGGGCAGCAGAACACCGAGGCCGAAGGCCATGCCCAGATGGACCTGGCATTCTCGCGCGGCGTCAATTTCCTCGACACGGCGGAGATGTATCCCATCCCGCCGAAAGCGGAGACGCAAGGCTGGACTGAAACCTATATCGGCAACTGGATGAAGGCGCGTGGCAACCGCGACCGCGTGGTGCTTGCCTCCAAGGTCATCGGTCGCACGAACAGCGACTGGTATCGGGGCGGGCGTCCGTCGAAGCTGGTACGTGCCGACATCTTCGATGCCATCGACAAGTCGCTGCGCCGCCTCCAGACCGACTATATCGACCTCTACCAGATCCACTTCCCCGAGCGGCCCATCACTTGGGGCGCCAATCCGACGCGGGTGGGCACCGCACCAGCCGAGCGGCTGGCCGACGAGACGCCGATCGCCGAGACGCTCGCGGTCTTCGACGAACTGGTGAAGGCGGGCAAGATCCGGCATTTCGGCGTCTCCAACGAAAGCTCCTGGGGGGTGATGCGTTACATCGCCGAGAGCGACCGGGGCGTGGGACCGCGGGTGGCCTCGCTCCAGAACGCCTACAACCTCGTCAACCGCACCTTCGAGGTGAACCTTGCCGAGGTGTGCGAACGCGAGGACGTGAGCCTGCTTGCCTACTCGCCGCTGGCGCAGGGCTACCTCACAGGAAAGTACGACCACGGTGCCCGTCCGGAGGGCGCCCGCAGCACCCTTTTCAACCGCGGCCAGCGCTACGAGACGCCTCACGCGGCCGAAGCGCTTCTTGCCTATAACGAGCTTGCGCGCAGCTTTGGCATGGAGCCTGCGCTCTTTGCCAACGCCTATGTCAGCAGCCGCTGGTTCGTCACTTCGAACATCATCGGCGCGACGTCGCTCGCCCAGCTGGAGATGGCGCTTGATTCGGCCGGGGTGACCTGGACCGAGGAAATGCAGATGGCCGTGGACGATATTCACCAGCGCGTCGGCAATCCCTGCCCGTAACCGGCACGGCGGGTCGTTTTGACAGCTGGACCATGCACAGCGGCCCCGTTAAGTTCCGGCCGGAAGTGAGGAAAGGATTAAGCATGACTGATATCTGGTTTCGCACGGGCGAGGCAACGGTTCTGGCCGCGGAAGGGCAGGCCACCGATGCCATGCCTGAGGTTCTGATCGGCTCCGTCCGCGGTCCCGTCGGGCAGGCCTTCGCGTCGATGATGGGGCAGGTGAAGGGTCACACGCGCATGTTCGTGGTGCGCGACCTGAACCAGCTCGTGCGCCCGGCCACGATGATGACCACCAAGGTCACGATCAAGAACATGGCCTATGCCGAGTTGCTCGGCGGCGTCGTGCAGGCTGCCACCGGCGACGCCATCGTCGACTGCCTTGCCGAGGGCATCCTGCCCAAGGACCAGGCCGACGAGTTGTGCATGATCATCATGATCTGGCTCGACCCGCGCTGCGCCGAGGACGAAAACCTCGACAAGAAGGATCTCTATCGCACCAACTACGAGGCGACCAAGCTGGCGATTTCGCGCGCCATGACCGGCAGCCCGACGGTGGACGAGCTGATCGCCAACCGCAAGACGGTCAAGCACTACGCGCTGGAAGACGTGATCGACTACTGAGCCGCCGATCTTTCGCGCCCGCTCCGCGAGGAGAGGGGTTCGTTTTTGAAGACGCCGCACAAGCGGCGTCTTCTTTCGTTTGATAAGGGCCGAGGAACTGGCCCCCCGCTTTGCCCGCTTCTGGCCGTGACGCCTCGGCCAGGCGGCATTATGAAAGGCCCGCCCACCCGTCGGGCCCTGAGAGTTGTCATGAAAAGTACCTTGAGTATGGGCAGCGCGACGACCAAGTCGCAGAGCTTCGCGCTGACTGCCCTTATCGTCGGCGGCATCACCATCGGTTGCTCGCCCATCTTCGTGCGTCTGTCCGAGCTTGGCCCGTTGTCGACCGCCTTCTGGCGCGTCGCGCTGGCCCTCTTGCCGCTGATGGCCTGGTCGGCGGCCACATCCGGCCGCTCCGAAGGTGAAGCGAAGCCGAGGAGCCTTGCTGAAGGTCTCGCCTTGATGGTGCCGGGCGTGATGCTGGCCGGCGACCTGGCGGCCTGGCACATTGCGTTGCACATGACCTCCGTGGCCAACGCAACGCTGCTGGCCAACATGGCGCCCATCTTCGTCACATTGGCCAGTTGGCTGATTTTTAGAACCCGGATCACGCGGGTCTTCCTGGCGGGGCTCACTTTGTCGCTGATCGGGGTCACGATCCTGCAGGGCGGGCTGGGCGCCGTGGGCGGCGGCAAGCTGGCCGGCGATGCGATGGCCGTAGTAGCGTCGGTGTTTTATGCAGGCTACCTGATCTCGCTGGGGCGCCTGCGCAGCAAGTTTTCCACGCTGACCACAATGCTGTGGACCACCTTTTCGGCGGGCCTGTGCATGCTGCCGGCAGCGCTCATCTTCGAGACGGGCTTCTTCCCCGTCACGCTGTTCGGCTTTGCGATGCTGCTCGGCCTGGCCTGGATCACCCATGCCAGCGGGCAGGGACTGATAATCTACGCGCTGGCGTGGCTGCCGCCCGCCTTTTCCTCGCTGACACTGCTGGTGCAGCCGGTCGTGGCGGCCATCCTTGCCTGGGCAATCCTGGCAGAGCCGCTGGGCGCCGCCCAGGCGCTTGGAGGTGTCGTCGTGCTCGCCGGGATATTTGTTGCCCGGCGAGGCTAGGGGCTTCTGCTCGTGAGGCCGAAGCCAAATGACGGCTCGGCCTGTCGCGCGGTTTGAATCTATGCGCCTTCAACGACGGTAAAGCCCTCGAACTGAGGGTTTCCGACGTAGAGCGCCTTGTTCGACCCGGCATTCCTATGGGCGGAGCGAAAATTCTCCGACTTGGTCCAGGCAACGAAGTCATCCTGGCTGTCCCAGACCGCATGCGAGGCGAACAGGGTGTAGCCTTCCGCCTCGTTGACGGGCCCGCGCAGGAGCTGGAATTCGCGAAAGCCTTTCATCTCCGAAAGCTTCGAGTCGCGGTTCCTCCAGAGGTCTTCAAAGGCCTCCTCTGAGCCCTTCTGCACCTTGAAGCGGTTCATGGCGATGTACATGCATCTATCCTTTCAAACTGGCCTGAGTTCAGGTCGTGGAAGTTGGCTCACCTGGTGCGGTTGAAGGCGAGCGGTACGGTGAAGTTCCAGCTCGATCGCCCGGCGGCCTCCGGAATGGGCGGGAAGGGGGCAGCGCGTCGCACTGCATCCAAGGCGGCTTCGTCAAGCGCGGCCGAACCGGAACTGCCGACCATGCGGATCGAACTGACACTGCCGTCGGCGGCCACTACGAAGCTGACCCGGGTTTCGCCGTGGACGCCCTGTCGCCGCGCCTGGGCGGGATAGCGAAGCGCTCGACGCAGCTTGGCAACGATCTTGCCCGGGTAATTCGACACGGCGGCGTTGCCGACGCCGGTAGTGCCGCCCTTGCTGGCGATTCCGTTGCGGCCGTTCTGCTGGCCGTCCGCCTTGCCTCGCCGCGCATCAAGGGCGGCGTTGCCGCGGGAGCCCGAACTCCGTTGCGACTTCGCCGGCGCCGGTTTTTCCACGGGCTTTTCGGCGCGCTTTTGGGAACCAGCCGCGGCCGCCTTTTGCGGCTCGGTCCTCTCCGCCTCGGCCGGTCTTGCCGGCGGCTCAGGCCTGGGCTCCGGCAAGCGGGTAACCTCTTCTGGCTTTTCGGCGGGTTCGAGCGGGGCGACGGCAGATGGAGCCGCCGCCTCTTCCATCGGCTCGGCGGTCTCCGCAGCGAGGATCGGCGGCGCAGGCTCTGCAGGCAGTGCTTCTTCTGCTGCGGCTTTGGAAATATCGGGCTCGGCCGCTTGTGGTTTCGGCTGCTCCGTCGCCTCTTCGATTGGCGCCGGCATCTCGTTGACTGCTGTCTCCACTGCCTGCGCGTCAGCCGGCCGGGTGGAAGGAGCCTCGGACACAGCCTGCGCGTCCACGTTTTGCACCGGGATGGGGTCGGGCATCGTCACCAGCGTGACATTGGTCACGGGCATGCCATCGTCGGCGTTATCGCCCGCCGCCTGCAGGTTTTCGGCGGCGTTGCCGAACATGGCAATTCCGGCATCATCAGCGCCGGCGATCAGTACGCCATCGTCTTTGAGGGCCACGAAACACAGCGCCACTGCTGCGTGGAAAACGACCGACGCTGCGATCGTCGCGCCGGACCATCTGCTTCGCCGCGCTTTTGGTCCCGTGCGGGCAATGTCGAGCGGCTCCGCGGGACCGCTGTCGAGCGCAGAGTCCGCGGTCAACTCGTATCGCTTTTCCGGAATTTCGCCGCTGCCCGGCCTCAGCGCACCCAAGGGGAGAATGAAGCCGGACTCGCCCGAGCCGTGAGGCAGCGCCTGAAACCCGGCCGGAGGCCAGGTCGTCATGTCTCGCGCGAATGCAGGCTCCAGTCCCAATTCCAACCTCATGCCCCTACATGCCGAAAACAATGCCGGTTCTTGTAGTGGTCTTAAGGTCGCGCAGGCATGCCGCCTGCGCTCCCGTTGCGGGCGGCAACATCAGCACGCTGCCGAGTATCGTCGCCGCCCTGAGCATCGTTCAGCCTCCGAATCGCATGGTCGCTGCCAGCTTGAGCGTCACACCGGGCTCATAGAGCACGGTGGTGGTGCTGGTGTTGAGCGGGTTGACATATTTCACGTCGAAAATGTTGTCGACGCGGAAGTTCACGTTCAGGTTGTCCGTCGCCTTGTAGGTGGCGAAAGCGTTGACCAGCGTGTAGTCCTCGGCCACCTTGTTGCCCTTTGGCGCGCCGTTGTACTGCACCTCGCCGCCGATCAGGAGCCTGTCTTCCAGGAAGCGGAAGCCGACCTGTCCGGTGAGCTGCGAGGAGGGGATAGTGGACAGGTCCTCGCGAATGCCGGCATAGGACACGGTGTAGCCATTGATGGTCGATGCCGACAGCCCGACGAAGCCCCATGCCGCGTCGTAGACCCCTTCCAGCTCGAAACCCCTGATCTTCGCATTGGCGTAATTCTGATACTGCGAGCAGATCGGCGCGTAGGTCACGTTCGGGTTCATCAGCAGGTCCCACCGAACGGGGCAGAGCCCGGTCGTATCGGCAAACGCCGAGATCGTGGTGCTGCCGATGTAGTCGGCGATATCGTTGTTGAAATAGGCCGCCTTGATGCGGAGCGCGTCGTCGGGCTGGATCACGCCGTCCGCGCGATAGTTGGCGCCGACTTCCCAGGTCTTGCCCGTCTCCGGCGTGAGGTAGGGGTTGGGCAGGAACGGGAATGTCGCCCCGGTGGGGTGCATGCCGTTCATCAGCGTTTCGGTGATGGATGGCGAGCGGTAGCCTTCGGCGTAGGTGCCGTACAGTTGCAGGCCCTCGAGCGCCGCCGTCTGGAATGGCGAAACGCCCACGGTGATGCGCGGCGAAAGGCGATTGCCGGAATTGTTCGCAATATCGCTGTCGAGGCTGTAGCTGTCATAGCGCAGCCCGGCGAGCACCTCGAGCCATTCCCAGCTGATCTTGTCCTGAACATAGGCGCCGCTGACGCGCCGCTTGCCCGAGGGCGTGTAGGTGTCCATGCTGCCGCTGGGGTCCCGTGTGACCACGTCGTCGCTTACCACGTCGCCGCCATAGGTCACCTCGTGCTGGAGCGCGCCCGTTTCGAACCGGGACGTGTTCCAGATGTCGAGGCTCCAGGTGCCGAGATCGTAGTTCGTTTGCGAACCCGCCGGAACGATGGTCGGCAAGCCTGTCACGGGGTCGAACTGGTCGCTGCTGAGCGCCTTGATATAGGTCCGGTCCAGCCTAGCCTTGTTGTAGGAGGCGTTGATGTGGAGGTCGAGCCAGCTCTGGTCCTCGTCCGTGATGTTGTAGCGGCCGGTGAAGGTGTTCTGCTTCAGATCGAGATCGGAGACCGGCGAGCCGCCGCTGACCTCCTCCCAACTGTCATTGGCGCCGAGCCAGCCAAGCTTCAGTTCGCTGTTCTCCGTCGGGCGGATGGTGCTCTTGAGCATTCCGCTCAGCACGTCGAAGCGGGTGCCGGGAACGGTGTCGCCGCCGCCGTCCTTGTAGTTGCCGTAGTCGCGATAGACGATATTGCCGAGAACGTCGGCGACGTCATTGAAGCGATAGGCGCCGGTGGCGCTGGTGGTCCAGCCATGACCGTTCGTCTCGTACATGCCGGTGGCCGAGGCAGCCCAGCTTTCGCCCGGACGGAGGAAATCCTCGGCATCCTTGGTCTCATAAAAAACCACGCCGCCGATCGCGCCGGAGCCATAGGTGTTGGCCACCGGGCCGCGGATGACGTCGACCTGCTTGATCAGTTCCGGATCAAGCCAGAACTTCGACTGCGTGCCATGGCCTGAGCGCTGAAAATCCTGCCGAGCGCCGTCGATGATCACCTGAACACGGCCGAAATCCTGCAGGCCGCGAATGTTGACGCTGGAAGCCGTGCGGCTGGCGTCCGTCTGGACGGCCACGTTGGGCAGGCCGAACAGGACGCCCTGCTGTGACGTTGCCATCCGCCGCTCCAGCTGCTCCTGGCCGACATGGCTGACGGAGGCCATGGTGTCGATCGCGCTTTCGTCGGTGCGGCTGACAACCGTGATCTTGTCGAGCAGCGTGGCGCCGTCTCCGCCCTTTTTTTGTTCGGCCGTCTCCTGCGGCGCAGCCGTGCCATCTGCCTCCTGAGCGGAGGCCGAAACCACACCCAGCGCGATCGCCGCCACACCCGCCATCAGCGCCGCCGAGCGCGCGATGCCCGGCCTGAATCTCACTTCTCCGTCGAGCCCCGACAGAACCAAAATATCCCGAGCCACAAGCCCCATACCCACAATTCTCCAGTGTCTTCTGATGCGGGCTGGCCTGGAGGCTGGCTGGCATTTTCGTTTGCGCCGGAGTGATTTAAAACTTGACTCGATTACTCCGGTAATGCAGTTGAGTAGATAACATGATTGTTCGAGTCAAGAATGATCTCGTCGGTCCAGCCACAGCTCCGTGGACAACGAAATCGGCGCAGACAGACGGCAGACCAGAGGGGCCGACTAAAATGAGCAGCCACAATCAGGATGCTTTCCACCATCGCTCGGAAAAGACTGTCGCGGAAACGGCTCGGCGGTCAGAATCGCCGCATCTTTCCATGCGTACCGTGTCGAGCGCCGCGCTGTTTGCCGGCGAGCACGAGATCGGCATCGATCATCGCGGCGCGCTGTACCGGCTGAAAATTACCCGTCAGGGCAAGCTCATTCTCAACAAGTAATTTCGTATCAGGGGTCTGAAACATGGATGCTCGCGTAAAGCCCGCGCCGCACGAAATCCGTCTGGCGAGAGCCTACAATCCGAAGATGCGCGAGCGCGATCTCGCCAGCCAGCTCGGCGTGTCCGAGGCCGAACTGGTGGCCGCGTATATCGGCGAGGGTGTCGTGCGCCTGGAGCCGCGCGTAAGCGACCTGCTGACCGGCCTGGAGGCCGTCGGCGAAGTGATGGCGCTGACGCGCAACGAAAGCGCCGTGCAAGAGAAGATCGGCGTCTACGACAAGGTCGTCACCGGCGACCAGACGGCGATGGCGCTGGGCGAGAACATCGACCTGCGAATCTTTCCGAATCGCTGGACCTTCGGCTTCGCGGTCGAAAAGCGCGATGGCGACGATGTGCGCCGCAGCCTGCAGTTCTTCGACAAGGCGGGTGCTGCCGTGCACAAGGTGCATCTGCGTCCGTCCTCCAATGTCGAGGCATATCAGCAGCTGGTCGAAAAGCTCCGTTCGGAGGACCAGAGTGCAGTCCTCGGCATCGATGCCACCGATGTTGTCGAGGCGCCCGCCGAGGAAACGACCACCACGGTGGAAGAGCTGCGCGACCGCTGGAGCAAGCTTACCGACACGCACCAGTTCTTCGGCATGCTGCGCACCTTGAAGCTCGGTCGCCAGCAGGCGCTGCAAATGGTCGGCGAGGATTATGCCTGGCGGGTCGAGAACGATGCGCTGACGACCATGCTGCACAAGTCGGTCGAAACGCAGGTGGCGATCATGTGCTTCGTCGGCAATGACGGCTGCATTCAGATCCATTCGGGACCGATCCAGAACGTCAAGCCGATGGGGCCGTGGATCAATATTTTCGACGAGACCTTCCACCTGCATTTCCGGACCGATCACGTGCAGGAACTGTGGGTGGTGCGCAAGCCGACTTCGGACGGCCATGTCACCTCGTTGGAGGCCTATGACGCCAAGGGCGACCTGGTCATCCAGTTCTTCGGCAAGCGCAAGGAAGGCCATGACGAGCGCGTCGAGTGGCGGGAAATCGCCCAAAACCTGCCGCGCGCAACGGCGGCTGCCGCGTAAGGATGAAGAGCATGTCGATATTCAGCCGTTCCATCCGGCTTGCCGCGATTGGCGTTGCGCTTGCTCTTGGGTCGCTCGGCGCGGCGCAGGCCGAAGAGGGCGCGCCCGTGTTTCCAGATGCCACCCGCATCGCGGCCGTTGGCGGCTCGATTACCGAGATCGTCTACGCGCTGGGCGAGGAGGGCAGACTGGTGGCTCGTGACTCGACCAGCACCTATCCGGAAAGCGCGCTGAAGCTGCCGGACATAGGCTATATGCGCGCGCTGTCGCCCGAGGGCGTGCTGTCGGTCAATCCGTCCGGCATCCTGGCGCTAGCAGGCAGCGGCCCGAAGGAGGCCGTCGACGTGCTCAAGAAGGCGAGCGTGACCTTCATCGAGGTGCCCGAGACCTACGACCACCAGGGCATTCTCGAAAAGGTCCGCATCGTCGGCCATGCGCTTGGCGTGGACGACAAGGCCGCGACGCTGGCCAGGTCGATCGACGCCGATCTGAAGGCAGCTGAGAAACTGACCGCCAAGGTGGCGACGCGCAAGCGCGTGCTGTTCGTCCTCAGCATCGAAGGCGGCAAGATCCTCGCTGCCGGCGACCATACGGCCGCCAATGGCATTATCAAGCTGGCCGGCGGCGTGAACGCGATGGAAGGCGTGCATGGCTACAAGCAGCTGACCGACGAGGCGGCGCTGACCGCCAGCCCGGACGTGATCCTGATGATGGAGAGGCCCGGTGCGCCCGCAACCGCGGATGCCGATGTCTTCGCCAACCCGGCTCTTGCCGCTACGCCCGCGGGCCAGACCAAGACGCTGATCCGCATGGATGGCAGCTATCTGCTGGGTTTTGGACCGCGCACTGCAGGCGCCATCCGTGATCTTGCGACCGCGCTCTATGGCGAACAGATCAAGGGCTGAGCACACAGTGGTTGAAAGCGTGGCCGGCAGCGTCGGCAACATGGAAAGGCGCGCGTCGGCGGGTGACCGTTCGGCGCGCGCGAAATTCGCGATAGTCCTGCTGGTGGTTCTGCTCGGGGTGACCGTGATGCTGAGCCTGGCTTCCGGCGCCTCAGATGCATCGGCGCTGGTCCTGGTGCGCGACTGGCTGTTTCCGTCGATGTCGGATGGCTCGGCACTCTCCGAGCGCGACCGCATCATCGTCTATGACATCCGCCTGCCGCGTGTCGTGCTCGGCGTGCTGATTGGCGCCGCACTCGCCGTGTCGGGAGCGGTCATGCAGGGGCTTTTCCGCAATCCGCTGGCCGATCCCGGCCTGGTCGGCGTGTCCGCAGGGGCAGGCCTCGGCGCAATCGTCGTGATCGTGCTTGGCAGCACCGTGCTCGGCCCGCTGCTGGCGATCTTCGGCATCTACACGCTGCCGCTCGCCGCTTTCGCCGGCGGTCTCGCCACGACCCTGACCCTCTATCGCGTCGCCACGCGGCGGGGCCAGACCTCAATCGCCACCATGCTTCTGGCCGGCATTGCGCTCGCCGCCATGGCCGGCGCCTTTTCCGGCATCCTCGTCTATCTCGCCGATGACCGGCAGTTGCGCGACCTGACGTTCTGGGGGCTCGGTTCGCTCGCCGGGGCCACATGGACCAAGATCGCGGCCGCCGGGCCGATCATCGCGCTGGCACTGATTGCCTCGCCTTTCATGGCGCGAGGTCTGAACGCGCTGGCGCTGGGGGAGGCGGCGGCGCACCACCTCGGCATTCCCGTGCAGCGCTTCAAGAATGTCGCCATCGTTTCGGTCGCGGCCGCCACCGGCGCCTCGGTTGCGGTCAGCGGCGGCATCGGCTTCGTCGGCATCGTGGTGCCGCATCTGCTGCGCCTGCTCATCGGCCCGGACAACCGCTATTTGCTGCCGGCATCGGCCCTGCTCGGCGCCTCCATGCTGCTGCTCGCGGATGCAGTCAGCCGCACCATCGTCGCGCCGGCCGAACTGCCCATCGGCATCATCACCGCGGCGGTGGGCGGACCGTTCTTCCTGTGGATCCTGCTGCGCAAGCGCGGTCTTCTGGACCTCTGAGTGCAACCATGATTGAAGCCCAGAAAATTTCCGTCTCCATCGGCTCCAGGCGCATCATCTCCGATGTCGATTTCGAGGTGCGCCCGGGCGAGATGGCTGCGATTGTCGGCCCCAACGGCTCCGGCAAAACCACTTTCCTCAAGGCGCTGTCCGGCGATCTTCCGTATGCGGGCCGCGTCATGATCAACAACCGCGACATGGCGGGCCTGAAGCCGTGGCAGGTGGCCTCGATGCGCGCCGTGCTGCCGCAGGCGACGGCGCTGTCGTTTCCATTCACGGTGCATGAAGTGGTCAGCCTTGGCCTGATGAGCGGCCGCTCCGGCACGTCGGCCGGGGAGGAGCGCAACCTGCCGGAGATGGCGCTCGCGCGTGTCGATCTCGACGGTTTTGCGAGCCGCTTCTATCAGGAGCTTTCCGGCGGCGAGCAGCAGCGCGTGCAGCTTGCCCGCGTGCTGTGCCAGGTCTGGGCGCCGGTGCTGGAAGGCAAGCCGCGCTATCTGTTCCTCGACGAGCCGGTGTCCAGCCTCGACATCAAGCACCAGCTGATCATCATGGAGATCGCCCGCGATTTTGTCCGGCGCGGCGGCGGCGTGGTCGCGATCCTGCATGATCTCAACCTGACTGCGATGTATGCCGACCGCATCTTCGTCATGCATCGGGGGCGGCTAGCTGCGGCCGGCACGCCCAATGAGGTGCTCAGCGACGATCTGATTTCGGAAGTGTTCGAGTGCCGCCTGAAGGTGGGTGCGCTGCCCGCGGGCGACACACCCTTTGTTCTTCCGCAATCTGCGGCAGTTTAGGTCGCCAGCGTTGCCAAACGAAAAAGGCCGCGCTCGAAGGAGCCGCGGCCTTTGCGCTTTCTGGAAGGCGGTGTCCGTTACGCCGCCGGCGCCCGGCGGTCCTCGAGCTGGTCGATCCCCAGCAGGGCGCGCACATTCGGCCGCGCCTTGACCAGGTCGTCGATAGTGTGACGCGAAAGAACGTCGAAGAAGGCATTCAGAGCTTCGCGCAGCGCCGAGTTCAGGCCGCAGCTGTCCACAAGCGGACATTCTGCGGCGTCGCTCTCAAAACACTCGGCCATGGCGAAACTTTCTTCCGTCACCCGCACGACATCGAACAGGGTGATCTTATCGGCCTCACGGCCAAGTCGCACACCGCCATGGCGTCCGCGCACCGTTTCCACCAGCCCGTGCTGGACCAGCGGCTGGAGGATCTTGAACAGGAACAGTTCCGAGACCGAATATGCTTGGGCGATTTCGGGAATCCTGCTGAGCCGGTCCTTATTGGCGGCGCAATACATCAGGATCCGTATTGCATAATTGGTCTGGCGCGTAAGCCGCATGATCGTTCCTTCGCTGATGCTGGCCGGGCATGGGGGCAACATGCGGCCGCGATTGGCCCAGGCAGAACAGGCAATATATCCTCGGGCCGCTTCGCTAAACCGAATATGGCGTGGGCCTTGGAATAATTCCAGATCGGTAACGACGATACTTTCTGCGCGTTGTCAAGTTATCGGGTCGTGGTCGGTGGCGGGCAGGCGCGGCGCTTTGACCTTTACGTAATCGGGGGCTTGCAATTCGTGCTGCAGTGCACAATATTCGCGGCGTCAAGAGTCGTAGACTCGCGGGAGGAGCCCTCGAGGAGTACGACATGCAGAAGTCTGCATCCAACGCTGCCCCGCTCACGGGCATCATTCGCCAGCTCAGGCCTTCGGACCTCCGGCGCTTTCGTGATCATCTGCTGAGGCTCGACGCCGAAAGCCGGCGCGACCGCTTCAACGGCTTTGCCGATGACAATTTCGTCCGCGCCTATGCCGACCGCTGCTTTGCCAAGGGCACCACTGTCATCGGCTATGTCGAGGGCGACCGCGTGCTCGGCGCCGCCGAACTACACGAACGGCCCGAGATTGCCGAGCCTACCGGCGAGATCGCCTTCAGCGTCGAGCAGCGGCTTCAGCACCGTGGCATCGGGGGCGGCCTGTTTGAGCGGCTGATCGCCAATGCGCGCTGGCTGGGTTACACCCGGCTGCTGGTCACCACTCACCCGCAGAACGAGGCGATGAAAGCGCTGGCGCGCAAGTTCAATGCGTCCCTGTCGTTCGACGCGGGCGAGACCGTCGGTGTCATAGAACTCGATCCGCCGGCGCCGGTCTTCCCGGAGACTCCCGACCCTTTCGGAAAAGCTAAGGCCGGGCGCGGCGGAGCCATGCCGCCCGCGGTGGTATCCATGCGTGCTGCGCAACCGGCGCAGGCGAGGCGGTAGGCGTTCATTATCGTTTGGCGGGTGGCGCCGCTCGATGCTGATGGGTAGTCTCGCATCGTTCGCCACCGGAATTGCCATGCCACCGAACGAGACGAAGACCGCCACCGGTTTCCGCGACGATGCGGCCAAGCTTGCAGCCCTCCGTCGCACCAGGGCAATCGCCACCGGCGCGCTTTGCCTCTGCGTCGCCGTGTTCGCTACCGCCAAGATTTTCCAGCCGCGCTACCCGTGGCTCGGTTTCGTGGCCGCCTTCGCCGAAGCCGCCACCATCGGCGGCCTGGCCGACTGGTATGCCGTGGTGGCGCTGTTCAAGCGCCCGCTCGGCCTTCCCATTCCCCACACCGCCATCATTCCCGCCAATCAGAACCGCATCGCCGAAAATCTCGGCCGCTTCATCGAGGTCAATTTCCTGGCGCCCGGGCCGGTACGCGAGAAATTGAACGAGGTCGATTTTGCCGCGCTCGTCGCCGACTGGCTGTCCGACGCACAGCGCGCCGAGGCATTGTCGCGCTTCGTTGCGCGGCTAGTGCCGCAAACCCTTGCGGCAATCGACCGGTCGGGGCTGCGCAGCTTCGTCGCCGACCGGATGGTCGAGCAGCTCGACAGGGTCAAAGTGGCGCCGCTGGCCTCTGAACTGCTCTCGGCCTTCAGCGAGGACCGCCGCCACCAGAAGTTTTTGGACCAGTTCACCAAGATCATCGGCCGCTTCCTGTCGGATGAGGAAGCGTTAGCGGCCATGCGAGAGAAGATCCGCAAGGAACTGCCGTCGCTGTTCAACCTGTTCCGCGCCGATGCTTACCTGCTCAAGAAGATCGTCGCTTCCGCAGGTTCGCTGCTGGAGGAGGTGCGCAATGACCCGGACCACCCCATGCGGCACGAGTTCGACCGCTTCGTTCACAAATTCATCGATGATCTGCGCACCTCCAAGGCATATGCCCGCCGCGCCGAGGCGATGAAACGCGATTTTCTGGCGCGACCGGAGCTCAGGGCAATTGCGGGCGACATCTGGGAAAGCCTGCGCAGCCTGATCGAGCAGGACGCAGCCGCGCCCGACTCGAAGATCCGTGCGCACCTTGCCGGCATGTTCGTGGAGGTCGGCCGCAATCTCGCGAGAGACGAGGCGATCCGCGCCGACATGAACGAGGGCTTTGTGGTGGCTCTCGCCGCTTTCGTAGAAAGCCAGAAGAGCAGCGTCTCCGGCTTCATCGCCGACCAGGTCAAGCGCTGGGACCTCGCTCAGCTGACCCGCCTGATGGAAATGAATATCGGTCGCGACCTGCAATATATCCGGTTCAACGGCATGCTGATCGGCGGCATGGCGGGGCTGGCGCTCCATGTTGCCGAACTGCTTTTTCTTGCAGGGTGACTTGTGCTGGTCATGCCACTGCATTGAGGGGGCAAGTATTCCAATGTCGATCCAAGTCATGTCCCAGCCGCGATCCAAATTGACAAAGCCGCATTGTTCGTGACAGTCGGAACGAACACCGCCGGGGGAACAGGATGCGCGGTGTGCATTTGCGGAGAGGTTCATGTCAAAGCCCGCCCCGACGTTTGCGGAGCTCAAGCAGATGGCAGGCCAGGAACTGGGCGTGTCGGGATGGGTTACGGTCGATCAGACCCGCATAGACCAATTTGCCGAATGTACCGGCGATCATCAGTGGATTCACGTCGACCCGGAGCGCGCACGGCGGCGCAGCCCCTTTCGCTGCACCATCGCGCACGGATATCTGACCCTGTCGATAATAGCGGCGCTCGGGCAGGAGATCGGGGCGGTTCCCGAAAACACCCAGGCTGCGTTCAATTATGGTCTGGACAGCGTGCGTTTCATCGCACCGGTTCGGGTCGGCGCGCGCATCCGCTTGCGCTCGACGCTGGTGTCCATCGAGGACCACGGACCCGGCCAATATCTCATGAAGGCCAGCAATGTGGTCGAGATCGAGGGTGAGGAGCGCCCGGCGCTGACCGCGGAAACCCTGGTCATGCTGTATGAGCGGCGCAATAAGGCGGCTGCATCCACGAGTGGCGGCTAGGCAGCAGCGGCCGCCGGTGTACTAATTGGCAATAATCGTTCCATGAACCCTCGGATACTAATAGGCTGTGAATCGAGGAACTGAGAACAGCCTCCGGCAGGCGAAACTGGCACGCGCGCCTTGATTCCCGCAATCGCATCAAGGAGTGTTGGCCATGAGCGCTGCCAACGAGAAGGCCCGGTTCCTTATCATCGACGATCATCCGCTGTTTCGCGA
>JAEWHN010000239.1 GCA_023387775.1 Pseudomonadota bacterium | reverse complement strand
GACGTGAACACGCAACTGATCGCCAGCGTCGATACCAGGGTCGGAACCGCAATGCCGGCCGATCCGTGCAGCGTTGCCGAAGCAAGGCTCATGCCTTCGCTGCGCAGCCGGAACGTGTTCTCAATCGTCACCGTGGAATCGTCGACCAGTATGCCGACCGCAAGCGCCATTCCGCCCAGGGTCATGGTGTTGAGCGTGTGGCCCATGAAGTACAGGACGACGATCGAGGTGAGGATCGAAAGAGGTATCGAAATCAGGACGATCAGCGTCGACCGGAAGGAGCCGAGGAACAGCAGGATCATCAGCCCGGTGAGCCCCGCAGCAATCGCCCCCTCGCGCACCACGCCCTGGATCGAGGTGGTGACGAGCTTGGACTGGTCGAACAGCTCGTTGATGCTCAAACCGGGCGGGGCGGCGGCGCGCGCGATCTGCAAGGCGTTGCGGACACCCTTGACCACGGCGACGGTCGAGGCATTGCCGTTCTTGATGACGCTCAGCAGGACCGAGCGGCGGCCGTTGTCGCGCACGATGTTCTGCTGTACCGCCCAGCCATCATGCACCTGCCCGACATCCTTGAGGAATACGGTCTGGCCGTTCGTATACTTGATCGGGATGGTGTTGAGATCGGCAATGGTTGCAGGCATCGCATCGGTGCGCACTGTGTATTGCGTGTTGCCGATCTTGGCGAGGCCGGACGGCAAGGTCAGGTTCTGCGCATTGACCGCGTTGACCACATCCGCCGGGGTAAGGCCACGGGCCTGGAGCTTCATCGGGTCGATGTCGACCATGATCTGCCGATACTTGCCGCCGTCGGGCGTCGGGAAGGTGACGCCCGGGACCGGCGCAAGCTGCTGGCGCAAATTGTAGATGCCATAGTCGTAGAGCTGCTGCTCGTTGAGACGGTCGGAGCTCAGGCTGAGCTGCAGAACCGGAACGCTCGAGGCGTTGTACTGGACCACGACCGGCGGCTGGATGCCGGCGGGCATCAGGGCCCGTATCGAATTCGTCCCGGCCACGATCTGGGAGATAGCGAGGTCGAGGTTCACGTCCGGCTGGAAATAGATCTTCTGGACCGAGATGCCGTTGAGTGTCTGCGCCTCCATGTTCTTGATGCCGTTCACATTGGAGCTGATCGCGTACTGGCTGTAGGTCGTGACGCGCTGCTCCATTTCGGGCGTACTCAGCCCCGTGTACTGCCAGATCACCGACACCACCGGAATGTTGATCTGGGGAAAGATGTCCATTGGCATGACCATGATGGCCGAGACGCCAAGGAAGATGATCAGGAGGGCGAGGACGTAGAATGTGTAGGGGAAACGCAGTGCAAACCGAACGATGCCCATCTTGATCTCCGTTTCCCTGCAGGAAACCGATCAGCTACAGCGCAAGCCCATCCGCTGCGGCATGGGCGAGGCCCAAAGGCTCTCTTTGCGAGACCTGACGTTTCAGAGATGCCGGGCGCAACTTGCCCAAGTGCGCCGGTCCCGGGTCGGGAGCTTCTGCGTCACGAAACGACCCAATAGACTTATGCCGGAAGGCCTGAAGTTCAATATTGGGCTTCGTTGCGGGACAGGGTGGGCGCTGGTGCGGCGCTTGCAAAATTTCGGACGCGGGCAAGCCGAAGCCGGCCGATCTTGTCGAGCGTGAGCTCGGCGCGCCCGCAAGGCTGCGTTATAACCCAGAGACGGTCGGCGCAGAGTCCGCTCGCCCCGGCGAGTCCGCTGGCCAATCGTTGGTTGATTTCTGTATAGTGGCTTCCCGGTCGAAGCCGCCGGCATCCGGAGCCCGCAAGGAAGGGAGGAAGCCATGCCGTCTGCACTTGATGCTGAACGTTGGCCGGACCTGCCCTATGCCGCATGGAAGCCCACCTGTGAGACGCTGCATCTGTGGACGCAGATCGTCGGCAAGATCCGCCTCATGCGCGAGCCATGGCTCAACCATTCCTGGCACGTGACGCTCTATTTGACCGCGCGCGGGCTGACCACGTCGCCCATGCCAGCGGACGGCCGGGCGTTCCAGATGGATTTCGACTTCGTCGACCATCTGCTGTGGGTGATGACGAGCGACGGCCACGTCCGCCAGATCATGCTTGCGCCAAAGCCGGTCGCGGAATTCTACAGTGAGGTAATGGCCGCGCTGGCCGAGCTCGGGCTCGAGACACCGATCACCACGTTGCCGTGCGAGATCGCTGATGGCATTCCGTTCGACCGTGACAGCGTGCACGCCGCCTACGACCGCGACCTTGCCAATCGCTTTTGGCGCATCCTGATCGCCACACATGAGGTCCTTACGAGGTTCCGGAGCGGCTTTCTCGGCAAGGTCAGCCCGGTGCACTTTTTCTGGGGCAGCTTCGATCTGGCGGTGACACGTTTTTCCGGCAGGCGGGCGCCGCTCCATCCAGGCGGCGTGCCGCGCCTGTCCGACGCGGTAGCTCGCGAAGCCTATTCGCATGAGGTGAGCAGCGCCGGGTTCTGGCCCGGCGGCGGACCGATCGACTACGCGGCTTTCTATTCCTACGCCTATCCTGCGCCGCAAGGCTATGCCTCCGCACCCATCCAGCCGGCGGAGGCGTTCTTTTCCGAGGAACTGGGTGAGTTCCTTCTGCCATACGAAGTCGTGCGCAAGGCACAGGACCCGGAGGCCACGCTCATGGCATTCCTGCAGAGCACCTATGACGCGGCCGCCGATCTCGGCAGGTGGGATCGCAGCGAACTCGAATGTTCCTACGGCACGCCCTACAGGCCACGTTTGGTTGAGATGATCTGAAAAGGAGATCTTGCTGGTGGTGGTTGGGCGCGACGATCTCCGATGACGATGTCGGGAACGTGCATGACCGCGGCGACAGCCGAAGTGCCGCAGAGCGTGCCCATGCCAAGCACTTCCGAGCACGCGATGTCGCGTGGAGCGCTGTTTGGTTCCCTAATGCCGCTGGGAGCCTCATCGTCGCCAAACTGCGCGACCCCGTAAGACGCTGCACAAGTACCCGGTCGAGCCGCTCGTGATACGAGGGTCGCAAGAGGCTCATCGTGGAGCCAAGATCAACATAAAACAATCGGTTATAGGTAGAGAAGGTTCGACCCCAGTCCCCTCCCCTCCGCCAGCGATGTCCGAAAAAGTATATCTCTCAATGAGATGAGTTAATAGTGGGCGGCAGGCCCACCATCGTACCCGCCTTCCCCAATTGTCCTTTTTGTCGCCATTGCCGGCAGCCGACGGTCCCAGTTTGCGGGTCGGGCTACAGAGCGCGCGGTTTATTGGCGCCTGCTGCATGAGACTCGAATAGCGGCGCATCAGAGCAGACATCACTGCCGCTGTGTCGCGACTTCGAATCCCTGCTCCTCGACCATCGCTCGCCAAATTGTCTCCGCTCTGGACTAGCAGGCTTAGAAGCCCAGGATTCCAGGTTTTCGCCCTAGCCTTGTGCTGGTGATCACCGTTTCCGGCGCCGTTTTACTCTATCCGGGCCGATTTTCTCCAAACCCGGTGACTACGCGCCTCCATGCACAAGGTTCTCCCTCATTGTTTTTGCTATTCTTTTTGGAAAGCTGGTGGCATTTTCCGGGATCTCAGCCCCAGAGGAGTGAATAGAAATCGAACCTTGGCCGGCTTACGCTGTCTTGATCCCCTGGCTCCCATTTGGACTGAGCTGGGATGCGACAGGAGCCGCCCTCGGATCTGTAAATGACGTTTGGCCGAAAGCAGACTGACCGCTTCCATGCCTCGGTGCTGACCGACATCGTCATCACCTCCGTCGCGCATGGTTCCTACCCGCTGCGACTGGTGCGCGAGATCGGTCAGCCGATGCCGGCTTTCACCACCGCCGTCGGCCGCGTGCTGATGACATATCTCTCGAACGACGAGATCGTGCAGAGGTCCCGCGCGCATGTCGGCGTCATGGCGTGGCGAGATCGTGTCGCGCATTGACATCGTGCGCGAGCACGGTGTGGCGTGAAGCAAGAGCGCTATCATCCCTGGTATCGCCGCGCTCGCCTGCGCCATTTCCGATCCGCGGCGCGGCGAGAGCATGGGACTGTCGATATCCTATCCGACCGGCGCCGTGAACGCCGAACTGCGAATGCGCATGCTGCACCGCCTGCGCGAGGAGGCGAGCGCCATCGGCATCGCGTCCGCCACCCGTTCTGGGGGCGTGATCTCAAGGAATGGCCCGTACCCGACCTCAGCGCTCTCGATGCGGCTGAGTAGGCATGGGTGCAATGCGAACGATCAATATCAATGAAATGGGGAATGTCGACATGACACAGCAATTTTCCTTATCCCGGCGTTCTCTTCTCCAGGCGGGCGGCGCCCTTGCCGGTGCGGCCACGCTCGGCTCTCTCGGCCTGTCGGAGGCACGCGCCGCCGGCGGTCTCAACATCCTGATGCCGGGCGGCTCCTGGAAGGACTGGGTCGAGCAGACTTTCGTGGCACCCTTCGTGCAGACCAACAGCGTCGACGTCTCATGGAAGCTGGGTCTCGGCCATGAGCCGCTGGTCATGGCGCAAAAGGCGCGTCCGCAGTGGGACCTGATCCATACGGGCCAGATGCGCGCGCCGGCCAACTCGGCGCGATGGGCCTCTACAAGCCGATGAGCGAGGAAACGACGCCGCGGCTGGCGCAGATCCACCCGTCGTTCCGCTCCGAATATCTGGCGGGCAAGTGCCACACGCCCTACGGCCTGTGCGTCAACACCAAGCGCATCGCCATGACCGAGGACAAGCCCAAACGGAAACGAGGCCGCCCGCTTGAGGGCGAAGCTCCAATGTCTCTAGCCGAAAGCCAGCGTCGGCGCCCCCTTCGACTGATTGAGGCCGCACGGCTTGGAACCTTGGTGCGCATCTATGCCGATCGGATGGCGTATCGGCTCGATATGGCGGAGGGGCAAATCCAGGAGTTGAGGAGCGCCCTGTGAGAGAAAGACCGCCCAGCTTACCCTAGCCTGTGTTGAAGATCGATTTCTCGATCGAAGTCCTGAGGGACAATCTGAGGTTACTCCAGCAGACGCTACCGGCCAGACAACACTCGTAAACTTGAAACATCCCAGTGCGGCCGCCCTCCCGTGCCGTTGAGCGAACGGCTGCTCCCCAGCTCGATAACGCCCGCTTGAGTAACTCGAATAGGCTCCGCCTGCCTGCGAGCCGGATCGCGCCCAGCGTCAGGATAACCGCAGCCGCGAGCGAAAGCAGCATAGAGTTTGGGAAACTGAACGATCGAAAACTGTGTTTGGGGCTGGAAGCTATCAGTCCGCCAT
>JAEWHN010000219.1 GCA_023387775.1 Pseudomonadota bacterium | reverse complement strand
TTTCGACCACGCCGATGCAGAGCGCCCTGATGGCCGGGAGTTCCGACCGACGGCCAAGCGCGAGCATGATGCTGGCGGGAATGCCGCCGACGACACTGCCCACGAACATAACCAGTGTCAGCGGCAGACCGCCCCATTCATGGGTGCGGATCGGCCGAAGACCGAACACGCCGCCCAGCAGCAACGTGAACACGACAATCATCGCGCCGACCCAGACCGCAAAAAGCCAGTAGGACCAGAGCCGGCGAATGGTCGAGATTACGGACAAGCTAAGGATGATTGCGATCACGGCCGTTCCACGCCAATGTTCTTCGTAGGGGAACGTGCCGAACATCATGACGCGGTATTTTTCCGGCACGACAGCCCAGCATGCGCCGGCTGCGGCTTTGCAGACCTCCGCATCGGGCGTGTACCAGACGGCATCGACGAAGGCCCATCTTGCGGCGTTGGGCACGGTGACAATCAGAAACCAGGCCGACAACAGGGTCAGGACAGTGTTGCCGATGCCCCCAAAGAAATTGTCCTTGATCCAGACAAGCAGTGTGTCCTGCCTTTTCGGCGGCGAGCGACGGCTACCTCGACTGGCAGATGCGGATGAGATGCGAGGCGTTCTGCTCATGCCTCAACGCTCCTTGATCTGCACGAGGCGGTTGTACAGGTTCATCAATGCAGCAATCAGGAAAGACATGCCGAGATAGATCGACATCATGATCGTGATGGCTTCAACCGCGTGCCCGCTCAACGTGGCGATGGTGTTGTTGACGCTGAACAGTTCCGGATAGCCGACGGCGACGCCAAGCGAGCTATTCTTGAGGATGGACACATATTGGACCGCCGCCGGCGGAACGATGACGCGTAGCGCCTGCGGGAAAATCACCTTCCGATAGGTATCGTAGGACCCCAGACCGATGCTCTTCGCCGCCTCGATCTGCCCTTGCCCAACGGACTGGATGCCGGACCGGACAATTTCGGCGATGAAAGCGCCGATATACAGCGAAAGCCCGAGCAGGAGCGCCAGAAACTCGGGGGAAACGGTCGCGCCGCCGACAAAATTGAACCCTTTAAGAGCAGGGATGGTGAGCGCAACATCGGTTCCGGCAATGTAGGACGCCACCAGCGGGAGGCCGACCATGATGAGTGCGAGGAATGGCCAGATCGTCCGCTTGAGGCCCCCCATGCGACGAAGCCGGCGTTCGCGCCGCCGCAACATTACAACCGCAATGGCGGCCACGATCACGGCCAAGACGACCGCGGCGGCACCCTGAAGATCTCCAAGCCATGGAAGGGACAGACCGCGATTGCTGAGAAATACGAAGCCGCCGATCGACCATGCGTCCCGCGGGCGCGGAAGATTGGTGATCAGCGTGTACCAGAATACCAGTTGCACCAACTGCGGCGTATTGCGGAAGACCTCGACGTAGATGGTCGACAACTTCCTGACGAGATAGTTCCGGGACATGCGCCCGATGCCCGCAACCACACCGATGACTGTGGCGACGACGATGCTGACGACCGAAATCTTCATCGTATTGAGCAGGGCAACGCCATAGGCCCTAAGGAATGTGTCCTTCGAGCTGAAGGCGATCATGCTCTCGCCGATATCAAATCCGGCCACCTGGCGCAGAAAGCCGTAACCCGTCGAGATGCCCTGTTTGGCAAGTGCGGATTGCGCATTGCCGATCAGGTAAGCGCCAAGCGCCAGCACGCCGCCGATAACCAGCGCCTGATAGATCCAGCCGCGAGCGGTCTTGTTGTGCCAGATCGCGCCGAAGGAGACCGACTGTCGTCGGGGCACCCGTCGAGCGTGTACAGCAACTGGTTGAACAGACATGAGATCTACCAGGATTATGGAGGAGACGACGGCGCAGCACCGTGCAGTGGCAGCGATTTGCCACTGCATGGGCGTGCAGGCTCTGGCTAGTTGAACGGCGGCGCGTAGATCATGCCGCCATCCTTCCACTGTGCGTTCAGACCGCGCTTCAACTTCAACGGCGAGTCCTTGCCCAAGGTGCGCTCGAACACTTCGCCGTAGTTGCCTACCTGCTTGACGATCTGATAGGCCCAATCATCGCTCAGGCCGAGCGTGCTACCGAGTTCGCCTTCGGTGCCGAGCAGACGCGCGATTTCCGCGTCGTCGGATGTCTTCATCTCATCGACGTTCTTGGAGGTGACGCCGAACTCTTCGGCTGCCATCATCGCGTAGACCGACCACGCAACAATATCGCGCCACTGCGCGTCGCCCTGACGCACGACCGGCGCCATCGGGTCCTTGCCGTAGACTTCCGGCAGGATGATGTAGTCGTCGGGATTGGAGGCCGCGGTGGCGCGGCCCGAGCTGAGGCCCGAGGTCGATTGCACGTGCACATCGCAACGGCCGGAGAAGAACGCGTTGTTGAGTTCTTTGCGATCTTCGATCACCACCGGCTGATAGGTGATGTTGTTAGCGCGGAAGATGTCGGCGACGACTTTTTCGGAGGTTGATCCCGGCTCGACACAGACGGTCGCACCATCGAGATCCTTCACGCTGGCGGCGCCGAGGTCCTTATGCACCATCAAGCCCTGACCATCGTAGAAAATCGGCGCCACCAGATCGAGGCCGAGGCTGGAATCCCGGCTGAGCGTCCACGTCACATTGGCCGTCAGCACATCGACTTCCGACGTCTGCAACGCAGTGAAGCGCGTCTGGCTTGAGACTTTCTGAAACTCGGCCTTGCTGACATCGCCCAAGGTTGCGGCGGCAATGGCCCGGCACACTTCGGCGTCGATCCCTTGCCAGACACCTTTGGAGTCCAGGCCCGAGAAACCCGGGCGGCCGCCATTGGCGCCGCAGATCACCTTGCCGCGTGACTTGACCGCCTCGAGTGTCGACTGCGCGCTTGCGGTCGGGATCAGGCTCGTGCTGACCAGTGCTGCCAGCGCAGCAACCGCAAAAAATCTATTCATAGTGGTACTCCCCCCTTTAACTCGTTTGTAGCTGTTCGGAATGGTGGCCGGTTCAGGCCAGACCGCCCTAGGCAGGCATGGCGTAACGGCTGCGCTTGAGCAGAAGATTCGTCCGGTATTCCATGCCCTTGCGGAGATGACCGACCATCAAGGTGCGGGCACGTTCGGCGTCGCGGGCGATGATCGCCCGAACGATCTCGAGGTGTTCGCCCACTGCCTCGATCACGCGGTCGGGGCTGTTTTTGCGCACGATCCCAAAGGGAATGCGAAACCTGATCCGGAACGGCCGGTACATTTCCATCATGCGGCTATTTCCGGCCAGGCGCACGATATCATAATGACAGTCCACGCCTTGATCGTGCACCGCTTCGACGTCGTACCCGCTCGGATTTTCGAGGATCCGCTCAAATGCCTCGGCGTATCCCCGCAGTTCCTCGACCGGCCCACGCTCGGCCGCAAGAAAGGCGGCAAGCCCTTCGATGGCGAAGCGAAGTTCGTAC
The DNA here is from genome assembly GCA_023387775.1 of Pseudomonadota bacterium. Taxonomy (GTDB): domain Bacteria; phylum Pseudomonadota; class Alphaproteobacteria; order Rhizobiales; family Rhizobiaceae; genus Pseudaminobacter. Next base: position 43 of record JAEWHN010000219.1, on the reverse strand, counting down.
AGATCCTGCATGTCGGAGAGCGAAAGCGGGCGCAGCACCGTGC
>JAEWHN010000197.1 GCA_023387775.1 Pseudomonadota bacterium | reverse complement strand
ATCACCCTGCGGACGCCTACGGCACTGGAGGCAATCCGCCGCGTTATCGGCGAGGTCGAGGAGGCGATCGTCGGCGCCGGCACCATTCTCGACCCGCGCCAGTTCGAGCAGGCGGCGGAAGCGGGCTCGAAGTTCATCGTAAGCCCCGGGGTCACCCGCGACCTGCTTCATGCAGCGAGCGACAGCCCCGTTCCGCTGCTGCCCGGCGCGATCACGCCCGGCGAAATGATGATGGCGCGAGATGCCGGGCTCGATTTCCTGAAATTCTTTCCGGCCGAGCAAGCGGGCGGCGCGGCCTTCCTGAAGGCTCTGGCCTCGCCCCTGGCCGAGATCCGCTTCTGCCCGACCGGCGGCATCACCGCCGCCAATGCGCCAAGCTATCTCTCTCTTCCCAACGTGGCCTGTGTCGGCGGGTCGTGGGTTGCGCCGGACAATCTCGTGAAGTCGGGCGACTGGGCGGCGATCGAAGCGCTGGCGCGCGAGGCAGCCGGCCTGCGCAAGCGCTGAGGAGGTTCAGGGCGCTTCTGATCGCTGCGCCTGTCCTCCTACGGGCTGCCAAGACGAAACAAAAAAGCGCCGGGCAGAACCGGCGCTTTCTTCGTTTCGAGCCTCAGAGGCAGCCAGATCAGTTGAAGCGGGCCACCGACAGGAACTGTACCGCCTTGCCGCTGAACCGGCTCGCATCCGCCACCTGGTTCCCTTGCTGGAAGCCGACTGTGTAGACCTCGCGCGGTGCAGTGCGCACGATGTTGTAGGCAAAGGACGGAGCCTTCGTCCCGGTTGTCGCGTGAGCCACATGGGTGCCGTGCAGCACCCAGTGGGCAGCCTGCGGTACAGCCGCAAGCGTCACCGGCTTGCGGTCAGGCTTGGCGTCCTGGCCGCTGGCGCGAGCGGCCTTCGGCGTGGTCTTGGCCCCGGCGGCCGCAGCAGCCGCATCGGCCTGCGTGGCGCGCTGGACCATGGCTTCCGCCGGAGCGGTCGCGCTGGTCAGTGCCGCCATGCGCGCATTGTTGGCCTTGATCTCCGCCTCGACGACGGAGGCACTCTCGGCCGCAGCGAGATCGGCAACCGGATCAGGCTTGACCTGCTCGGGCAGCGCAGGGCGCGCTTCAGGCAGTGCGGCAACCACCATTTCGGCCTGCGCCAGTTCCGGCCGGCTGGAGGGCAGCGGAATTGCAACATCGCCGATGGCCTGGCTGTCGGACGCATCCGTGAGCGCGAGAAGCGTGGCCGCCTGCTGCGCTGACGGCGTGTAGTCCGGCCGATGCGTGGGCAATGGAACGTTGAGCGCAACCTCCTGCACCGCGGCAGCCGGCGCTGCCGGCAGCGGGTCCTGCGCCATGCCGAACGGGACATTGGCAGGCGTTGCCGCCGCCGCAAGCGCCAGGGCGCCTACGTCGTCCTGTGGCCGTGGCGCGAGTGCCGGCAGAGGCACGCTGCGCGCAGGCAGCGCGGCAATGATGGTTTCCGGCGTATCCGAGGGCTGCTGCTCAGCTTCGTTGAACGGCGGAACCTCGGCGCGCTGCGCCTCGTTCGGCGACAGGATCTGGATGCCGTTGGCGGCAGACGCGGCCACCGCAGGCGCAGGCTTCACGCTCGCCTTCGGCGCAGGTGCCGGGGCGGCAGACGCCATGACCGGTGCGCTATCCTCCTCGTCGTCGGCGCCACCGCCGCCACCGAAAAGCGTAGCCAGAAGGCTACGGGAGCGCTTGGGGCTGCTCTTGCCCGTCGCCAGCGCAATGGCGATTTCGCCGCTATTCTTGCGGGCCTCGTAAGAGGCCAGCGCCTGATCGAAGCCCGGCAGCGGCTTGCCGTCGCTCGGCACATGCAGCGTATTGCCCTTCGGGAACACTGCGACCAGCTCCTGACGGCTCATGCGCGGCCAGTGGCGCACGTTGCCGACGTCGAAATGGACGAAGGGCGAGCCGGAAGTCGGATAATAGCCGACGCCGCCGGCCTCCAACTTCAGGCCGATCTCGCGCATCTTTTTCAGCGGCACGTCGGGAAGATAGAAGTCCATCGCCTTGCCGAGCATGTGCTGGCTCTTTTCGGCAACGCCCTTGCTGCGGCTGCGCAGCATGCTGTTGGTCGCCGGCGAGCGATAGGCTGAAACGACGTGGACATATTCGCGAGAACCGGACGCGCGATACGCTTCCCAGACCAGATCGAGAAGCCGCGGGTCCATTTTCGTCGGCTCGTTGCGGCGCCAATCGCGCAGGAGGCGGTTGACCTGCTCCAGGCCAGCCGGATCGTAGCGGCCGTTGCGCTTGAAGGTGATCTCGCCTTTCTCTCTGGTATGGACGAAGTAAAGCTTCAGGGTCCGCGTTTCGGCGCTTGCCGGCGATACCCCCAGGGTCAAGGAACCTAGTGCGATCAGCGAAGCGGCCAGCATACGCCAGCGATCACGCCTGTTTTTGGGTCGCTCGGTGTCAGTCAAATCAAAGGCCCTGTAGAGTGCCGTTTGTCCCCGGATTTGAATCCCGGACGTTAAAAACCACGCCCGAATATCAATCCTAATGGTTAATCAGAGCTTATTGAAGGGGGAATGCGGTAAGACCGTGGCGATTTCCGGGCAAAAACCTTACGCTGGCGTCGTGGTTAACAGACGATTGCCGCGGCCTTGCCCGGCAAGACACGCGGCTCCTACCGGTCCGTCACCGGGTCGAGGCCGTATTCCTTGAGCTTGCGATAGAGCGTGGAACGCCCGATTCCGAGGCGGCGCGCAACCTCGCTCATGCGGCCATTGTAATGTTCGATCGCGAGCTTGATCATCTCCAGCTCGACCTCGGCCAGCGTCCGGACCTCGCCCTGCTCGTCGACGCCCTTCAGCAGGCCGATGCTGGCCTTTGCAACGGATGATTCGGCGGCAGCGGATTCCGCCAGCCGCAAACGGACCGGCTCGGCCGCCTCAGCCGGCACGGCCGATCGCTCGGCAAGCACCACCGCGCCTTCCACCTGCGCCCTGATCTGCGGAAACTCCTCCTCGGTCAGCACGTTGCCCTCGCACAACACGGTGGCGCGGAAAACGGCATTCTCCAGCTGGCGGATGTTTCCCGGCCAGTCATAGGCCTGCAACATCGACAGGGCCTTGGCCGAGATATCCATTATGCGGCCGCGCGGCTGCGTGTACCCGACATTGGCCATGAAGTGGCGCACGAGCAGCGGGATGTCTTCGCGGCGCTCGCGCAGAGGCGGAACGAAAATCGGATACACGTTCAGCCGGTAAAACAGATCCTCGCGGAACTTGCCGTCCTTGACCTGCTGCAACAGGTTGCGGTGCGTGGCCGAAATCAGCCGTATGTCGACCTTGACCGTCGAACGTCCGCCGACCGGATCGACCTCGCCCTCCTGCACCGCGCGCAACAGCTTCACCTGCACGTCCAGCGGCAGGTCGCCGATCTCATCCAGGAACAGCGTGCCCGTATGGGCCTCGACGAACTTGCCGGTGTGCCTTTCCGTCGCGCCGGTGAACGAGCCCTTCTCGTGGCCAAACAGGATGCTCTCGACCAGATTGTCGGGGATCGCACCGCAGTTCACGGTCACGAACGGCTTCGACCTGCGGGCGCCGGACCCCTGGATCGCGCGGGCCACAAGTCCCTTGCCCACGCCGGATTCGCCTTCGATCAGGATCGGGATCTCGGATGCGACCGCCTTCTGCGCGACGCGCAGCACCCGCTCCATCGCCGGGCTGCTGGTCACCAGGTCCTTGATGGTCAGCACGCCGCCGCTTCTTTTCGGCCGCGAAGCCTCGCCGCTGAGTGCACCAACCTTGAGCGCGTTGGCGATCGCCGTCTTCAGCCGCTCGGGCGAGGCCGGCTTGACGACGAAGTCGAAGGCACCGTTGCGCATGGCCGAGACCACCGTCTCGATGCCGCCTTGCGCCGTCTGGACGATGACCGGCAGTTCGATGCCGCGTTCGCGCATGGTCTTCAAGACGCCGATGCCGTCCACGCCGGGCATGGAAAGATCGAGGATCATGCTGGCGATGCCGCCGCCGTCGGGGCTGTCGAGCGCCTTCAGCCCGGCGGCTCCATCGTCGGCCAGGATGGCTCTATAGCCGAATTTCGTGACGGCCGCCTCCAGCAGGCGCCGCTGCACCGGATCGTCGTCGACTATGAGGATGCTGGTTGGCATGAAATGTTCGAAGAATCGCTTTAGAGAGCATGGTGCCGTATGGATCATGCTGGCACAGGGTTCTAAATAAGGTTTCAAAAAAGCCGGTGAACGAAGTCCTTAGATTTACCGGCTCTTTATTCTTGTCTTGAAGTCGGAAGGAAATGCGATGCGCATAGTTCCGGAGCGGAACGCCGCTCCCCTGGGCTCCAGCCAGAGCGCGATCGATCTCGGCAACCTGCCGGAATGGGATCTGAGCGATCTCTACGCGAGCATGGATGCGCCGGAGCTGAAGCGCGACCTGGCCAAGGCCGCCGACGATGCGGTCGCCTTCGAGACGCGCTGGAAGGGCACCCTGGCAGCGGAAGCGCAGAAGGGAAGCGAAGGCAAGCTGGGCGAGGCATTGCGCAGCTATGAGGCGATCGAGGAACTGATCGGCCGCATCGCCTCGTTCGCCGGGCTCGTCTATGCCGGCGACACCTCCGATCCGCAGCGCGCCAAGCTATATGGCGACGTCCAGGAAAAGATGACCGACGCCAGCGCGCACCTGCTGTTCTTCGCGCTGGAGCTCAACCTCATCGACGACGCGCTGCTTCTCGCCGCGCTCGACGCCGACCCGGCCTTCGGCCATTACCGGCCCTGGGTGCTCGACCTGCGCAAGGACAAGCCCTATCAGCTCGAGGACCGCATCGAGCAGCTCTTCCACGAAAAGTCGATCACCGGCCGCGGCGCCTGGAACCGTCTGTTCGACGAGACGATGACCGATCTTCGTTTCGACATCGACGGCGAGCAGATGACGCTAGAACCCACCCTCAACCGGCTTCAGGATGCGGACGGCGAAGTGCGGCGCAAGGCGTCCGAAGCGCTGGCCAAGACCTTCAAGGAAAATCTGCGCACCTTCACGCTGATCACCAATACGCTAGCCAAGGACAAGGAGATTTCCGACCGCTGGCGCGGCTTCCAGGACATCGCCGATTCCCGCCACCTCGCCAACCGCGTCGAGCGCAGCGTCGTGGATGCGCTGGCAGCCGCCGTTCGCGAAGCCTATCCGCGCCTCTCGCACCGCTACTATTCCATGAAGGCGCGCTGGCTCGGCATGGAGACTATGAACCACTGGGACCGCAACGCGCCGCTGCCCGAGACACCGCAGGCGACGATCGGATGGGACCAGGCGAAAGACACCGTGCTGTCGGCCTATGGCCGCTTCTCGCCGCAGATGGCAGATATTGCCCGCACCTTCTTCGACCGCCGCTGGATCGATGCGCCGGTGCGCCCCGGCAAGGCGCCGGGCGCCTTCGCGCATCCGACCGTGCCCTCCGTCCATCCCTATGTGCTGCTCAATTATCTCGGCAAGCCGCGCGATGTGATGACGCTGGCGCACGAGCTCGGCCACGGCGTGCACCAGGTGCTGGCTGCCGGCCAGGGCGCGCTGATGGCCGCGACGCCGCTGACGCTCGCCGAGACGGCTTCGGTGTTCGGCGAGATGCTGACCTTCCGCTCCCTGCTCGACCAGACCACCGACAAGCGCGAGCGCAAGGCGATGCTCGCCCAGAAGGTCGAGGACATGATCAACACGGTCGTGCGCCAGATCGCTTTCTACGAATTCGAGCGCAAAGTGCACACCGAGCGCCGCAACGGCGAGCTGACCGCCGACCGCATCGGCCAGTTCTGGCTGGAGGTGCAGGCCGAAAGCCTCGGGCCGGCGATCAAGCTGCGCGACGGCTACGAGACCTTCTGGACCTACATTCCGCACTTCATCCACTCGCCTTTCTACGTATATGCCTATGCCTTCGGCGATTGCCTGGTGAACTCGCTCTATGCCGTCTACCAGAACGCCGAGCAGGGATTTCAGGAGAAGTATTTCGACATGCTGCGCGCCGGCGGCACCAAGCACCACTCCGAGCTTCTGAAACCCTTCGGCCTCGATGCGTCCGATCCGGCCTTCTGGCAGATCGGCCTAGCCGTCATCAGCCAGCTGATCGATGAGCTGGAAACGCTGGATTGAGGCGCCCCGCCTTCGCTGCTGCAGGTTAGAAGAATGCCAGCCTCGCCGTTCGTTCTCTTCCGGGACGATCCCGCCGGCCACGAACTCCTGTTCGATCGCCCGAGCGAGATCATCATTGCCGACACGCGGGACAATTTCTTTCCGGCGCTGGATGCAATCCAGGCCGCCCACGACGCGGGAAAATGGCTGGCCGGCTATTTTTCCTACGAGGCCGGCTATCTGCTCGAGCCCAAGCTGCGCCCCATCCTGCCGGAGGGGCGCCGCGCGCCGATGATCTGCGTCGGCGTTTTCGACGCCCCTTCCGACAGCACACTGCCGGCCTTCCGAAAGTCGGCCACCAACGGTCCGATCTTCGACGCAAGGGCCGCATGGTCCTTCGCCGACTATGAAAACCGGTTTGTCCGGCTGCACCAGCACCTGCGCCAGGGCGACTGCTACCAGGGCAACCTGACCTTTCCGATCCGTGCGCAGTGGTCGGGCGACCCGCTCGCCGCCTTCGACGCGCTGACCGAGCGACAGCCGGTGAAATACGGGGCGCTGGTTTCTCTGGACAACGGTCCCATCGTGCTGTCGCGCTCGCCGGAACTGTTCTTCCAGGTGGACTCGGAGGGCTGGATCGAGACCCACCCGATGAAGGGCACCGCCCCGCGCGGCAAGACCCAGGCCGAGGACGATGCGCAGCGCGAGTTCCTGCGCAACGATCCCAAGAACCAGGCCGAAAACCGCATGATCGTCGACCTGCTGCGCAACGACATCTCGCTGGTCAGCGAGGTGGGGTCGCTCGATGTGCCGGAGCTGTTCCGCGTGGAAAGCTATCCGACCGTGCACCAGATGGTGAGCCGAGTCCGGGCGAAGCTGCTGCCTGACGTGACGATCGCGCGCATCTTCGCAGCACTCTTTCCCTGCGGCTCCATCACCGGCGCACCGAAAATCCGCGCCATGGAGATCCTTCGCGAGTTGGAAGGCACGCCGCGCGACGCCTATTGCGGCGCCATCGGCTGGATCGCTCCGGGCGGCACGATGCGCTTCTCGGTCGCCATCCGCACCATCTCGCTCTTCCCCGAGGGCGAGGCGATCTACAATGTGGGCGGCGGCGTGGTGTTCGATTCCACCGCACGAGAGGAATATGACGAATGCCTTCTGAAAGCCCGCTTTGCGACGGGAACCCCGCCGGCTTCGAGCTGATCGAGACGCTGCGCTGGGAGCCTGCCGAAGGCTTTTTGCGCTTCGACCGGCATATGGCTCGGCTCGAGGCATCAGCGCGTGCACTTGGCTTCGCCTTCGACAGGCCGTCCGTCGAAGAGGCGCTGGTGCGCGCGGTCGGCGGCGACGCTCCGCTGCGGGTCCGGCTAGCGCTGGACCACGCCGGGCATCCCAATGTCACCATCCAGTCCTTCGTACCTCTGCCCGCCGGCACGGTCTGGACCCTGGCAATAGCCAAAACCCGGCTGGACGCCAGCAACCCGCTGCTGCGCCACAAGACGACGCTGCGCGACGCATACGATGCCGCGCGGGCAGAGTTTTCGCGCGAGGCGGCCGACGAGGTGATACTGCTGAATGAGGCCGGCAATGTCTGCGAGGGCACCATTACCACCATCTTCGCCGACATGGGCGATGGCGCGTTGAAGACACCGCCGCTGGGCAGCGGACTGCTTGCCGGCGTATTGCGCGCCGAAATGCTGGACACCGGCAAGGCCGTGGAGGCGCCGCTGACCGTCGATGATTTGAGGCAGGCGCGCGCGCTCTATGTCGGCAACTCGCTGCGCGGGCTGATCTCCGCGCGTCTGGCCTAGTCATCTCCGGCTTGCACGCTTTTTGCGAGGCTGCTTATCTCGCCCCAACAGACAAGAGGGGAATAAACAGCCTTGCACAACATGCCTGCCCATACGCCGTACGATGGCTCGACGAAGCCGTTCACCATCGCGCTGAAGCCCCTCGACCCCCAAGAATGGATCGAGATCGATGCCGACCTTCAAGCCTATCTCACGGAGAAAGACAGGCTTTACGGCTCGATTGCCGACAAGGTGTTCGTCGAGCAGGCCGACACAAGCGCCGCCCAGCGCGAAGTGCTGGACATGCTGGTGCCTTATCTGCTCGAGCATCACCCCGAGATCTACAAACAGGACGGCCACGAAATCGTGGTGGGCGGCACGCACCGCGTCGACATAAGCGAGGCATCAGAGCAGCCGCTGCGCGCCGCCTCGCGGCTGGTACCGGAAGACCTGATCCTGATGCGCAGGGGCGATATTGGCTGGCGCCTCGCCGCCGGCTCGCTTTGCTTCCCATCGTCGTGGTCGCTCCGGGAAAAATTCGGCCTGGCGCTGCAGGAAATTCATGAGCCGGTGCCGGCCTTTGGTCGCGGCACACGCACTGCTGACATCATCGAACGCATTTTCGACAACCTTGCGGTAGAACAGCCGGTACAGCGGTTCAACTGGTCGCTGCAGGCCGGTAACGCCCTCTACATGCCGTTCTCGCACCAGCAACGCATCGACCGCGCCACCAACCGCCCATCGAAATTCAGCACTGACGAGATTGCCGCGCAGGCCTTCATTCGCATCGAGCGCCAGACGCTTCGCAAGCTGCCCAATTCGGGCGACATCCTGTTCACGATCCGCATCTATCTCGACCCGCTGACCATGCTGGCCAGGCATCCGGAGAAGGCTCAGCTGGCGTCTTCGTTCGCCGGCCAGCTCGCCGCCCTCAACCTGGACCAGCTCGACTACAAGGGGCTTACCGCCGACCGTGACCGGCTGGTCGCTGTGCTGGAAAAAATGGCGGCGGAGGCCTGAGGAGACCACCGATTTCCTCTTTATTGTGAGGCCATTCTGTGATTGGCAGTTCGCGACCGACCGGGCCGATGGCAGCGGCGGCGCGAACCCCAAGGAGTATTCCGAGAATGGCGAAAGACGAATGGCCCGTACACGGTGAGATCAGCGGCCCGGTGGTGATGATCGGCTTCGGCTCGATCGGCCGGGGAACACTTCCTCTCATCGAGCGCCATTTCAAGTTCGACAAGTCGCGCATGACCGTCATCGATCCGCGCGACGACAACCGCCACATTCTTGACGAGCGCGGCATCGCCTTTCTCCAGGAAGCGGTGACCCGGGAAAATTACCGCGAACTGCTGACGCCTCTGCTCACCAAGGGCGGCGGCCAGGGCTTTTGCGTCAATCTGTCGGTCGACACCTCGTCGCTGGAGCTGATGCGGCTGTGCCGCGAGCTCGGCGTGCTCTACATCGACACGGTCGTTGAGCCATGGCTCGGCTTCTATTTCGATACCGAAGCCGACAACGCGTCGCGCACCAACTATGCGCTGCGTGAAACCGTCCGCCAGGAAATCCGCGACCGGCCGGGCGGCACCACCGCGGTGTCCTGCTGCGGCGCCAATCCAGGCATGGTGTCGTGGTTCGTCAAGCAGGCGCTGGTGAACCTCGCCACCGATCTCGGCCTGGAATTCACCGAACCCGCCGCCGACGACCGCGACGGCTGGGCGCGGCTCATGCAGCAGGCCGGTGTAAAGGGCATCCATATTGCCGAGCGCGATACCCAGCTCACCAGGAACCCGAAGCCGCTCAACGTGTTCTGGAACACCTGGTCGGTGGAAGGCTTCATCTCCGAGGGGCTGCAGCCCGCCGAACTCGGCTGGGGCACGCATGAGAAATGGCTGCCCGAAAACGCAAAGGGGCACCAGACCGGCTGCGGGGCCGGCATCTATCTGGAGCAGCCCGGCGCCAACACCCGCGTGCGCAGCTGGTGCCCGACCCCCGGCGCGCAATACGGCTTCCTGGTCACCCACAACGAGGCGATCTCGATCGCGGACTTCTTCACCGTGCGCGACGGGAATGGCGAAGCCGTCTACCGGCCGACCTGCAACTACGCCTACCATCCGTGCAACGACGCCGTGCTTTCCATGCACGAGATGTTCGGCGCGGCCGGCCGGCCGCAGCCCGTGCAGCATGTGCTGGACGAGGATGAGCTGGTCGAGGGCAAGGACGAACTGGGCGTGCTGCTCTATGGCCACGGCAAGAACGCCTACTGGTACGGCTCGCAGCTCACGCTCGAGGAAACGCGCGAGCTCGCGCCCTACCAGAACGCCACCGGCCTTCAGGTGACTTCCGCCGTGCTGGCCGGCATGGTCTGGGCGCTTGAGAACCCGCAGGCCGGCATCGTCGACACCGACGCCATGGACTACCGCCGTTGCCTCGAAGTGCAGCGTCCCTATCTTGGTCCGGTGACGGGTCATTACACGGACTGGACACCGCTGGAAGGTCGGCCGGGATTGTTCCCGGAGGACATCGACACGCGCGATCCGTGGCAGTTCCGTAACATACTGGTTCGCTAGGACGGCTTCGACCGGCAAACCAGGCCGGCAATGGCTTGCAATCGCCCCAAAATGGGGCGATTGCTTTTTCGATGCGGACTGAGGAGAGGATTTTTCAACCATGACGATTGCGCGCAAACTGATTGCGGTAGCGGCGATTGCAGCCGCAGCGGCCAGCCTGGCCGGCTGTGTGCGTTCGGGGCCGGGGGTCGGCGGGCCGATTTCGGTTGCTCCGAGAGGCGTCGAGGGCGAATGGATGAGCACCGACGGCGTTGCCGTATCGCAGTTCTCGGGCGGGGCCTTCCAGACCAATGCGCTCGACACCGGCAACAAGCTGGCCGACGGAAGCTACCGCATGGCCGATGCCCGCACGGTGGAGATCACGGTGCGGTCGCTGATCCGCCAGAGCACGACCAACGTCAACTGCGCGCTGGTGACCCCCAACCAGCTCAACTGCACCAGCTCCAACGGCCAGCAATTCGTGCTGACGCGCCGGCAGGTGACAGGCTGAAGCCAGGGTAGGCGCAAAGTCCCCGCCCTGCCGCTCGAAGCGCGAGGTTCGGCCTTGCGCTTCGCCAACCGGCGTCCGCCGTCGACCAGGCACGACGGGAGGCGCGCCGGCCTCGCCCTCGCAAATGTGGCGCAGCCTGTCTCGCCCCCGACGCCCTTGCGCGCACTTCAAGCGCCGGGCCATGCGGTCTCAGAAGCCTGGCGGCTTCATCCACGGTGGACCTTTGTCCCCGCCGCTTCCGTTTTAACCATCGTCCCGCCTCGCCAGGATTGCGCTTGCATGCATCCTGGCGCGATGTGAACATGCGCCCCAAGAACCGTGACAAAACGGTCAAAGACAGCGGGCACTCTATCCGTCAGCATCAATCGGGAGACAGTTCATGAAGAAATTTGTCGTCGCCGCTACGCTGGGCGCATCGGCCCTGGCCCTGTCCACCGGCGCTTCATTTGCCGACTTTACATTGACTATCCTGCACATAAACGATTGGCACAGCCGCATCGAATCCAACAACAAGTATGAATCGACCTGCTCCGCGGAAGAGGAAAGCAAGGACGAATGCATCGGCGGCGCGGCCCGCCTGGTGACCGCCATTGCCGAACGCCGCAAGGCGCTGGAAGGGCAGAACGTGCTGCTGCTCAACGGCGGCGACAATTTCCAGGGATCGCTGTTCTACGCTACCTACAAGGGCGCCGTGGAAGCGGAATTCCTGAACCAGATGAAGTTCGACGCCATGACCGTGGGCAACCACGAGTTCGACGATGGCGAGGATGCGCTGGTGCCCTTCCTGGAAAAGGTGCAGTTTCCGGTGCTGAGCGCCAATGTTCACCCCAACGCCCAGTCGAAGGTGGGCGACCGTATCAAGCCCTCGATCGTGATGGATGTCGGCGGCCAGAAGATCGGCATCGTCGGCGCAGTGACCAACGATACGCCGGAAGTGGCGGCGCCCGGCCCCAACATCGCCATCGAGGACGACATCAAGACAATCACCGCCGAGGTCGAGAAGCTGAAGGCCGAAGGCGTGAACAAGATCATCGCGCTCACCCATGTCGGCTATCCGCGCGACAAGGAGATGATCGCCAGGATACCCGGCGTGGACGTGGTGGTGGGCGGGCATTCGCACTCGCTGCTTTCCAACACCGACCCGAAGGCCGAGGGGCCCTACCCCACCATGGTCGACAACCCCGAAGGCTATAGGGTGCCGGTCACGCAGGCGGCCTCCTATTCGAAATATCTCGGCGAGTTCAAGGTCGTGTTCGACGACAACGGCGTCGTCAAGGAAGCCAGCGGCGACCCGCTCTATCTCGACGCCAAGATCAAGCCCGACGAGGCGGTGCTGGCGCGCATCAAGGAGCTTGGCGCGCCGATCGAGGAATTGAAGGCAAAGCAGGTGTCGGAGACAACCGCCGACATCGACGGCAGCCGCGAAAGCTGCCGCGCCCGGGAATGCGAGATGGGCAACCTGATTGCTGACGCCGTTCTCGACCGGGTGAAGGGCCAAGGGGTCCAGATCGTGTTCCAGAATGGCGGCGGCATCCGCGCCTCCATCGGCAAGGGGGTGGTGACCATGGGCGACGTGCTGACGGTCCTGCCCTTCCAGAACACGGTGGCGACATTCCAGCTTTCGGGCAAGGACATCGCCGATTCCATCGAGGCCGGCCTCAGCGAGATCGAGGAAGGCAAGGGCAAGTTCCCGCAGGTGGCGGGCCTGAAATACAGCTTCGACAAATCGGTGGCACCCAACCAGGGCCGGCTGAAATCGGTGGAAGTGATGGAGGGCGGCGCCTGGAAGCCTCTGGACCCGGCCAAGATCTATGGCGTGGCCGCCAACGACTTCGTGCGCGCCGGCGGCGACGGCTACAAGATCTTCGCCGAAAAGGCGCAGAATGCCTATGACTACGGCCCGAGCCTGGAAGAGGTAGTGGCCGATTATCTGGCCGAAAACCGCCCCTACACTCCCAAGTTGGAAGGGCGCATAACCGAACTCGCCCGGGCCGAAGCTCCGGCCGAAGCCGCAGCGCCCACGCCGGAAGCCGCGCCTGCCGCCGAAGCCAAGCCGATGGCCGGCGACAGCCACTCAATCGTTGCCGGCGACACCTATTGGCACATCGCCAAGAAGGCCTATGGCAACCCGGCCAAGTGGCGGCTGATCGCCAAGGCCAACCCGAAATATGCCGCGCGGCGTCTGCCGGTGGGCGCCACGCTCACCATTCCGGCCGCGCAGTAGGCAGCCGGCGAGACGGAGGAAGGGCCCGCCGCGTGTCCGGCGGGCCTTGCCGTCATGCCCCGCGTCCAAGCTTCGGTCGCGCCGGGCCGCGGGTGCAACCGCGCCGCGATCTCGTGAAGGAGGCTGCGGCCAGACGCTGCATTGGAATTCCGGTTCGACATCACTAAGTACCGGGCCTGCGCGGGAGAAATGCCGAGATGAGCTTGACCACAGACGACGTCCAGACCGGAAACCGGAAGATCGGGCCCGTGCCCGACGGCCATCCGCAGATCAAGCCGGCCAAGGTCGGCATCATGCTGGTGAACCTCGGCACGCCGGATGGCACCGATTTTGCGCCGATGTGGCGCTATCTGCGAGAATTCCTGTCCGATCCGCGCGTGATCGAGCTGTCGCGCGTGGTCTGGTATCCGATCCTCTACGGGTTGGTGCTGACCACCCGGCCGAAGAAATCCGGCGCCAACTACAAGACCATCTGGAACGAGGCGAAGAACGAATCGCCGCTGCGCACCTACACGCGCGCGCAGGCCGAAAAGCTCTCCCAGATTCTGTCCGACCAGCCCAACGTGGTGGTGGACTGGGGCATGCGCTATGGCACCCCTTCGATCGCGAGTTCGGTGGAGCGCCTGATGGAGCAGGGCTGCGAACGCATCGTGATGTTCCCGCTCTATCCGCAGTTTTCGGCCACAACCACCGCGACCGCCAGCGACCAGCTTTTCCGGGCGCTGATGAAGATACGCGCCATGCCGGCGATCCGCACCGTGCCGGCCTATTACGACGAGCCGGCCTATATCGAGGCGCTGGCCAATTCGGTGACCAGCCACCTCGCCACGCTCGACTTCGAGCCGGAGGTGGTGCTTGCTTCCTATCACGGCATCCCGAAAGCCTATTTCGAGAAGGGTGACCCCTATCACTGCCACTGCCTGAAGACGACGCGGCTGCTGCGCGAGCGGTTGGGCTGGGACGAAAAGAAGCTCATCACCACCTTCCAGTCGCGCTTCGGCGCGCAGGAGTGGCTGCAGCCCTACACCGACAA
>JAEWHN010000170.1 GCA_023387775.1 Pseudomonadota bacterium | reverse complement strand
GTCTGGAACCGCGCCACCGCCTGCGCATAGGCCGCGCGCATTTCGTGCGCGTCGCCAAAAGCCTGGACGATCAGGTCGATGGGCCCGTGGTTGAGGTGCAGCCGCCGCCTGTCCGGCAGCCACGCGGCCTGCGGCCCGGTCATGGCCAGCGCCGCAACTGCTGCAGCGGCGGCCATGGATTGCCGGCCGGCGCGTCCCGCTGCTGGCGCTCGTTAAAATATTCGCCGCCTTGCGCCAGCACGTCGTCCACCGTGCGGATCGCGCCGGCATAGCCGCCGAGCCGGAGATAGTCGTCGCGGCGCAGCGTGAATTCGATCGGCGCCACCAGTGCGGGTGTGGGCACATAGCCGAAGGCGTTTTCCGGCACGCGGGTCACGTCGACCATCAGCGTGATGCCGCCGCCCGGCCAGACATAGACCGGCGCGCCGCCGACAGTGACGTAGGTTTGCAGCCCCTGCACCGAGCGGGTGAGGTTGACCGGGTTTTCCACCACGCCGGCGCGAAGCGATCCGCCGGCCCCGCCGACGAACAGCACGGTGCACAGCGCCGGCTCGCAATTCTCCTCGATCAGCCGCACCGACTTTTGCAACCGCTCGGGAAACGGCTTTTCGACCGGCCGCAACTCCTCGTCGAGCTCGTAATAGGCGAACTGCTCGCCCGTGGTCGAAACCATGAGCAGCGACAGGCCGGGCCGCGCGCCCTTTGCCGGGTTCCATGCCCCGAGGATCGACAGTGGGTCGGAAATGGTGGTGCCGCCCCAGCCGAGGCCCGGCTCGGAGACCTTGAAATAGCGGCCGGGCGTCGAGCGCCGGCCGATGATCTTTATGCCCGTGTCCCTCCAGCCCAGCACCTTGCCGGCCTGGTGCTCGGAAACCACGCCGGTGATGTGGTCGTCCACCACCACCACCTCGTCCACCAGCCCGCGCCATTGGGTTGCGAACATGCCGATGGTGGCCGAGCCGCAGCCCACGCGCATGCGGTGCTCGGTCTTGCCGTCGATGACCGGCGCCTTGCCGGCCTCGACGATCACGCTGGCGCCGCCGTCGATGGTCAGCTCCACCGGCTTCTTGTTGCAGAGATCGAGCAGCGTGGCGCAGGTGACGCGGCCTTCCTGCTTCGAGCCGCCGGTCAGATGATGCACTCCGCCCAGCGACAGCATTTGCGAGCCGTATTCGCCGGTGGTTACATGGCCCACCGCCTCACCCTCGGCGCGCACCGTGGCGGTCTCGGGGCCGAGATGGCGGTCGGTGTCGATCTTCACCTTGACGCCGCAGTAGGAAAAGATGCCCTCGGTGACGACGGTGACCAGGTCGACGCCTTCGACCTCCTGGGAAACGATGAATGGGGCCGGCTTGTAGTCGGGATAGGTGGTGCCGGCGCCGATTGCCGTGACGAAGCGCCGGCTTTGGTCGACCAACTCGCCGGTCCAGGGCTCCTCGACGGCCGCGAAGGGCACGACCTCGCCGCCGGTCTCGACGCGGTGCTCGAGAATGGTGAGCGGATCGCAGCGCACGATGCGCCCGCCGAAATTGCCGTAGCGGTCGCAGGCGCCGGTGCGCCCCTCGGCGATGTAGCACATCACCGGGCAGGCATCGCAGCGCAGCTTGTCGTCCTGCTGCTTATCGCCGGGATCGGAGGAATTGAAGCGTTCGGAATGCTCACTCACGGGGCTGCCCTCGCAAAGCGGAGCGCTTTACGTTGCCCCCTCTGTCCTGCCGGACATCTCCCCCACAAGGGGGGAGATTAGCAGCTTGGGCGCTGTCGCCGTTCCTCATGCCTGCCCGCCCTCCATTGTCGCGTTCATCGCGGCCATGATGCGGCTCGGCGTGGCCGGCAGCTTCGTCACCAGCACGCCGGTGGCGTGGCGGACGGCGTTGAGGATCGCCGGCGCGGTGGGGATCAGCACATGCTCGCCCAGCCCCTTGGCCCCAAAAGGTCCTTCCGGGTCCGGAACTTCCACCAGAATGGTTTCGATGGGCGGCACGTCGCCGATGGTCGGGATGAGATAGTCGTGCAGGTTTTCGGTGCGGCCGGGGATGTATTCCTCCATCAACGCCATGCCGATGCCCTGCGCGATGCCGCCCTCGATCTGTCCCTCGGCCAGAAGCGGGTTGATGGCGCGGCCGACATCGTGCGCGGCGGTGATTTTTATCAGCCTGACCGTGCCGAGCTTCATGTCGACCTCCAGCTCGGCGAGCTGCGCGCCATATCCATAGACGGCATAGGGTTTGCCCTGGCCGTTTTCATCGAGGGGCGTGGTCGGCGGGTCGTAGGTTTCCTGCGCCGAAAAGACCAAGCCGTCGGCATCTGCCGCGAGCGAGCCGAGATCGATGCGGCGCACGGCCTGGCCCTCGCGGATGACGAGCGTGGAGCCTTCCAGATGCAGCGTGGCACGCTCCGAGACATTGGCAAAGCGCAGGATTTTTTCGCGCAAAGCCTGGGCCGCCTTCTCGGCCGCCTTGCCCGAGACAAAAGTCTGGCGCGAGGCCGAGGTCTTGCCGGCATCGGGCGTGATCGCGGTGTCGGCGCCCTTCAGCCGCAACAGTTGCAGAGGCACGCCGAGCGTGTCGGCAACAATCTGGGAAATCACCGTGTTGGAGCCTTGGCCGATGTCGACCGCGCCCTGATGCAGAACCACATGCCCGTCGGGCGAGATGCCGAGCCTGATCGTCGAAGGGTTGGGCAGCGAGGTGTTGCCGCAGCCATACCAGCAGGAGGCGATGCCGACGCCGCGCTTGTGGTCCCGGTTGCCGGCGTTGAAGGCTTCCGCTTCCGCGAGCGCGCGCTGCCAGTGCGGCTTCAGAGCTTCAAGGCAGGCGCCGATGCCGACGCCTTCCTCCAGCTTGTGGCCGGTCACCGTTTCGGAGCCGTTTCGAAGGCAGTTTCTCAGGCGGAATTCCAGCCGGTCGAGACCCGCCCTTCGCGCCAGCTCGTCGTAAAGTGTCTCCTGCATGATCGTCGCCTGCGGCACGCCGAAGCCGCGAAAGGCGCCAGAGATCGGGCCGTTGCTGTGCAAGGCGCGGCCGAGCGCGCGGTAGTGCGGGGTGACATAGGGGCCGGAGGCATGGACCGGCACGCGGTTCGCCACCGTCGGCCCCCAGCTCGCATAGGCGCCGGTGTTGAAGTCGCCGGAAAACTCCATTCCGGTAATGCGGCCTTCCGCGTCGGCGGCAATGGTGGCGCGCATGCTGGCCGGGTGGCGCTTGGTGCTCGCGGCCATTGATTCGCCCCGCGTGTAGACGAGCGCCGCCGGCCTGCCGGTTTTCAGCGCAACGAGGCCGATCAGCGGCTGCACCGAAAGATCGAGTTTCGAGCCGAAGCCGCCGCCGGTGGCGGTGGGCACGATGCGCACGCGCTCCGGCGGGAGGCCGAGCACCCTGGCCGTGTCGTCGCGGTCCATATAGGGCGCCTGTGTGCAGGCGGTGACCACCAGCACGTCGCCCTCCATAAGCGCAAAGCCCGCCTCCGGCTCGATATAGGCATGCTCGACATAAGCGGTCTCGATCTCGCCCGACACGACATGGGCGGCAGCGGCAATCGCCGCTGCCGGGTCGCCGCGCCGGACAAAGCCTTGCGTGAGCAGATTTTCCGGGCGGTCGGCGTGGACGAGGTCGCCATCTTCGCTTGGCTGGAGGCTATGCGGCAGTTCGGTCCAGGTGATCGGGAATTTCGCGAGGTCGAGAACGAGGATCGCCTCGCGCTCGCCAGCCACCAGAGCCACCGCCTCGCCACGGAACCGCACTTCGCCTTCGGCCAGCGCCGGCTGGTCGGCGAAGGCGGGAATGACTCCAAAACGGTTTTGCCCCGGAATATCGGCGGCGGTGAAGATGCCGACGATGCCGGGGTTTTGCGCGCGATAGGCTTCGAGGTCGCCGAGTGCAAAGCGCGCGCGGTGATAGGGCGAACGGATCACGGCGACGGCCAGCGCATCGGCCGGGAAGGAATCCGCGCCGAATTTTTCTGCGCCGGTCACCTTGGCGATGCCGTCGAGCCGCACGGGCGAGGCGCCGACGGCATGGCCGGCGGCGGGGAGGCGAGGGTCCAGCTCGCCGGTTTGCCGACCGGCCTCCACCACCGCCGCGATGATTTTCCGGTAGCCGGTGCAGCGGCAGAGGATGCCGCCCAGCGCGTCCTTCACCTGCTCCTCGGAAGGCGCGGGCGTCTGTTCCAGAAGCGCGGTTCCGGCGACCAGCAGTGCGGGCGTGCAGATGCCGCATTGCGCCGCGCCATGGGCAAGGAACGAGGCCTGCAGCGCCGAGAGGCTGCCATTGGAAAGCCCCTCCACCGTGCGCACGGCCGCACCCTCCACCGATGCCGCCGGCACCAAGCAGGCGCAGACCGGCTCACCGTCGACCAGCACGGTGCAGGCGCCGCAGTCGCCGGCATCGCAGCCGATCTTGGTGCCGGTCAGCCGCAACTCGTCGCGCAGCACGGCCGACAGGCGCCGAAGGGGCGGGACATGGATTGCGACGGCGGCGCCGTTGACCTCGAAGTTCAGGGCAATCCGCGCCGTGCTCATGCCGCAGCCGCCCTGGCATTGGCCGGATCGATAGCGGCAAGCAGGGCCCGCGTGACGATCTCGCGTGCCGCACCATGCCGGTAGGCGGCGCTGCCGCGCACGTCATCGATGGGGGCCAATTCATCGAAAGCCGCATCGGCCACAGCTTCGGCAAGAGCCGGGCCGACTGGCAAACCGTGCAGGGCGGCCTCCAGATGGGGCAACCGCCTGGCCACGGCAGAGCAGGCGCCCACCGCCACCGCCGCTTGCGCGACGACGCCATCCGCGACCGAAATGCAGGCGGCCGCCATGGCTATGGATATGACGAGGTAGCGCCGGCTGCCGAGCTTTTGGAATGAGGAGGCGCCCGCGATGGAATGTTTCGGAACGCGGACCGCTGTGACCAACTCACCTGGCTGAAGGGCGGTGCGGCGATTGCCGTGGATGAACTCTGAAAGCGGCAGATGACGGGTGACCCCCAGCGAGCGCAGCTCGACCTCGGCGTCGAGCACCAAAAGCGCCGGCACGCCGTCTGCGGCAGGGGAGGCGTTGCAGAGATTGCCGGCTATGGTTGCGCGGTTCTGGATCTGGATGGAACCCACCTCGCGGGCGGCGGCCTGCAGGGCAGCGAAGGCTGGCGGCAGGTCGTGGCGGGCGATGTCGGTCCAGGTCGCTCGGGCACCGATGACGAGATGCGTGGCGGTTTCGGAAATGCCCCGGAGCTCGGCAAGGCCATTCAGGTCGAGCACATTGCCTCGCTGCGGGCGGTCGCCAAGGGCCGGATAGAAATCGGTGCCGCCGGCCAGCAGAAGCCAGCCGTCATCCTGTCCGAGAAGGGTCAGC
Source organism: Pseudomonadota bacterium (assembly GCA_023387775.1). GTDB lineage: Bacteria > Pseudomonadota > Alphaproteobacteria > Rhizobiales > Rhizobiaceae > Pseudaminobacter. The sequence goes on along the minus strand of JAEWHN010000170.1, from coordinate 12,874 downwards.
GCTTCTTCGAGCGCCGCTGGTTTCGCGTATCGGTGCACGCCATGCCTCCCGAGCATGACCGGTCGCAGAAATCATTTGTATGCGAATGGTATCAGGCGACTGTTGCTTTGCAAGGCGCAGTTTCGGCCCGAGCCCGGTTGCTTCATGCGTGGTTTCATAGGTGGTGTGCAGCAAGGGCGGTTGACGTGCGCACGCTTCTGGCCGAGTTTCGGCGCTGCGGTTTGGAGATGGATTTGAAATGGCCGAAGAAGCGCTGATCGTGATCGACGTGCAGAACGATTTTTGTCCGGGCGGCAGCCTTGCCGTGGCCGAGGGCGACAAGATCGTGCCCCTGATCAATGAGATGATCGGCAGCTTCGAACATGTGATCATGACGCAGGACTGGCACCCCGCCGACCATTCCAGCTTTGCCTCGAACCATTCCGGCAAGCAGCCCTACGAGACGGTCGAGATGCCCTATGGCCAGCAGACCCTGTGGCCGGATCACTGCGTGCAGGGCTCGGGCGGCGCGGCATTCCATCCGGGGCTCAAGTGGAGCAAGGCCGAACTTGTCATCCGCAAGGGATTTCGCAAGGGCATCGACAGCTATTCCGCCTTCTTCGAGAACGACCGCAAGACGCCGACCGGCCTTGCCGGCTACCTGAAGGAACGCGGCATCAACAAGATCACGCTGGTTGGCCTGGCGACGGATTTTTGCGTCGCCTATTCGGCGCTCGACGCCATCAGCCTCGGCTTCGAAGCAACCGTGCGGCTGGATGCCTGCCGTGCGATCGACTTGGGCGGCTCGCTGGAAACGATGCTGGGCAAGATGCGGGACGCCGGCGTAAAGCTCGCCTGAGCGCCGGCGGCATAGTCGCGGCCGCAACAACCCGCAGTATCCGTGGGCTTCTTCCGCCTTGGCTCAACCATGGGTCAAGATGGCGGCTTGTTTGCCGTGGTGGTTTGGTTCAAGAAGGCGTCGAAGATTCGAAAAGTCCATTGGCTTTCCGTAAAGAATGGGGCCGTCGGCGCATCATTTGCCGCAGCCATTCCTGAAAGATGAAAACGATGACTGCGATAGAAGCCGGCGCGCGGGCGCCGGCAAGTCCTTGGCGTCACGAATTTCGTGCGATGCTGGCGCTGGCCTGGCCGATGATCCTGACCAATCTCGGCCAGACCGCGATGACGACCACGGGCGTGATGATGATGGGGCGGCTCGGCTCCGATACGCTTGCCGCCGGCGCGCTTGGCTCGAGCCTCTATTTTGCGCCGATGATATTCGGTCTCGGTCTCATACTGGCAACGTCGCCGATGATGGCGATCGAACTCGGCCGCAAGCGCCATTCGGTGCGCGACATCCGCCGCACGGTGCGCCAGGGATTGTGGCTGGCGGTATGCGTCAGCATCCCGATCTGGGCCTTCCTGTGGCAGGCCGAGACGGTGCTGATAGCGATGGGCCAGGACGCCGAACTGGCCCGCCGGTCGGCGACATATGTGCATTGGCTGCAATGGGCCGTGCTGCCGTTCTACGGCTATATCGTGCTGCGCTCGTTCATTTCGGCGCTGGAACGACCCCGCTGGGCGCTGGTTATCGTGTTCTTCGCGGTCGCCTTCAATGTGCTGGCCAACTGGTGCCTGATCTTCGGCAATCTCGGCTTTCCGGCCATGGGCATCGCCGGCTCGGGACTGGCGACCAGCCTTTCCAGCACCTTGATGTTCGTCGGCATGGTGGCTTTGGTGACGCTCCAGCCCAAATTCAGGCGCTATCGACTGTTCGGGCGGTTCTGGCGTGCAGACTGGCCGCGCTTCACCGGGCTTCTGAAGCTCGGCCTGCCGATTGCCGGCATCATGGCTTTCGAAGTCACCATCTTCAACGCCGCCGCCCTGTTCATGGGTATCATCGGCGCGGCGTCGCTTGCGGCGCATGCCATCGCCATGCAGATCGCCTCGATCAGCTTCATGGTGCCGCTGGGCCTCGGCCAGGCGGTGACCGTGCGGGTGGGCCTTGCCTTCGGCGCGCGCAACCGCGAAGGCATCAGTCGCGCCGGCTGGATGGCCTTCGCGCTTGGCGTGGGGTTCATGTCGCTGGCGGCGCTGCCGATGGTGCTGGCCCCGGAGATGCTGATCGGCGCCTTCATCGACCTGGCCGACCGGGCCAACGCAGCCGTCGTTGCGCTGGCCGTGTCCTTCCTCGCCTTCGCCGGCCTGTTCCAGATCGTCGACGGCGCACAGGCGGTAACGGCCGGCATGCTGCGCGGCCTGCACGACACCAGGGTGCCGATGCTCTATGCGGCGTTCGGCTATTGGGGCATCGGCCTGCCGCTCGGCGTGCTGCTGGCCTTTCCGCTCGGCCTCGAGGGCGTCGGCATCTGGATCGGGCTGTCGTCCGGGCTGACGGTGGTGGCCGTGCTGCTGCTGTGGCGCTGGTTGCGGCGCGACAGGCTGGATCTCGTGCGGGCGGGGTGATCCGACCGCGCTTTGGCTGTCTCGCAACGTCGTTTTTTGTCGGTCCAGCACGGTATAGTTGAGGCAAAATCGCGTTTTCGATGCTAAGAGGCTGTCGGACAAGCAGAAAGCGCACCAGAAGGCTCTCCTGAATGACCAAGACCGATATTGCACGGCGCGTCTACAACCATACCTGGAAGCTCGATCCGATCGTACGCAGCCTGCTCGACACGGATTTCTACAAGCTGCTGATGCTTCAGATGATCTGGGGCATGTATTCCGAAGTCGATGTCACTTTCTCGCTGATCAATCGCACCACCTCGGTCCGGCTGGCGGAAGAAATCGACGAGCAGGAGCTGCGCGAGCAGCTGGACTATGCCCGCACGCTGCGCTTCACCAAGAAGGAGATGATCTGGCTGGGCGGCAACAACTTCTACGGCCGCAAGCAGATTTTCGGGCCTGAATTCCTCGCCTGGCTGGAGAATTTCCAGCTGCCCGAATACGAACTGTCGAAGCGCGACGGCCAGTACCATCTCGAGTTCCACGGGCCGTGGATGTACACGATGATGTGGGAAATCCCGGCGCTGGCCATCATCAACGAGCTGCGTTCGCGCGCGGCGATGCGGCCGTTCGGCCCTTTCGCGCTCGACGTTCTCTATGCGCGCGCCAAGGCCAAGCTGTGGGCAAAGATCGAGCGGCTGCGCCAGCTGCCGGGCCTGAAGATTTCCGATTTCGGTACGCGCCGCCGTCATTCGTTCCTGTGGCAGCGCTGGTGCGTGGAGGCGCTGAAGGAAGGCATCGGCGAAGCCTTCACCGGCACGTCCAACGTGCTCCTGGCAATGGACACCGATCTGGAGGCGCTTGGCACCAACGCGCATGAACTGCCGATGGTGCTGGCGGCACTGACCGACAACGAGGAAGAGTTGCAGCGCGCGCCTTACCGCGTGCTGGAAGACTGGCAGCGCTATTATGGCGGCAACCTGCTGATCGTGCTTCCCGACACTTTCGGCACCACCGCCTTCCTGCGCAATGCGCCCGACTGGGTGGCCGACTGGACCGGCTTCCGGCCCGACAGCGCGCCGCCGATCGAAGGGGGTGAAAAGGTCATCTCCTGGTGGCGTGAAAAAGGTGTCGACCCGCGCAACAAGCTGCTCATCTTTTCCGACGGGCTCGAGGCCGAGGCAATCGAGGAGGCCTACCGCCACTTCGAAGGCAGGGTGCGCATGTCGTTTGGCTGGGGCACCAACCTGACCAACGATTTCGCGGGCTGCGCGCCGCACGAGACCAAGGGGCTCAATGCCATCTCGCTGGTCTGCAAGGTCACCAAGGTCAATGGCCGCAATGCGGTGAAGCTTTCCGACAATCCGGCCAAGGCCACCGGCGACTTGCGCGAGATGGAGCGCTATCTGCGCATCTTCGGCGGAAACGACCGGGTGGAGCATCTGGTCAAGGTCTGAACCCGGCCTTCCGACCTGCGGCCGAGCGCCGGCCAGTCCATACTGGCGGCCAGCCACCCCCTTTCCTGCGTTCGACGGGCCGTGAGCCTCTCCCGGCGCTGCTGCCGTGCGCGCCGCGCGCAGGTGGTCGCGCCATTTCGCTCTCTTGGAAAATGTCTCCGCCGCGACGACGGCCCGGCCTGAGAATACCCATTGCTGCCGATCGTAATAGGAGACTCGCGACCTCCTCCTGCCGTCCGCCTTAGTTGCAAACGATTTGCAATTGCATTGACAGGTGCAATTCCGACCTCTATCAAAGCGGGGCAGGGTCGCACCCCTTCCGCGGCCGCAGGTCCAACAAAGCGGGATTTACATGACACGCATGCGCAGTTTCTTCGTTTCGACCATGTTGCTCGGATTTGCCGTCTGGAGCATCGGCACAGCCCGGGCTGCGGACAAGATGCAGGTGGTGACCACCTTCACGGTCATTGCCGACATTGCGGGCAACGTGGCCGGCGATGCTGCCGACGTGGTGTCGATCACCAAGCCCAATGCCGAGATCCACGAATACCAGCCGACGCCGGGCGATCTGATCAAGGCGCAGAAGGCCGACCTGATCCTGTGGAACGGGCTCAACCTCGAACTGTGGTTCGAAAAGTTCTTCTCCAATCTGAGCGGCGTTCCGGGCGTGGTGGTTTCGGAAGGTGTGGAGCCGATGGGCATTTCCGAGGGGCCCTACAGCGGCAAGCCCAACCCGCACGCCTGGATGTCGCCCGAAGCCGCGCTGATCTATGTGGAGAATATCAGCAAGGCCTTTTCCGCGCAGGACCCGGCCAACGCCGAGACCTACGCCAGGAATGCCGCTGCCTATTCCGAAAAGATAAAGGCCGAGGTCGAGCCGATGCGGGCGGCGATTGCCGGCATTCCCGAAGAGCGGCGCTGGCTCGTCACCAGCGAGGGCGCCTTCTCCTATCTGGCGCGCGATTTCGGCCTGAAGGAGCTTTATCTCTGGCCGATCAATGCAGACAGCCAGGGCACGCCGCAGCAGGTGCGCAAGGTGATCGACGCGGTGCGCGCCAACAACATTCCGGCCGTCTTCTCCGAAAGCACGGTGTCGGATGCGCCGGCAAGGCAGGTGGCCCGCGAGACGGGAGCGGCCTATGGCGGTGTGCTCTATGTGGATTCGCTGAGCGACGAAGGCGGCCCGGTGCCGACCTATCTCGACCTGCTGCGCGTCACCACCGAAACCATTGCCAAGGCGTTGGCCAAATGAACATGGCTGCCTCGAAAGCGATCGCAGCGACCGAGGGGAGCGGGCTCAGGGTCGAGCACATCACCGTCACCTATCGCAACGGCCACACGGCCTTGCGCGACGCCTCCTTCGCCATTCCCACCGGCACCATCACGGCGCTGGTGGGGGTCAACGGAAGCGGCAAGTCCACCCTGTTCAAGTCGATCATGGGTTTCGTGCCGCTGGCGGCCGGCAAGGTCGAGATCCTCGGCATGCCGGCGGCACGGGCGCTGAAGCAGAACGCCGTCGCCTATGTGCCGCAGAGCGAGGATGTGGACTGGAATTTTCCGGTCCTGGTCGAGGACGTGGTGATGATGGGCCGCTATGGCCACATGAATTTTCTCCGCATGACACGCCCGGTCGACCGCGAGGCGGTGGATGCCGCACTTGAGCGCGTCGGCATGAGCGACTATCGCAAGCGCCAGATCGGCGAGCTGTCGGGCGGGCAGAAGAAGCGTGTGTTCCTGGCCCGCGCGCTGGCGCAGGAAGGGCGGCTGATCCTGCTCGACGAGCCCTTCACCGGTGTCGACGTGCGCACCGAGGAGGCGATCATCGAGCTGTTGCAGGCGCTGCGTGCCGAGGGCCGGGTGATGCTGGTTTCCACCCATAATCTCGGCAGCGTGCCGCGCTTCTGCGACCGCACCGTGCTCATCAACCGCACCGTGCTGGCCCATGGCCAGACCTCGGAGGTCTTTACCCAGGACAATCTGGAAAAGACCTTCGGCGGCGTGCTGCGCCAGTTCATTCTCGGCGGAGCAGAGCTTCACCAGGATGCCGATCCGCGCAAGATCACGGTGCTGACCGACGACGAGCGGCCGCTGGTGCTCTACGGCGAGGAAACCGGCAAGGCGGGGACTGCCGAATGAGCGCGGTCCTGCTCGAGCCGTTCACCTACGGCTACATGGTCAACGCCATGTGGGTGTCGGCGCTGGTCGGCGGCGTCTGCGCCTTCCTGTCGGCCTATCTGATGCTGAAGGGCTGGTCGCTGATCGGCGACGCGCTCTCGCACTCCATCGTGCCGGGCGTGGCCGGGGCCTATATGCTCGGCCTGCCCTTCGCTATGGGCGCCTTCCTGGCGGGCGGGCTGGCGGCGGGCGCCATGCTGTTCCTCAACCAGCGTACAAAGCTGAAGGAAGACGCCATCATCGGGCTGATCTTCACCTCCTTCTTCGGCCTCGGCCTGTTCATGATCTCGCTGTCGCCGGCTTCGGTGAACATCCAGACCATCGTGCTCGGCAACATCCTCGCCATCACGCCGGCCGACACGCTGCAACTCGTCATCATCGGCGGCGTGTCGCTTGTCATCCTTCTCGCCAAATGGAAGGAGCTGATGGTCGCCTTCTTCGACGAAAGCCACGCCCGCTCCATCGGGCTCAACCCCGACTGGCTGAAGGTGCTGTTCTTCACGCTTCTCTCGGCCTCGACGGTCGCGGCGCTGCAGACCGTGGGCGCCTTCCTCGTCATTGCCATGGTGGTGACGCCGGGAGCGACGGCCTATCTGCTGACGGACCGCTTTCCGCGGCTGATCGCAACCAGCGTCGGCATCGGCTCCCTGACCAGCTTCATCGGCGCCTATGCGAGCTATTTCCTCGACGGCGCGACCGGCGGCATCATCGTGGTGCTGCAGACGCTGATCTTCCTTGTCGCCTTCGTATTCGCCCCCAAGCACGGCGTGCTGGCGGCGCGGCGCAGGGCGCGCCAGGCACTGGAGGCAGGGCTGTGAGCGAGGTTTTCGAGATGCTGGCGATGCCCTTCGCCTTCCCCTTCATGCAGCAGGCCTTCGTCATCGCGGTGCTGGTGGCAGTGCCGATGGCGATGCTGTCGTGCTTCCTGGTGCTGAAGGGCTGGTCGCTCATGGGCGACGCCATCAGCCATGCCGTGCTGCCCGGCGTGGTGCTGGCCTATCTCGCCGGCCTGCCGCTTGCAGTCGGCGCTTTCGCAGCCGGCATGGTCTGCGCACTCGCCACCGGCTTCCTCAAGGAAAACAGCCGTATCAAGGAAGATACCGTGATGGGTATCGTCTTCTCCGGCATGTTCGGCCTGGGCATCGTGCTCTATACCAAGATCGAGACCGAGGTGCATCTCGACCACATCCTGTTCGGCGACATGCTCGGCATCACCTGGGGCGACGTGGCGCAAAGCGGCGTCATCGCAATGATCGTGGTCGGGGCCATCGGCATTTTCCGGCGCGACCTGCTGCTCCATGCCTTCGACCCGCAGCATGCGCGCGCCATCGGGTTGCCGGCACGGACGCTGCATTACGGCTTGCTGTCCATCCTGTCGCTGACGATCGTGGGCGCGCTGAAAGCCGTGGGCATCATCCTGGCGATCGCCATGCTGATTGCGCCGGGCGCCATCGCCTTCCTGCTTGCCCGACGATTTTCCCAGATGATGGCGATCTCGGTGCTGGTAGCGGTGGCGGCGTCGTTCCTCGGCGTCTATCTCAGCTTCTTCATCGACAGCGCGCCGGCGCCGACCATCGTGCTCCTGATGAGCCTCGCCTTCGTGGCTGCGTTCCTGCATGCGCGGGCAAAGACGCGTGCGGAAAGAATGCTCGGAGCCACCAATCGGGCCTGACGCTGCAGTCAGGCTGCCGCGACGGCGGCGCCGTTGCGGGCGATCGCGCGGCCATCCTCGCCGAAGAGGTGCAGGTTGCCCGGGTCGGCGGCAAGCCGCAGAACGGCGCCGCGCTTCACCGGCATGCCGCCCGGCAGCTTGACCACCAGCGGCTCGTTGGCGCGGCCGATCTCGACATAGACGAGCTGCACCTCGCCGAGCTGCTCGAGATAGTCGACCGTGCCTTCGAACAGGCAATCCGCAGCGGTGCCGATCCGCAGGTCTTCCGGCCGCACGCCGAAGCTGACCTTCGCGCCCACGGCCGCACCCGGGGTGGCGACCGGCACCTCCACCTTGCGCCCATCCGCCAGCGAAACGCATGTTGGCCGCCCGGGCTGCTCGATCCGTGCCGGCAGGATGTTCATGGCCGGCGAGCCGATGAACTGCGCCACGAACAAATTGCCGGGATGGCAATAGAGCTCCATGGGCGAGCCGACCTGCTCCACGCGACCGTCCTTCAGCACCACGATACGGTCGGCCAGCGTCATCGCCTCGACCTGGTCGTGGGTGACGTAGATCATGGTCGTGTTGGGCATGCTCTCCTTGAGCTTGGCGATCTCGATGCGGGTCGCGACGCGAAGCGCGGCATCGAGGTTGGACAGAGGCTCGTCGAACAGGAACACTTTCGGGTTGCGCACGATGGCGCGGCCGATGGCCACGCGCTGGCGCTGGCCGCCGGAGAGCGCCTTGGGCAGGCGGTCGAGATATCTGGTCAGCTGCAGGATCTCGGCGGCCTGGCGCACGCGCCGGTCGATCTCGGCCTTGCTCTCGCGCGCGATCTTCATGCCGAAGGCCATGTTGTCGTAGACGGTCATGTGCGGGTAGAGCGCATAGGACTGGAACACCATGGCGATGCCGCGCTTCGATGGCGGCACGTCGTTCACCGTCTCGCCGGCGATCCGCAATTCGCCCGAGGTGATGTCCTCAAGCCCGGCGATGGTGCGCAGCAGTGTCGACTTTCCGCAGCCCGACGGGCCGACGAAGACGATGAACTCGCCCGATTTGATGTCGAGGTCGATGCCGTGCAGAATTTCCAGGCTGCCATAGGCCTTCCTGACCTTGCTGAGCGTGAGATCGGCCATCATGTCCCCCCTTTTGCTCTCCGGCGATCAGGCTCGTCGCCCGAACCAGGCATCATAGGCGCCGAGCCTGACTCTGCCCGCTTCCGCTTTGGCTGAGAAGCCGTGGCCCGACAGCGGCGTCGCAGACCCGCCAAGCTCGACCGCCGCAGGCTGCGCGCCGAGATTGAAGACGCAGACGATTTCCCCATTGCCCTCGCGGCGTGTGAAGGCGACCGTGTCGCCCGCGCTCGGCAGGAAGGCGATGTCGCCCTTTGCAAGCGCGGGATGGGCGCGGCGGAAGCTGAGAAAGCGCCGGTAGTGCTCCAGCAGCGAAGCCTCGTCGCCCGCCTGGGTGTCCACCGCCAGCGCCTTTTGCTCCGGCGACACGGGAAGCCATGGCTTGGCGGTCGAAAAGCCGGCATTCTGTGCCTCGCTCTCCCAAACCATCGGCGTGCGGCAGCCGTCGCGGCCCTTGAATTCGGGCCAGAAACGGATGCCGTAGGGGTCTTGCAAGTCCTCGAAGGCAAGCTCGGCTTCCCCGAGCCCCAGTTCCTCGCCCTGGTAGATGCAGACCGAGCCGCGTAGGGACATGAGAAGCGCCGAAAGCACCTTCAGATAGGCCGCGCGGTCGGCCACGCCTTCGCCCCAGCGCGAGGCGTGGCGGATGACGTCATGATTGGAAAAGGCCCAGCATGACCATCCGGCGCTGGCGACCCGGCCAAAGGTCTCCAGCACATTGCGCACCTTGGCGGCGCTGATCTTCTCCGGTCCCAGGAAGTCGAAGGCGTAGCACATCTGCACGCGGTGATCGCCGGCCGTGTAGGCGGCGACGATGTCGAGCCCGCGCTGCGCGTCGCCCACCTCGCCCACAGCGGCCGCGGCCGGATATTCATCCAGCAGCGCGCGAAAACGCTCCAGGAAGCCGAGGTTTTCGGGCCGGCTCTTGTCGTAGAGGTGATCCTGGTAGTTGTACGGGTTCACCGAGGGCGCGATGGAATCGTTGCGCCGTTCCGCAGGCAGCGGCGGGTTGTCCTCCAGTCCGAGCGAGTGGAAGTAGAAGTTGATCGTGTCGAGCCTGAAACCATCCACGCCGCGCTCCAGCCAGAAGCGGGTGGCCTCCAGCACCGCGTCCTGAACCGCCGGATTGTGGAAGTTGAGGTCGGGCTGTTCGGCGAGGAAATTGTGCAGGTAATATTGCTGCCGGCGCGTGTCCCACTGCCATGCCGAGCCGCCGAAGATCGACAGCCAATTGTTGGGCGGCGTGCCATCCGACTTCGCGTCGGCCCAGACGAACCAGTCGGCCTTCGGATTGTCGCGCGAGGCGCGGCTTTCCTTGAACCAGGGGTGCTCGTCGGAGGTGTGGGAGATGACCTGGTCGATCATCACCTTCAGGCCATGGCGATGAGCCTCGTCAAGCAGGGCGTCGAAATCGGCAAGCGTGCCGAACATCGGATCGACGTCGCAATAGTCGGAGACGTCGTAGCCGAAATCCTTCATCGGCGACTTGAAGAAGGGCGAGATCCAGACCGCGTCTACGCCCAGCGACGCGATGTAGGGCAGGCGTCGGACGATGCCCCGGAGGTCGCCGATGCCGTCGCCGTTGGAATCCTGAAAGCTGCGCGGATAGATCTGGTAGATCACCGCGCCGCGCCACCAGTCGCGGTCGACTGCGGGTTCAGGTCGTTCGAGCTTGCGTGCGGCTTGCATGGGTCAGCCTCCCTTGACGGAGCCCGCGAGCAGCCCGCGGACGAAATAGCGTTGGAGCGAGAAGAACACGCCCAGCGGTACCAATATGGTGACGAAGGCCGAGGTTGTCAGGATTTCCCAGTTGCCGCCGCGCGACCCGAGCAGGTTGTTGAGCCGCGCGGTCAGCACCATCTGGTCGGCGTCGGTGCGCAGGAACACCATCGCCACCAGCAGGTCGTTCCACACCCACAGGAACTGGAAGATGGCGAAGGAAGCGAGGACGGGGAAGGACAGCGGCAGCACGATCTTGACGAAGATCTCGAAATCGCTGGCGCCGTCGATGCGCGCGGATTCCATGATCTCGCGCGGCAGGCCGGCGATGTAGCTGCGCAGCAGATAGATCGCGAAGGGCAGGCCGAAGCCGGTATGCGCCAGCCAGATGCCGAGATAGGTCTTGGCCGGCACGCCGAAGAAGGCGCCGACGCCGTTGTACATCTTGAGCAGCGGGATGAGCGACATCTGCAGCGGCACGACCAGCAGGCCGATGATGGTGGCGATGAGCAGCGCGCGGCCGGGAAAACGCATCCAGGCCAGAGCATAGGCGGCAAAGGCAGCGATCAGGATCGGGATGACGGTGGCCGGCACCGTCACCGTCAGCGAATTGATGAAGGAGCGGCCGATGCCTTCGGAAAACAGCACCGTCTTGTAGTTATCGGCGGTGAAGTTGGGCGGGATAGACGCCGCATAGTAGATGCGCCGGGCGCGATCGCCCGCGAAGGCAACCGGCGAGGACATGACGTAGGAGCCGTCGTCGTTGACCTGAAGCGTCACGCCGTCGCCGAGGTCGGCCACCGAACCGGCCGGGAATTCGGTCGGCGCCTGCACCTTGATGCCGAAGGCGGTCAGCGTGCGACTGTCGCCGGCGCCGAACAGGTTGCCCATGATGAGGAACTTGCCGTCCTTCTCGACCTGGTCGGTCGCGCCGGCGAGGCGGCCGGCTTCGGTGTGGGTTGCGGTGGTCAGTGCCGTCCACCAGCCCGAGGCGACGATCTGGTCCTTGTAGCGCAGCGACGAGACCAGGATGCCGAGGGTCGGGATCGTCCAGAGCACGACAAGGGCCGCCACGGCGATATGGACGCCGAAGCGGCCGAGGAAGGACTTTCCGCGCGAACCGGCCATGTCAGCTTCCTCCGCTTTCGCGGTTTGCCTGGCGGATGTTCCAGACCATGATCGGCACCACCGCCAGCATGATGACGATGGCGATGGTGGCGCCGCGGCCATAGTCGGTGCCGCGGAACATCCAGTCGAACATCAGGTTGGCCAGCGTGTTGGTGTTCCACTGGCCGTTGGTCATGGTCAGGATGATGTCGAACACCTTCAGCACCAGTATGGTGATGGTGGTCCAGACCACGGCGATGGTGCCCCAGATCTGCGGCACCATGATCTTCCAGAAGATCTGGAAGGGGCTGGCGCCGTCGATCGTCGCCGCCTCGATGGTTTCCTCCGGAATGCCGCGCAGCGCCGAGGACAGGATGACCATGGCAAAGCCGGTCTGGATCCAGATCAGGATGACCATCAGGAAGAAATTGTTCCAGAACGGCGTCGAGACCCAGACCTGCGGATCGCCGCCGAAGAACTGGACGACGGCGTTGAGGATGCCGATCTGGACCTGCCCGTCGCCGCGATATTCGTAGACGAATTTCCAGATGACGCTGGCGCCGACGAAGGAGATGGCGAGCGGCATGAAGATCAGGCTCTTGGCGATCGTGCCCCACCAGATGCGGTCGGTCAGCACGGCAATCACCAGGCCCAGGAAGGTGCAGGCGGCTGGCACGACGAGCAGCCAGAGCAGATTGTTGAAGATCGCCTGCCGGAATTCGCGGTCCCCCACCGCCCAGGAATAGTTGGAGAGTCCGACGAAGTCCTGGCCGCCGCGATCGTGGAGCGAATAGTAGAAGGTCGCGAAGACCGGATAGATCAGATAGACAGTCAGGATGATCAGCGCTGGCCCGACGAACAGCCAGGGCCGGATGTAGCCCTGCCTGCGCAGATTATCGATCGCCGCAGCGCCTGAGACCCCGCGCGAGGGAAACACGAGGTCGAGCAGGCGATTGGCGGCCCAGAAATAGATCACGCAGCCCCCGACGCCGATGAGCACGGTGATGACCGCAGAGAGGATCTGTGCCGTCATGGGATTTTTTCCCCTGTTGGGCGTGTCGTCGTTGAATTTCCCCTCGCCTGGCTTGCTTCGCAAGCCACCCTCTCCCTACGAAGTGAGGGCAATCGCATGCGGGGTGACCTACCCCCACTCCGCCTCGCTTCGCTCGGCACCTCTCCCCCTCAAAAGGGGAGAGGAAAGG
>JAEWHN010000128.1 GCA_023387775.1 Pseudomonadota bacterium | reverse complement strand
TGGGCGATCGAAGTCGATCACAGCCTGGCAGCGTCCGTCCCTTCTGGCGCTTCGCCCGCTAACCGGCTAGTTTCGCCGCATGATCGACAAGCTCGAATTCTTCCTGGCGCTGGCCAAGGAGCAGCATTTCGGCCGCGCGGCCGAGGAATGCGGCGTGACCCAGCCTACGCTCTCGGCCGGCATCAAGCAGCTGGAAGACCAGCTCGGCGTCATGCTGGTGCAGCGCGGCTCGCGCTTCCAGGGGCTGACCCCGGAAGGCAGCCGCGTGCTGGAATGGGCGCGCCGCATAGTCGGCGACTCGCGCACCATGCGCGAGGAAATGCGCGCGGCTCGCCACGGGCTTTCGGGCCATGTGCGCATCGCCGCAATCCCCACCGCGCTGGCCATGACCCCGCGGCTGACCACCCCCTTCCACGAAAAGCACCCGGCGGTGACCTTCTCCATCATCTCGCGCACCTCCATCGAGGTGCTGACGCTTCTGGAAAACCTCGAGGCCGACATCGGCATCACCTATCTCGACAACGAGCCGCTGGGCCGAGTCGCCTCGGTGCCGCTCTATTCGGAGCGCTACCAGCTCATCACTGCGGCGGGCACGCCCTATTCCGACCGAAAATCCGTGACCTGGGCCGAAGTGAGCACGCTGCCGCTGTGCCTGCTGACGCCCGACATGCAGAACCGCCGCATCATCAACCGGCATCTGGAGGAAGCCGGCGTAAAGGCGCAGACCACGCTCGAATCGAACTCGATGATCGTGCTGTTCTCGCATATCCGCACCGGCAAATGGGCGTCGATCATGCCGCTGAACCTGGCTGAAACCTTCGGCTTTGCCGAACCCATCCGCGCCATTCCCATCGTCGAGCCGGATGCAAGCCATCTCGTGGGCCTGGTGGCCGCGCACCGGGAGCCGAACACGCCGATCGTTTCGGCGCTGATGCACGAGGCGCGTCTGCTTGCGGCAAGCCTTGTCGCCCTTCAATAGAAAATTTCTATCGTCCAACGAAACTGCTATATTGATTACGCTTTCCCGTTCTGAATAGCTTTGCCCGTTTCAGAAAGGGAGGGCGCTGCATGGCTATGCAGTCGGCAGGTACCGACATCGCCGCCAGGGCAAGATCGGTCATCGACGAGTTCAAGGATCTGGAAGGCCCTCTGCTTCCGATTCTCCATGGCATCCAGGAAGAGTTCGGCCACGTGCCGTCGGAGACGGTCCCCGTCATCGCCGAGGCGCTGAACCTGTCGCGCGCGGAAGTGCACGGCGTGGTCACCTTCTATCACGACTATCGCAGCCAGCCTGCCGGCCGGCATGTGCTGAAGCTGTGCCGCGCCGAGGCCTGCCAGTCGATGGGCGCAGACGCCATCGCGGCGCAGATCAGCCAGGCGCTGGGCATCGGCTTCCATGAGACGGCCAAGGACGATTCGGTGACGCTGGAGCCGGTGTTCTGCCTCGGCCTCTGCGCCTGCGCCCCTGCGGCCATGCTGGACGGCGAAGTCATCGGCCGGCTCGACGCCGACAAGATCGAAGAAATCGTCGCGGAGGTTCGCTCGTGACCGTCACCATCTACGTTCCCGGCGATTCCGGCGCGCTGGCGCTTGGCGCCGAAAAGGTGGCCAAGGCAATCGAGGCCGAGGTTCTTTCGCGCGGCATCGATGCGCGGATTGTGCGCAACGGCTCGCGCGGCCTCTACTGGCTGGAGCCGATGGTGGAAGTGGCTACCGATGGCGGCCGCGTGGCCTATGGCCCGGTCTCGGCCAAGGACGTGCCATCGCTGTTCGACGCCGGCCTGGTGAGCGGCGGCCAGCACAAGCTTTCGCTGGGCGACCCGGAGAAGATCCCCTTCCTCGCCAGGCAGACGCGCCTGACCTTCGCGCGCTGCGGCATCACCGATCCGGTGTCGCTGGAGGACTATGAGGCGCATGGCGGCCTCACCGGCCTGCGCAATGCGGTCAAGATGGCACCGGCCGACATCGTCAAGCAGGTAACCGATTCGGGCCTGCGCGGGCGCGGCGGCGCCGGCTTCCCCACCGGCATCAAGTGGAAGACCGTTCTCGATACGGCGGCCGAGCAGAAATACATCGTCTGCAACGCCGACGAAGGCGACTCGGCCACCTTTGCCGACCGCATGATCATGGAGGGTGACCCCTTCGTGCTGATCGAGGGCATGGCCATTGCCGGCCTCGCCACCGGCGCGACCAAGGGTTTTGTCTATATCCGGTCCGAATATCCGCATGCCATTGCCGTGATGAACAAGGCCGTGCAGGTGGCGCGCAGCGCCGGCATTCTCGGCACGAGCGTGCTTGGGTCTTCCCATGCCTTCGACCTCGAGATCCGCTCCGGCGCCGGCGCCTATGTGTGCGGCGAGGAAACCTCGCTGCTCAACAGCCTGGAAGGCAAGCGCGGCGTGGTGCGCGCCAAGCCGCCACTGCCGGCGATCCAGGGCCTGTTCGGCAAGCCCACAGTCATCAACAACGTGATCTCGCTGGCCTCGGTGCCGATCATCATGGACAAGGGCGCGGAGTATTACCGCGACTTCGGCATGGGCCGCTCGCGCGGCACCATCCCGATCCAGATCGCCGGCAACGTCAAGCATGGCGGCCTGTTCGAAGTGGCCTTCGGCCTGACACTGGGCGAGATCGTCGACGAGATCGGCGGCGGCACCGCCACCGGCCGCCCGGTGAAGGCGGTGCAGGTGGGCGGCCCGCTGGGCGCCTATTTCCCGCGCGCGCTGTTCGACACGCCTTTCGACTACGAGGAATTTGCCAAGCGCGACGGCCTGATCGGCCATGCCGGCATCACCGTGTTCGACGACAGCGCCGACATGCTGAGAATGGCCCGCTTCGCCATGGAGTTCTGCGCCATCGAAAGCTGCGGCAAGTGCACGCCCTGCCGCATCGGCTCGACGCGCGGCGTGGAGACGCTGGACAAGGTCGCTGGCGGCATCGAGCCCGAGAAGAACCTCGCGCTGGTCACCGACCTCTGCAACACGATGAAGTTCGGCTCGCTTTGCGCACTCGGCGGCTTCACGCCCTACCCGGTCATGAGCGCTCTCACCCACTTCCCCGAAGATTTCCGGCCGGTCCCGGTCGCCCAGGCAGCGGAATAGGAGACGAAAAATGGGTCTCGTACACGAAATCGACTTCGGCACCCCTGCCTCGAAGGCGGAAAAGCAGGTCACGCTGACCGTCGACGGCTTTTCGGTGACCGTGCCTGAGGGTACTTCGATCATGCGCGCCTCGATGGAGGCGGGCATCCAGGTGCCGAAGCTCTGCGCGACCGACATGGTCGACGCCTTCGGCTCCTGCCGTCTCTGCCTGGTGGAGATCGAGGGCCGCGCTGGCACGCCTGCCTCCTGCACCACCCCCGTCATGCCTGGCATGGTGGTTCACACCCAGACCAGCCGCCTGAAGGACATCCGCAAGGGCGTGATGGAGCTCTACATCTCCGACCATCCGCTGGACTGCCTGACCTGCGCGGCCAATGGCGACTGCGAGCTGCAGGACATGGCGGGTGCAGTGGGCCTGTGCGACGTGCGCTACGGCCATGAGGGCGAGAACCACGTCCGCGCCAAGAACGACGGCGCCCAGAACTTCAAGTGGATGCCGAAGGACGAATCCAACCCCTATTTCACCTACGACCCGTCCAAGTGCATCGTCTGCTCGCGCTGCGTGCGGGCCTGCGAAGAGGTGCAGGGCACGTTTGCGCTGACCATCGAGGGCCGCGGCTTCGACAGCCGCGTTTCGCCGGGCGCGCATCAGCTATTCCTCGACTCTGAGTGCGTCTCCTGCGGCGCCTGCGTGCAGGCCTGCCCGACCGCTACGCTGACGGAAAAGTCGGTCATCCAGATCGGCCAGCCGGAGCATTCGGTCGTCACCACCTGCGCCTATTGCGGCGTCGGCTGCTCGTTCAAGGCCGAGATGCGCGGCGAAGAGCTGGTGCGCATGGTGCCCTACAAGGACGGCAAGGCCAATCGCGGCCATTCCTGCGTCAAGGGCCGCTTCGCCTATGGCTATGCCACGCACAAGGAGCGCATCCTCAACCCGATGATCCGCGAGAAGATCACCGACCCGTGGCGCGAAGTGTCGTGGGAAGAGGCGCTGACCCACACCGCCAACGAGTTCCGCCGCATCCAGTATCAGTATGGCCGTGGCGCCGTGGGCGGCATCACCTCCTCGCGCTGCACCAACGAGGAGACCTATCTCGTCCAGAAGCTGATCCGCCAGGGTTTCGGCAACAACAACGTCGACACCTGCGCCCGCGTCTGCCACTCGCCGACCGGCTATGGCCTCGGCCAGGCCTTCGGCACCTCGGCCGGCACGCAGGACTTCGACTCGGTCGAGCACACTGACGTCGTGATCGTCATCGGCGCCAACCCGGCATCGGCGCATCCCGTGTTCGCATCGCGCCTCAAGAAGCGGCTGCGCGCCGGCGCCAAGCTGATCGTCATCGATCCGCGCCGCACCGAGATGGTGAAGTCGCCGCATATCGAGGCAGCATACCACCTGGCGCTGAAGCCCGGCACCAACGTGGCGGTGATGACCGCGCTGGCGCATGTCATCGTCACCGAAGGGCTCTATGACGAGGCCTTCATCCGCGAGCGCTGCGACTGGTCGGAATTCGAGGACTGGGCGTCCTTCGTCGCCGAGCCGCAGAACTCGCCGGAAGAAGTCGAGAAGCTGTCCGGCGTTCCGGCCGAGACGATCCGCGGCGCGGCCCGCCTCTATGCCCGCGGCGGCAACGGCTCGATCTATTACGGCCTGGGCGTGACCGAGCACAGCCAGGGCTCGACCACCGTCATGTCGATCGCCAACCTTGCCATGGCCACCGGCAATATCGGCCGGCCGGGCGTGGGCGTGAACCCGCTGCGCGGCCAGAACAACGTGCAGGGCTCGTGCGACATGGGCTCCTTCCCGCACGAACTGCCAGGCTACCGCCACGTTTCGGGCGATGCCGTGCGCGACATCTATGAAAGCCTGTGGGGCGTGAAGCTCGACAACGAACCGGGCCTGCGCATTCCCAACATGCTCGACGCCGCCGTCGAGGGCACCTTCAAGGGCATCTACATCCAGGGCGAGGACATTCTGCAGTCCGACCCCGACACCAAGCACGTCGCCGCTGGCCTTGCCGCCATGGAATGCGTGGTGGTGCAGGACCTGTTCCTCAACGAGACCGCCAACTACGCCCACGTCTTCCTGCCGGGATCGACCTTCCTCGAGAAGGACGGCACCTTCACCAATGCCGAGCGCCGCATCAATCTGGTGCGCAAGGTGCTGGAGCCGAAGG
>JAEWHN010000111.1 GCA_023387775.1 Pseudomonadota bacterium | reverse complement strand
GGCGTGTCGATCAGATTGAGAATGTACTCCTTGCCGTCCTTGGCACGGTACTTCAGGCGCACGGTCTGCGCCTTGATGGTGATGCCGCGCTCCTTCTCGATATCCATGTTATCGAGAACCTGCTCCTTGCCGGCCATTTCGCGCGCGTCGAGGCCGCCGGTCATCTGGATGAGCCGGTCGGCGAGCGTGGACTTGCCATGGTCGATATGGGCGACGATGGAGAAATTGCGGATGTGATCAAGCGCTGTGGTCATGGGCGCGCATTTAGCAGGGGCCAGAACCTTCCACAAGCGCCGCGAAGGAGAAGCTGCGCGGCGCGTGCTCAATCATAGGTGAGGTCGGACGCCTTGCCGCCGAAGACGCGGTAGGCATAGAGCGAATAGCCGAGGATGACCGGCAGCACGAACAGCGTGCCGACCAGGATGATGGCGAGGCTTTCGGTGGCCGCCGCCGCCTGCCAGATGGTCAGCTTTTCCGGCACGACATAGGGGTAGAACGACCAGGCGAGCCCGGCAAAGCCGAGCGCGAAGATGGCGGCAAGCGTGAAGAAGGGCAGGATGGAGTGGCGGTCGCGCTCCTTGGGCAGATGAAAGGTCTGCCACCACAGCCAGACGAACAGGATGGCCGAAACGATGGGCAGCGGGGCGAGATAGATCATGTCGGGCAGCACGAACCAGCGCTCGAAGATGCGCTGGCTGGCGAGCGGCGTCGCCATCGACACCGCCACCATGCCGAGCGCGGTGAGCACCAGCGCGCGGCGCAGCCAGTGCACCGCCTTTTCCTGCAGGGCGCCTTCGGTCTTGTAGATCAGCCAGGCAGCGCCCATGGCCGCGTAGGAGGCCGCCAGGCACAGCGCCACCAGCAGGCCGAAGCCGAAGGCGGCCAGCCCCGTCTGCAGCCCCAGCACATAGACGCCGAGCATATAGCCCTGCGCCAGCGAGGCGATCAGCGAGCCGGCGAAGAAGATGGTGTTCCAGCGGCGCTTGCGGTGCGAGGGCACCTTGGCGCGGAAGTCGAACGCCACGCCGCGCAGGATGAGGCCGAACAGGAGCAGGAAGACGGGGATGTAGAGCGCGCTGAGGATGACGCCGTGGGCATAGGGGAACGCGGCCAGCAGAAGCCCCGCCGCCAGCACCAGCCAGGTTTCGTTGGCGTCCCAGAACGGGCCGACGGACGAGATCATCACATCCTTCTCATGGTCGTCGGCAGCGGCAAAGAGGATGCCGACGCCGAGGTCGAAACCGTCGAGAACGACATAGATGAGGATGGACAGGCCCATCAGGCAGGCGAAGACGAAGGGCAGTATGGTGGGCCAATCGTAGCTCATGGTTCATGTCTCCCCTTCGCTTGGTGGTCAGGCAGTGCCGCCGTCATGACGCTCACTCCGTGCCGTGCACCGGCTGCGACAGCGGCCGGTCGAGCACACCCGGCAGCGGCGACTGGTCGCCATCCCTGGCCGCCTTCATCGACAGATGCACCAGCGTGCCCATGTAGACGACGATCAGCACGAGATAGAGGATGAGGTAAAGCGTGAGGGTGAGCGCCACGTGGCTGCCGGCGACCGGCCCCAGCGCGTCCTGGGTCGCCAGCACGCCGGTGACCAGCCATGGCTGGCGGCCGATCTCGGTGACGTACCAGCCCGCCAGCGTGGCCACCCAGCCGGAAATCGTCATCGGCACCAGCACATAGGCAAGCCATCTGGGCAGGTCGCGCCGGCGCCACAGGCACCAGGCAGCAAGCCAGGATACGACCAGCATGACGATGCCCGTGCCGACCATGAGCCGGAAGCCCCAGAACACCGGCGACACCGGCGGGTGGTTGCCCTCGAAGTCGTTGAGGCCCGGAACGATGCCGCTGGCGCTGTGGCGCAGGATGAGGCTGGCGCCGTTCGGGATGGTGATCTCGTATCTGTTCTCGCGCGCTTTCTCGTCCGGCATGGCGAACAGCACCAGCGGCACGTTTGGCCGCGTTTCCCAATTGGCCTCCATGGCCGCGACCTTCTGCGGCTGGTGCTCCAGCGTGTTGAGGCCGTGCAGGTCGCCGGCGTAGATCTGGATCGGGATGAGGACGGCGGCGGTGTAGACGCCGGTGCGCAGCGCCTTCCACATGGAATCGGAGCGATCGCCGGCAAGATAGCGCAGCGCCGAAAGGCCGGCGATGAAGAAGGACACGGTGAGGCCCGAGGCCAGCAGCATGTGCGCCAGGCGGTAGGGGAACGACGGGTTGAACACGATCGCCCACCAGTCGGTGGCGTAGGCGACGCCATCGCGAACCTCGAAGCCCACCGGCGTCTGCATCCAGGAGTTCAGCGCCAGGATCCAGAAGGCGGACACGGTGGTGCCGAAGGCGACCAGCACGGTGGCGGCGGTGTGGACCTTGTTGGACACGCGGCGGAAGCCGAACAGCATGATGCCCAGGAACACCGCTTCCAGGAAGAAGGCGGTGAGGATCTCGTAGGCTAGCAAGGGACCTGCGATGTTGCCGACATGCTCCATGTAGCCGGGCCAGTTGGTGCCGAACTGGAAGGTCATGGTGACGCCAGTGACGACGCCGATGGCGAAGGACAGCGCAAAGACCTTCACCCAGGTGAAGTAGGCGCGCATCCAGGCTGGATCGGAGGTGGCGTTGTAGCGGAGCTTGAAGAAGAGGAGGACCCAGCCGAGGGCAATGGTGATGGTCGGAAACAGGATGTGAAACGAAATGTTCGCAGCAAACTGTATGCGCGACAGCATCAGCGGGTCCATGAAGCATGCTCCTGCTCTTCTGCGAAAGGCAAGATAGGGCAATGGCGGCAAACGGTCAAAGCGGCGGGGTGGCGCAGAGGCAGGGCGTGGCGGTCGCTCCTCCGCCGGATGTCTCAGGCCGGGTGGACTTCCACCGTGACATGCGACAGCCGGGGCAGGTCGACGAGCAGGGCCTTGTAGGATTCGGGCGACATGGGCTGCGCGGAGACGATGGAGACGACGAGCCCCAGATGGCCCGGCCCGAGCCGCCAGAGATGAAGGTCGGTTACGCGGTCGCCATCGCGCTCCAGCCGTTCGCGCACATTGCGGGCCAGCCCCGGATCGCCACGGACATCGAGCAGCACCGCGCCCGAAGCGCGCAGCAGGCCGAATGACCAGCTGGCGATGACCACGGCACCGACGATGCCCACCATGGCGTCCATCCACAGCCAGCCGAAGAAGCGCCCGCCGAGCAGCCCCAGGATGGCCAGCACCGAGGTCAGGGCATCGGCCAGCACATGCAGGTAGGCCGAGCGCAGATTGTGATCGTCATGGGCGTGGGCATGGGCATGACGATGCTCGTGGCCGGGCTCGTCGTGGTGGGCGTGATGGTGATGCCGGGCCGAAAGCAGCCAGGCGCTGGCCAGATTGACGGCAAGGCCCAGAACCGCGACCGCGATGGCCTCGTCGAAACGGATCGGCACCGGATGCGCGAGGCGCAATGCGGATTCGACCCCGATCAGCACCGCCACGATGGCCAGCACGATGGCGCTGGTGTAGCCGGCGAGCTCGCCGAACTTGCCGGTGCCGAAGGTGAACCTCTCGTCATGCGCGTGGCGGCGCGCGAGCGCGTAGGCCGCGGCAGCGATGGCAAGCACCCCGACATGGGTGGACATGTGGAACCCGTCGGCCAGGAGCGCCATGGAGCCGAACGCCAGGCCGGCGACGATCTCGCCCACCATCATGACCAGCGCGAGCCCGACCACGATGAAGGTGCGGCGCGCATTGCGGTCGTGATGCTCGCCGAGGAAGAGGTGGTCGTGGGTGAGGCGTTCGTCTTCGGGCAGCGTGTTCATGGCCGGCCTCTCAAGGGCATTCGGTGATCGTCCGGAACACCGAAAGCCTGTCTTTCAGCGGAGCGCCTTTTGGATCTCCGGACGTGGCTCATGCCGACAAGCTTATCCCCGGTGTGGGATAGGGCAAGGGTTGCGGAAGACTACCTGCCCGCTCGGTTGCCAATAGCAGAAATTTGCCGTGGCGCATCGGCAGGTGTTGAAACACGGTCTGGCGGCACAACCTGCCTCAGCCTCTTGCCAAGCTTCCTCGGGACCCTGGCCGGAGACCAAAGTCCGAAAGAGTTGTCAGGTGCGCCCAGTAAAGCCATATTCCATCTGACGACGAATTGTTGAGGCGGGCAGCATGGCCGAGGACAGGACCGGAGCGGAAGGGCGGTTGCTGCCGACGCTCGAAGCCCTGATCGATTCACAGAAGCGTATGTTGGCGTCGCTCGCGACGGTCACAGACAGGTTCGATAGAATCGACACGGAGATGGTGAAGCTCACCAGACAGGGCTTGAAGCTGCAGTCGGAGCTTTCGAGTTTCCGGGCCGACATCACCGCTGGGCTCGATGCCGTCGGCCGCCGCCTCGAGGAACTCGAGCATCTTGCCGACCACAACGCAATCGAGATCAAGGGTGCCAGGTCTGAGATCGTTGCCCAGCAGAACGAAATCCTGAATGCATTGCAGGTCGGCCTGAGCAACCTTGGTGACGCCAGCGACATCAGGGATCGCCTGGACGAGCTCGAGAGGCGTGCCGGGCCTTAGCGGCGCCAGACCATCCCTTCTGGCTCCCCCTTCGGGGCTACACCGAGCGCGTGATGCCGCCGTCGATGCGGATGTTCTGGCCGGTGATGTAGCTGGACTTGTCGCTCGCCAGGAAGGCGATCAGTTCCGACACTTCCTCGACCCGGCCATAGCGGCCCATGGGGATGCGCTCGCGCCGCTCTCCAGTCTCCGGCAGGCTGTCGATGAAGCCCGGCAGCACATTGTTCATGCGCACATTGTCGGGCGCATATTTGTCGGCGAAGAGTTTCGTGAAGGCGGCAAGCCCCGCGCGGAACACGCCCGATGTCGGGAACAATGCCTCCGGCTCGAAGACGGCGTAGGTGGAGATGTTGACGATGGAGCCGGACTTCTGCGCCTGCATGACCGGCGTGACCAGGCGGGCCATGCGCACCGCGTTGAGCAGGTAGGTCTCCATGCCGAGGTGCCAATCCTCGTCGCTGATTTCCAGCACCGGCGCGCGGGGCCCGTGGCCGGCGCTGTTGACCACGGCGTCGATGCGGCCCCACTTCTGCATGGTGGCATCGACGAGGCGCTTGAGGTCGTCATTGGAGCGGTTGGAGCCGGTGACGCCGATGCCGCCGAGCTTTTCGGCCAGCGCGGCGCCCTTGCCCGACGAGGACAGGATCGCGACCTGGAACCCCTCCTCGGCGAGCTTGCGCGCCGCATCCGCGCCCATGCCGCTGCCGCCCGCGGTGATGATGGCCGTCTTCAGTTCCGACATTTTTGTCCCTTCCCTCCGATCCCGATCGGGAAAGACGTATCCGCGCCGGGACGACGCGGCAAGCCGCTGGACCAGCATTGCGGATGGGTTGGCTGACCCTTACCCCACCCCTCCCCCTCTCGTGGTCTAGCGAACTCATATGGAATTCGACCCCCACTCCGGTTTGCTCCGCAAACCACCTCTCCCCCGATCGACGGGGGAGAGCAAACGCCGTCTGCGAGGCTAGCGCCTTTCCTCTCCCCGGGGGGTAGGCCGTGCTATATGCGATTGCCCTTCGCTCAAGGGGTGGTCACCCGCAAGGCCGCCACCTTGACGACGCGCGGCGGCTTTGCCAGACATCGCGGGGACGGGCCGGAGTTTCCAGCCGGGTGCCGATGTGGCGCCTCGCGCCATGTCTGCGGAGAACGAGTTGAGCCTATCCGGTTTTGTGCAGCTTGCCGCCTCGACGGTGATCTTTCTGCTCGCGGCGACCTGCGCCAAATCCTGGGCGCTGACGCCCACGCTCGGCAAGCTGGCGCTGACGCTGGCGCTCTATTCGGCGGGCAACCTGGTGATGCTGCGGCTGGTGCGCGAGTTCGGCATGGCCTCAGCCTTCAGCCTGTCGGCGGTGATCCAGCTGGTGGCGATCAACGTGATCGCGCTCGCCTTCTTCGGCGAGCGGCTGAGCGCGGTGCAGAGCGGCGGCGTCGTACTGGCCATCCTGGCCGTCGGCCTCATCACGCTCGGGCCGCAGGCCGGCGGGCAGTAGTTCCGCAAATCATGCCATGGGGGCTCCTGGCGACCACCAGGAAGAGCACTGCGGCATCGGGCCAGGCGAATGCGGTAGCCGTTCCGGCGTGATATGATCCCAAAACCTTCGGCGTGGTGCGGCCTGGAATGCGCAGCCGGCGACCAGCCGTGGGTGGAAAACGGTGGATCATGCAGCAGGACCTGGCCATCCTCTCTGCATTCGCTTTCGTCTACGCCCTGATCGCGGGGCGGCTCGAGCGCACGCCGGTTGCCGGCGCCCTCGTCTTCACCGCCTTCGGGCTGGCCGTCGGCCCGGTGGGGCTGAACTGGCTCACCCTGGACGTTCATGCGCAAGGCCTTCGCACCCTCGCCGAACTCACGCTGGCGCTCGTGCTGTTCACGGATGCGGCCAATGCCGATCTCAGCGTGCTCCGGCTCAACTACACGATCCCGGAGCGTCTGCTGCTGATCGGCCTGCCGCTGACGATCCTGCTGGGGACCGCTGCCGCCGGCCTGCTTTTCCCGGGGCTCGCGATGATCGAATGCGCGCTGCTGGCCACCATGCTGGCCCCCACCGATGCGGCCCTGGGCAAGGCGGTGGTGACCAACCCCGCCGTTCCCCCGCCGATCCGCGAAGGCCTGAATGTGGAGAGCGGCCTGAACGACGGAATTTGCGTGCCGGTGCTCCTGATCCTCCTGGCCTTCGCCGCCGAGCCGGCCGGCGCCGGGTGGGAGCTGGTTGTTCGCCATTTCGCGCAGGAGATCGGGATCGGGCTGATTGTAGGCGCAGGCTTTGCATTCGTCGGCGTATGGGCGCTGCGCCTTTCGGCGCAATACGGCTGGCTGGGCCCGGCATGGCGGCAGCTTCCGGCGATGGCACTGGCGCTCGCCTCCTTCGGCGCGGCACAGGCACTGGGCGGGAGCGGCTTCATCGCCTGCTTCGTCGGCGGGATCGTGGCCGGCGGGATGGCCCGGCACCGGGAGCAGAAGCACGAATTGCTGCTTGCGGCGGAAGGCTCGGGCGATCTTTTCGGCCTCCTGACCTGGGTGCTCTTTGGAGCAGCGGTGATCGGCCAGGCGCTGGGGCGGCTGAGCTGGGAGATTGCCATCTATGCGATCCTGAGCCTCACGGCGGTTCGGATGCTGCCGGTCTGGCTGGCGCTGGCCGGCACGGACCTGAAGACGGACGGCAAACTCTTCCTGGGGTGGTTCGGCCCGCGCGGCCTGGCGAGCATCGTGTTTGCAATCATCGTTCTGGATGCCAACCTTCCCGGCAGCGAGACGCTTACGGCAACAGTTGCCTGGACGGTGATCCTCAGCATTCTGGCGCATGGCCTGACCGCCAGCCCGCTGGCTGAGGCCTTTGCCCGGCGCAACCGCACCGTAAAGGCGCCGATCGCCTAGCCGGGCTGGCAAGACCATGAACGGCGAGACAGCAGCGGGCGCAGGCGCGCCAAACGCCCTTATGATGTCTGCCCGATTGTGCTAGCGGCAACTGCGAAGCAGAGGAAACGCACATGCGGCCACAGCCTTCGGGCATTGTCGGCAAGATCGAGTTCGAGGTTCTGCTCGCGGCGCTGATCGTCGCGGGCGGGCTGTGGGGCTTCGTGGAACTGATGGAGGTGGCGCGCGACGGCGCCCCGCACGGCTTCGACACCGAAATCCTGCTGGCGCTGCGCACGCCGGGCGACCTTGCCACGCCCATCGGCCCGCGCTGGCTGCCGGATGCCATGCGCGACCTGACCAGCCTCGGCAGCGCGGCGGTGCTGGTATTCATCACCGCGGCCGCGATCTTCTACCTTCTGGTGGAGCGAAAGCCGCTGGCGGCGCTGTTGGTGCTGGTGGCGGTGGCAGGCGGCCAGGTGCTGAGCAGCCTGCTGAAATTCGGCATCGACCGGACGCGACCCGATGTGGTGCCACACCTGGCCGAAGTGCACACGATGAGCTTTCCGAGCGGCCACGCGATGATGTCGGCCGTGACCTTCCTGACGCTCGGCGCGCTTGTGGCGCAGACGCTGCCCGACCGCGCCACCAAGATCTACGTGCTGACGGTGGCCGTGCTGGCAACGCTGGTGGTGGGCTTCAGCCGGCTTTATCTTGGCGTGCACTGGCCGTCCGACGTGGCCGCCGGATGGTGCGCCGGGGCCGCCTGGGCAATGCTGTGCTGGCTGGCGGCGCGCTGGGTGCGGCGACGCGCCCGAGCCCACGGCAATGTTGATGCTTTGTGAATCTAAATTCATGCTTGAAACATCATCATGACTGTATCATACATGCATATTGCGGACTCAGACGGGAGCTCTTGCCAGTGATCACAGCAGCGCAGATGCGCGCCGCAAGGGCGCTGGCCGGCATCGACCAGAAGACGCTTGCCGAGCTGGCCGGCGTTTCGCTTCCGACCATCCAGCGGATGGAAGCGAGCGACGGACTGGTGCGGGGCGTGGTCGACACGCTGATGAAGGTCATCCAGGCGCTGGAAGGCGCCGGG
This sequence comes from Pseudomonadota bacterium, assembly GCA_023387775.1. Taxonomy (GTDB): domain Bacteria; phylum Pseudomonadota; class Alphaproteobacteria; order Rhizobiales; family Rhizobiaceae; genus Pseudaminobacter. Next base: position 7,211 of record JAEWHN010000111.1, on the reverse strand, counting down.
GTAGAGCTCATCGGAGACGACCAGCCGAGCGAAGGCGGCGGCCGGGGCGTGCGCCTCAAGGCCTCGGCCGAACGCAGCGGCAAGGGCTGATTTCGCAACCGGCGCGATCCGAGGCCTGCAAGGCGCAGGAAAGGACGCTCCGGCAAGAGACGCCGCGCAGACGCGCCGGGCGGCAAGCCCGGCAAGCGGAAGCGGGCAAGAGAAGTGGTTCAAGTGTTGCCGATGCGCCCGAGCGGACGCGCGGCGACGCGTTCGCGACGGCGACCGCCGACAGTTCACGCCGACGATCCCCGCCGCGCCAATTGCGGAGGGCTGCGCATGGACACGCGCCACAAATCTGTTTCCGCCTCGGCGCAGCCGAGCTTCGCCGAACTGTTCACTCCCAAGCTGGTGACCGTGCTGCGCGAAGGCTACCGCCTGCCGCAGTTCCGGGCCGACCTGATCGCGGGATTGACGGTCGCCATCGTGGCGCTGCCGCTTTCCATGGCCATCGCCATCGCCTCGGGCGTGGGGCCGGAGCGCGGCCTGTTCACGGCCATCGTCGGCGGCTTCCTGGTTTCGCTGCTGGGCGGCAGCCGCTTCCAGATCGGCGGGCCGGCCGGCGCCTTCATCGTGCTGGTGGCGGCGACCGTGGAGCGGGAGGGGGTGGACGGGCTGATCCTGGCCACGATGATGTCGGGCGCTTTCCTGGTCGCGACGGGCTATCTCCGGCTCGGCACATACATCAAATTCATTCCCTATCCGGTGACGGTGGGCTTCACCGCCGGCATTGCTGTGATCATCTTTTCCAGCCAGCTGCACGACCTGTTTGGGCTGACGCTGGCCGGCAAGGAGCCGGGCGAGCTGGTGCCGCGGCTGATGGCACTGAGCGAAGCGGCCGGCACCGTAAACACGGCCGCCGTGGCCGTGGCTGTGCTGACCATCGGCATCATCGCCGGGCTGAAGCGCTGGCGGCCGGGCTGGCCCGGGTTCCTGATTGCCGTGGCCGTGGCCTCCCTCGCCGTGGCGGCATTCGGGCTGCCGGCCGAGACCATCGGCACGCGCTTCGGCGGCATTCCGCGCATGCTGCCCGAGCCGTCGCTGCCCCACTTCACCACCGACAAGATGCTGGCCGTGCTGCCCGACGCCATCGCCTTCACGCTGCTGGGGGCGATCGAATCCCTGCTCTCGGCGGTGGTGGCCGACGGCATGACCGGGCGGCGGCACCGCTCCAACTGCGAACTGGTGGCACAAGGATTCGCCAATATGGGCGCGGCCCTTTTCGGCGGCATCTGCGTGACAGGCACGATTGCCCGCACCGCCACCAATGTGCGCGCCGGCGCGAATGGACCTGTTTCGGGCATGCTGCATGCGCTGTTCCTGCTCGCCTTCATGCTGGTGGCGGCACCGCTGGCCAGCTACATCCCACTGGCGGCGCTTGCCGGCGTGCTGGCCGTGGTGGCCTGGAACATGATCGAAAAGCCTGCCGTGGCCGCCCTGTTGCGCTCCTCGACCGGCGATGCGCTGGTGCTGGTCGTGACCTTCGGCCTCGTCATCTTCCGCGACCTGACCACCGGCATTGTGGTGGGCTTCGCGCTTGGCGCGCTGCTGTTCATCAACCGCATGGCCAAGGCGATTGCGGTGGAGGCGCATGTGCCGATGGCGGAGGAAGACGTGGCCGACACCGCCAACGGCGAGCGCAGGGCCTATGACCCGGCCGCGGCAAGCGACCCCGACACTGTGGTCTACCGCATTTCCGGCGCCTTCTTCTTCGGCGCCGCCTCCGCCGTGGGCGCGGTGCTGGACCGCATCGGCGACCACCGCCAGAACCTGGTGCTCGACTGCTCGGCGGTGCCGTTCCTCGATTCCACCGCTGCAAATGTGATCGAGGGCGCGGTGCGCAAGGCGGGCCGGGCGGGCCTGCGCGTCTTCGTGACCGGGGCGGCCCCGCAGGTGCGGCGCATGCTGATGACCCACGGCGTGAAGCCGCCGCATGTGCGCTACAAGGCGACCATTGCCGGTGCGCTTGCGCAGATTGCGGCCGAGCGGAGCACGCCGGCCGGCTAGAACGGCGGCCATCCTGACGGATGGCCTTACGCCGCTCCAGCAATTTGTACGACGCCAAGCGATTCCGCCTGGCTGCAAAATGCTCCAGAAATCGCGGCCGAGCCCCTTGACAGCGGCGGCTTGCGGCCCAATACTTAACTTCATGGTTAAGTATCACGAAGCCAATCTTGACCGCGTCTTTGCCGCCCTTGCCGACCCGACCAGGCGAGCCCTGCTTGCCCGGCTGGAGGAGGAGGAAAGCCTTTCGGTGAGCGAGTTGGCACAGCCCTTCCCGGTCTCGCTGCCGGCGGTGATAAAGCATCTGGACGTGCTGTCGGATGCCGGCCTGATCAGCCGGGCCAAGACCGGGCGCACCGTGGCCTGCCGGCTGAACGCCGGCCCGATGGAGGAAGCAATGAACTGGCTGAACCGCTACGAGCGCTTCTGGAACGGCAGCCTCGACCGGCTGGCGAATTTTTTGGAGAAGGAATGATGCTGGACAAGCCAAGCCTGACCCTGAAGCGCCGGCTGAATGCGGCGCCGGCGAAAGTGTACGCCGCCTGGACCGAGCCGGAGCGGCTCATGGGCTGGTGGGGACCACGCGAGGACGACGAACCGGTGCTGGCCGAGACGGATGTGCGCCCCGGCGGCCGCTTCCGCCTCGTCTTCCGCGCCGCCGACGGCGAGGAGTTCGACGTACGCGGCGTCTATCGCGAGGTGGTGCCGGCCGAAAGGCTGGTGTTCAGCTGGGCATGGCGCTCAACCCCGGAGCGCGAATCGCTGGTGACGCTGACGATGCGGCCCGACGGCGACGGCACCATGCTGACGCTGCACCACGAGCAGTTCTTTGACGAGGCCGCACGCGACAGCCACCGCATGGGCTGGATGGCGGCGCTCGACAGACTGGAGAGGCAGTTTTCCTGATCGCAGATCCACCAAGGGAGAAGGCAGATGCAATCGCACAAGATCGTCTCGCAGCAGGAATGGATGGAAACCCAGAAGGCCCATCTGGTGAAGGAAAAGGAATATACGCGCCACCGCGACCGGCTGAACGCCGAGCGGCAGGCGCTGCCCTGGACGCGGGTGGAGAAGGAATACGTCTTCGACACGCCGCAGGGCAAAAAGACGCTGGCCGAGCTGTTCGAAGGGCGCAGCCAGCTGGTGGTGGTGCACTTCATGCTCGGGCCGGACTGGGAGGCGGGCTGCGTCGGCTGCTCCTTCGGCGCCGATCATCTCGCCGGCCCCGACCAGCACCTGAAGCACCATGACGTGACGCTGGTGACCGTGTCGCGCGCGCCGCTGCCCCAGATCGAGGCCTACAAGAAGCGCATGGGCTGGAAGTTCGACTGGGTGTCGTCGTTCGGCAGCGACTTCAACTACGATTTCGGCGTGTCCTTCCACAAGGAGGACATCAAGAACGGCAAGGCGATCTACAACTTCGCGCCGCTCGACTTCGAGATGGAAGAGCTGCACGGCATGACCGTGTTCTACAAGGACGAGGACGGCAACATCTACCGCACCTTCTCGCAATATGCGCGCGGCGACGAGGACAAGATCAGCACCTACGCCATCCTCGACCGCACGCCCAAGGGCCGCAACGAGAAGAGCGCCATGGACTGGGTGAAGCGCCACGACGAATATCCCGACGAGGACAAGCACATCGCCGCGATGCTGACGTCGTCCTGCTGCGGGTAAGGCCTTGCACCCCCACCCCTAGCCCCTCCCCACAAGGGGGAGGGGGACTTGCTGCATGGTCGCTCAGCTCCAACCTTCAGCGTTTTTTCTGGGGAGGGATCGGGCCCCTGTCGGGGCCATGGCGGCGAAATCGTCCCCCTCCCCCTTGTGGGGAGGGGTTAGGGGTGGGGGTATTTTTGGGTGCGCAGCACCCTGACGGGGAATGACCTCCCACCCGTCAGACAAAAAAGCTCAGCGCGTGGCCAGCAGCGCGGCCAGGCCGATGCTGCCGACGACCAGCCGCCACCAGGCAAACGGGGCGAAGCCGCGGCGCGACACGTAGTCGAGCAGGTGGCGCACAACGAAGACGCCGGCGACGAAGGCGGCGATGAAGCCCGCCGTGATGATCGGCAGGTCGGCCGCCGACAGCGCGTCGCGGTTCTTGTAAAGGTCGTAGGCGAAGGCGCCGGCCATGGTGGGCATGGCGAGGAAGAACGAGAATTCGGCCGCCGAGCGCTTGTCGGTGCCCATGAGGAGCGCACCGACGATCGTTGCGCCCGAGCGCGAGGTGCCGGGGATCATCGCCAGGCACTGGAAGAAGCCGATTGCCAGGCAGGCCGGCAGCGGAAAATCCATCACGTCGTGATATTTCGGCGTCAGCTTCAGCCGGTCGACGCCCAGAAGCACGATGCCGCCGACGATCAGCGTGATGCAGATCAGCATCGGCGATTCGAACAGCACCGTCTTGATGAAGCCATGCGCCATCACGCCGATGACTGCGGCGGGCAGGAAGGCCAGCAGGATGCCCGCCACGAAGCGCCGCGTGCGCGCGTCGCTAGGCAGGCCGGTGACGATCTTCCACAGCCGCCCGAAATAGACCGTCAGGATCGCCAGGATGGCGCCGAGCTGGATCAGCACCTCGAAGGCCCTGCCGGTGGACTCGAAGCCGAGGAAATGGCCGGCCAGCAGGATGTGGCCGGTGGACGAGACCGGGATGAACTCGGTCAAGCCCTCGAGCAGGCCAAGCAGCAGAGCTTCGATGATGGTCTGATGTTCCATGAATATCTCGACGAGGCGGGGGAGCGACGGGGCTTGCTTGTCACGGCGCGGAACTGTCCCTATACCGATGCGCCTTGACCGCCCGATGAATCGGGCAGAGATAGAACTACTGGCGCGGCCGAAAAATGACCAGCGCAGTTTTCACCACGGAACCATGCTGACGCTTTTCCATCATCCCATGTTCGCCTCCTGTCGTTTCGTCCGTCTCGCCTTCGGCGAATATGGCGAAGAGCTGGCGCTGATCGAGGAAAAGCCATGGCTGCGCCGCCGTGAATTCCTGGTGCTGAACGCCGCCGGCACGCTGCCGGTGCTGCTGGCCGAGGGCGACGTGCCGATCATCGGCGCCGGCGTGATCGCCGAATATCTCGACGAGACCCGCGGCGTCCTGAAGCGCGAGCGGCGCCTGTTCGCCGAGGACCCGATGGAGCGCGCCGAGATCCGCCGGCTGGTGGACTGGTACCTGGTCAAGACCGAGAGCGAGGTGACAAAGCACCTGGTGCGCGAGCGCGTTCTGAAGCCGCTGATGCCCAACGAGATGGGCGGCGGCTCGCCGGATTCAGGCGCCATCCGCGCCGCCCGCTCCAATATCCGCCAGCACATGAAATATACCAACTGGCTGGCCGGCACCCGCCACTGGCTGGCCGGCCCCCGCATCACCTATGCCGATCTTGCCGCCGCCGCCGCCATTTCGGTGCTGGACTATCTGGGCGAGATCGACTGGAGCGACCACGCCGCAGCGCGCGACTGGTACACGCGGGTGAAGTCGCGCCCCTCGTTCCGCCCGCTGCTCGGCGACCGGGTGCGCGGCATTTCGCCGGTATCCCACTATGCGGACCTCGATTTCTGACAAGCCCGAAAAGGGCGAGCGCCTGCGGCAGATGATCGACCGCGAGGCGCGCCGTGCCGGCTTCGACGCCGTGGCCGTGACCACGCCGGAGGCGATCCCGCAGGCCCCTGCCCGGCTGGCCGAATTTCTGGCTGAGGGCTTTCACGGCTCGATGGGCTGGATGGCCGAGACTTTCGCGCGCCGCGCCGACCCGAAGACGCTGTGGCCGGACGTTCGCTCGATCATCGTGCTGGCCATGAACTACGGGCCGGAAGAGGACCCGCGCGAATTGCAGGCCCAGGCTGATTGCGGCGCCATCTCGGTCTATGCCCGCAACCGCGACTATCACGACGTCATCAAGGGCCGGCTGAAGGAACTGGCCGGAAAGATCGTGGCGCGTGCCGGCGGCGACGTGAAGGTGTTCGTGGACACCGCCCCAGTGATGGAAAAGCCGCTGGCGGAAGCGGCCGGCATCGGCTGGCAGGGCAAGCACACCAATCTGGTCAGCCGGCAGTTCGGCTCCTGGCTGTTCTTGGGCACCATCTTCACCACGGCGGAAATCGCGCCCGATCAGCCCGAGACCGACCATTGCGGCTCGTGCCGGGCCTGCCTCGATTCCTGTCCGACCAATGCCTTTCCCGCGCCCTACAAGCTCGATGCGCGGCGCTGCATCTCCTACCTCACCATCGAGAACAAGGGGCCGATCCCGCATGAATTCCGCGCGGCGATGGGCAACCGCATCTATGGCTGCGACGACTGCTTGGCCGCCTGCCCGTGGAACAAGTTTGCGCAGGTTGCCTCCGAGGCGAAATTGGCCGCCCGCGACGACCTGCGCGCGCCGAGGCTGGCCGACTTCCTGGCCATGGACGACGCCGCCTTCCGCGCCTTCTTCTCGGGCTCGCCGGTCAAGCGCATCGGCCGCGACCGTTTTGTCCGCAACGTGCTGATCGCCGCCGGCAATTCGGGCGAACGCGCGCTGATCCCGCCTTGCGAAAGCCTTTTGTCCGATCCCTCGCCGCTGGTGCGGGGCGCGGCAGTGTGGGCCCTCTCACGCCTTATGCAGCCGGCGGATTTTGCCGTGCTGGCTGAGCGGGCTGACACGGAAGACGACGCCGAGGTGCGTCGGGAATGGATTTTGGCAACCGGCCAGCCGGAAGCGATCGGGGAACATGCATGAGCGCGACAAAAATGTTCATCTTCGGGGTCGGCTATTCCGGCAAGGCGGTCGGCCGGGCCAAGCCCGGTGCGAGCATCCGGATTGCCGGCACCACGCGCTCGGCGGAAAAGTTTGAGGCGCTGCGGCAGGCGGGCATCGAGCCTGTTGTGTTCGACGGGTCGTTGAGCGACGAGCGGGCCGGTGAACTCTCCGAAACCACGCACCTGCTGATCTCCATCGCGCCCGACGAGGCCGGCGACCCTGTGCTCAACGCTGCGCGTGAAAAGATCCTGCACGGCATGCCGAAGCTTCAATGGATCGGCTATCTCTCCACCGTCGGCGTCTATGGCGACCATGGCGGCGACTGGGTGGACGAGACGGCCGAGTGCCGGCCGGTGTCGCGCCGCTCGGTGATACGGCTGAAGGCCGAGCAGGAATGGCTGGCGCTGGGCGCAGAGAGCGGCCTGCCGG
>JAEWHN010000235.1 GCA_023387775.1 Pseudomonadota bacterium | reverse complement strand
GAGGCGATGATGGCGTCGAACTTGCCGGCCTGAAGGGCGGGGATGATGCCGTCCCAGTCCTGGGTCACGAATTCGCACGTCACCTTCATCTCGTCGCACAGCGCCTGGGCGATGTCGACATCGAAGCCTTCGAGCTTGCCGTCGGCGGTCAGATTGTTGAAGGGCGGGTAGGCGCCCTCGGTGCCGATCTTGAGAACCTTGTCCTCCGCCTGTGCAGCGCCCATCGCCAGCGCGATGGCCGACGCCGCAAGGGCAATACGCATTGCTATACGCATAATGTTCCTCTCTGTTTTCACTTCCGCCGCTTGATGCAGCGTTGTTGGAGCGCTGGCTGGCGCTCCACTGGCGCGGATACTCCCACTCTTTGCGCCGAAAAAGCAACTGCAAAACCGCGCCCGAAGCACGACTTCATGCAAACATTTCCACATCTTGGCGGATGTTTGCGGGCAGGGCGCCCGGCCGCGCAAGGTCTGACGTTGGGTCAGCTTCGCCTCAGCCCGACCGTGCTTTCGATGAAATCGGCGATGGCCGGCACGTCGTCTATGTCGAAGACGGGAATCGTCTCGCCTTCTACCGGGTGATCCGCCGCAATGGCGACGATGTGCGGGTCGCTGGCCGAAAGCGGAGTGCCGTTCCTGGCGTCACGCCTGCGCGCCTCGATCTTGAGGTGGTTTTCGCGCTTGTAGCCTTCCACCAGCACCAGGTCGCAGGGCGACAGCCTGGCCAGGATCGTTTCCAGCTTGGGCTCTTCCTCGCCGTGCAGTTCATGCATCAGCGCCCAACGCTTGCCCGAAACGATCGCCACTTCGCCGGCGCCGGCCTGGCGGTGTCGGAAGCTATCGGTGCCTTCCTGGTCGATGTCGAAGGCGTGGTGTGCGTGCTTCACTGTTGAAATGCGCCAGCCGCGCGCGGTCAGCGTGGCCACCAGCCTTTCGGTTAGCGTGGTCTTGCCGGAATTCTTCCAGCCGGTAATTCCGAATACGCGCTGTGTCACCTGTCGTCGCCTGTGTAGTCTCCGGGCGTGCGCACCGCTGCCCACCATTTCCTATTGCCAAGGCATGGGCGGTTTTTTGTTCCTCGTCCAGCAGTGCAAGCCGCCCGTGACGAGATTTCCACCCCCGGCAGGGGCTCACCATGCTTCGGCAGCATCCGGCGTGGCACGCATCACGTAAACAGTGCTCAGAACTGCGGCCACCGAAGACAACAGCATCAGCCACAGCAGCGGGTAGGGCCCCGTTTCGGGCGACAGCATCGCGCCCGCCAGCACTGCCAGCGCCGCCCCGCCGCCGATCGTCAGCGCGCCGCCCAGCCCGGAAGCAGAGCCGGCGAGATGGGCACTGACGCTGACTATGCCGGCGTTGGCGCTGGGCAGCGTGACGCCGTTGCCGACGCCGATGAACAGAACCGGCCCGAACAGCGACAGCGGATGGTTGTAGCCGAGCATGAAAAGCGTGATCGACAAGGCCATGCCGCCGATGGCGATGACGTTGCCGCAAAGCATCATGCGGTTGATGCCAAGCTTGCTCGAAAACCGGCCCGACATGAAGTTACCGAACATGTAGCCGATCGAAACGATGGCGAAATAGAAGCCGTATTGCGATGCCGTCAGGTGCAGCATCTCGGATGCGATATAGGGGCCACCGCCCAGGAAGGCATAGAACCCGCCCGAGGTGAAGACTGCGGTGAGCGTATAGCCCCAGAAGCGCTGCGAACCGATCAGTTCCGGATAGGCACGGAACTGGGCAAGCAGGTTTGGCGAGCGCTCATGGTTGGTCTCGCCCAGGTCCAACCACACGATCGCAAAGGCAAATACCCCGACTGCGAGCATCAGCAGGAAGGTCGAATGCCAGCCATAGAGCTCGTCGAGGAAGCCGCCTATCACCGGCCCGATCATCGGCGCCAGGCTCATGCCCATGGTGATGTAGCCGATCTTGCTCGCCGCCTGCGCGGCCTCCACCGTGTCGCGCACCACGGCACGCGAGAGCACCACGCCGGCGGCCGAAAATGCCTGCAGCAACCGGCAGCCGAGCAGGAACTCGATGGTCGGCGCATAGAGCGCGGCAACCGTGCCGACGATGAAGATCGCGAAGCAGACGAGCATCACCGGCCTGCGGCCGAAGCGGTCGGATGCGGGGCCGATGAAGACCTGGAGCAGGGCGGTCGCCGCCAGGTAGAGCGACACCACCAGTTGCACCACCGCGTAATCGGCCTCGAAATGCCGCGCCATGCCCGGCAGCGATGGCAGGAATACGTTCATGCACAGCGCGCTTGTCGCGGCCGCCGTCACCAGCGTCATGATGTTTGGCGCCGTCGCGCGGTTGAAATGCTGGCGTGCCATGTTCACAGGCCGTCGGGCGCCATTGCCGGGCTGGTGCTTTGCGCGGCGGGGGGCGTTGCGCTCGTCCGTTCGCGGTAGAGCGCGTAGAGCCCCGATCCGACGATGATGACCGAGCCGGCGATCATGGCCATGTCAGGAACGTCGCCGAACATCAGGTAGCCTAGCATGATCGCCCAGAGCAGCGCGGTGTAGCGGAATGGCGCAATGAACGAGATGTCACCGGTGCGCATCGCCATGATGATGAACTGGTAGCCGAACAGCAGAAGCACGGCGGCGGCGGCAAGAAGCCCTAGGTGGCCCGCAGTCATCGGCGTCCATCCGCCGAGCGGCACGATGAGGAACCCGCCGCACAGCGTCACCACGATGGCGGTGGCTACCGAGACCAGCAACGATGGCACATGCGCGGGCAGGCGCCTTGTCGTCAGGTCGCGTAACGCCGAGAACCCGACGCTGAGCAGCGCAAGCAACGCAAAGGCATTGAAGCCGTCGAAGCCGGGGCGCACGATGATCATGACGCCGGTAAAGCCGACCGCAATCGCCATCCAGCGCCGCCAGCCGACGCGCTCGCCCAGAAACAGCGCCGCCCCCATCGTCACGGCCAGCGGCAGCGCCTGCAGCACGGCCGAGACATTGGCGATAGGCATCTGCTGCAGCGCCAGCAGGTAGAACACGGTAGCGCACAGCTCGCCCATGGCACGCAACGCCACCATGGGGTGGAACACCAGGCGCGGCGCGCGCAGGGCGCCCTGGTGCCAGGCCAGCAGAACGATCAGCGCGGTGGCAAACAGGCCGCGCACCAGCATCACCTGTCCGAGGTTCATTTGTTCGGCCGCGAACTTGACCAGCGCGTCGTTGATGGTGAAGCCGGCCATCGACACCACCATGAACAATGAGCCGCGCAGATTTTCCGAAATGATCAAGGCATTACCGATTCTTTTTACTGGGATACCCAATGGTATATGATTGGCAGGAAAAGCAACGGCAAAGGACTGTGCCACAGGGACTTTGCGGCGCACGAGGGGAGGGTTTCTCAGGCGCGGAGAGCCTGTGTTGCGAAAGCGAAGTAGGCGCACGGCCGCGATGACCCCTCCCGCATCCTCCGCTGCGCTCGGAGGTGACCTCCCCTCAAGGGGGGCGCCGCGGCGGCCGCTTTGCAGCGCGCGGGCGCGGAAAAAACTTACCCGCCGGTCACGCTCATGTGGCGCGCGACGGCGGGCCGCTTGGTGCGGCGGTCGATGACGAAGTCGTGGCCCTTGGG
>JAEWHN010000070.1 GCA_023387775.1 Pseudomonadota bacterium | reverse complement strand
GGCGAAGAGCTGCATCTCCTTGCGCAGCCGCAGCAGGCCAGCCTCGGGGCGCACCTCGTAGGGCACGCCATCCCATTTCGGCCCGCCGACGGCGCCGATCAGAACGGCATCGGCCGCCATCGCCTTGTCCATGTCTGCATCGGAGATCGACTGGCCGTGCGCGTCGTAGGCGCAGCCGCCGACCAGGCCTTCCTCGGTCTCGAAACCGGCGGCGAACTTGTCGTTCATCGCCGAGATCAGCTTGCGAACCTCGTTCATTGCCTCGGGGCCAATGCCGTCGCCCGGCAGGAGAAGAAGCTTGCGCGTTGCCATCGGAGAAAACCTTTCAGAAAGCGGGTGAACCGGGGCCTTGCTAAACGCCAAGCGCCCGGCGCGCAAGACGGAAAGGCTTGGTGCACGGATGGAAGTGTTTTCGGGCGGGCTGGCGGGCGCTGTTCAGGTTGCGCCAAGTTCGGAAGTGGCGCGTCGCTGGCGAAAGGGTTTCCAGATGGTGTAACGTCGGGGTTCTAAAGCGCATGCACCGGTATCCTCGAATTCGAGGGGCTTACTAGGCCGCTTGCGTGCGCCGGAGATGCAGGGAAGATTGAGATGGAAGACAGCGAGATTCGAGCTGCTCTCGATCGCCATTGGGCCGCCTCCGACGCGAACGACTTCGAAGAGGAGCATCGGATTTACCGAGAGGACGCGGTGCTCGAGTATCCGCAGTCGGGGGAACGCATCCGCGGTCGGCACAACATCCAGGCATCTCGTTTTGCACAGCCGAACAAGAAGCGCTTCACGGTGCGGCGGATACTCGGTGCGGCCGACCTCTGGATCACTGAATTGATCCTGACCTACGATGGCCGGCCGTCTTACACGGTAAGCATCATGGAGTTCAGGGACGGGCAGGTGGCCTGGGAAACCCAATATTTTGGTGATCCGTTCGGGCCGGGCCCTTCGCGGGCTCAATGGGTCGAGCGGATGGCTTGAAACGCGATCAGCTTTCGGGTGTTGCTCAGTTTGCCGCAGCAAAATGCGCCATCTGGTCCGCGTGTGCCTTCACGAAGGCGGGGCGGGCCGTGGCGCGCGCGGCGTAGTCACGACAGGCGGGGTGTCCCGAGAGCCTGTCGAACCGATCGACATTACCTCTGCTTCAGCGCCGTCACCTCGATCTCGATCTTCATTTCCGGCTTGTTGAGCTGGCACACGATCATGGTCGCCGCCGGCCTGATCTCGCCAAAAGCCTCGCCGAGGATCGGGAACACCACGTCCACATAACTCTGGTCGGTGATGTAGTAGTGCGCACGCACCACGTCGGCCATCTCGAAGCCGCCCTCCGCCAGCGCCTTGGCTATGGTGGTGAGGCAGTTGCGGGTCTGGTCTTCCACGCTGTCGGGCATGGTCATGGTGGCGTAGTCGTAGCCGGTGGTGCCGGAGACAAAACACCACTCGCCTTGCACCACCGCGCGCGAATAACCGGCGGTCTTTTCGAAGGGCGATCCGGTGGAGATGAGCTTGCGCATGAAACCTCCGTCTATTCTTCGCTGAAGGATTTTGTCATCGCCGCGCGGACCTCCGCCGGCCAGTTGTCGAGCGGCGGCCAGGCGTCGGGGGTGGCGCCGCCGTTTTGCTGCGCGAAATAGACGGCCCTTTCCTTGGGGTCGACGGCGACGAAGCCGTTGCCCTCGCCGCAGGCATGCGGGATGCAGCCGCTGCCGTAGAAGACGCCGGAAGCGGTTGCTTCCAGCCCGCCGGAAACCGAGAGCGCCAGAACCACGTGGGAGAACTTGTCGCCCAGCACCGTGCGGGCGGCGGCGTAGAAGTCGCCATTGGCGAAGAGGTCGTAGGGATGGGCGACTTTCGCCGGGTCGAGATCGGCCCAGCGCGTGCCGGGCTGGGGCACATAGCTCATCTGGCCGGCGACGCGCAGGCCGTTCTCAGGCGACCAGCTCTGCACGTCGGCGCTGGCGCCGGGGCGCAGATAGGGCACGAAATAGATGTCATCGTCGGTGACGGCGGCCGGCGGCGCGCCGCAGTTCTCGCCCACCGTCGTGGTCTTGAGCCCGCCGACCTCCGGCTTCCAGACGATGACCGTGGCGGGGCCGCAGGCATTGCCGCCGTCGCCGACGGCAAACAGTGCCACCTTCGTGCCCTGCAGTTCGACCGTGCGGTCGTAGAGCACGACATAGTTGCGCGCGAGCTGCTTGCCGTCGAAGGCAAGGATTCTGTCCAGATTCGGGGTTTCGGTAATGGTCAGCGTTCCGCCGGCAAAGGGGATCGAGGTCGGCGGGTCTTCCTGCGCGAAGGCGGGCGCACTTACGACAAGGGCAAGCCCGACGGCGAGAAGAGAGGCAGTCCGGTTCATGGCAACCCCGAATCAGGGAGTTTCGACATGGCCGGCAATATCGGCCCGAGGCGACGAATCTGCCCCGACCATGCCACAGGCCCGCGGGAGCTGCCAGTTTTCATCTCGACCGGTATTTTGTCCTGTGCCGATCGCCGGCCGGGTGCCTGCCTGAATGCAAAGGGCCGCACGAGGCGGCCCTTTGCATATGTTTCAATCCGAAGCGGCGCGCCACGGATGTCGCAGCTTAAGCCCAGGGGCGGGTTTCGGCGTATTTCTTCTCAAACCTGTCGATCGACGGGGCCTTTTCCATGGTCAGGCCGATGTCGTCGAGGCCGTTGAGCAGGCAGTGGCGCTTGAAGTCGTCGAGGTCGAACTTGACCACGCCGCCGTCGGGCCCATGGATTTCCTTGGTCTCGAGATCGATGGAGATGGTGGCGTTGGCGCCGCGCGAGGCATCGTCCATCAGCTTGTCGAGGTCTTCCTGGCTGACCGTGATCGGCAAAATGCCGTTCTTGAAGCAGTTGTTGTAGAAGATGTCGGCAAACGAGGTCGAGATCACGCAGCGGATGCCGAAGTCGAGCAGCGCCCAGGGCGCATGCTCACGGCTGGAGCCGCAGCCAAAATTGTCGCCGGCAACGAGGATCTGGGCCTTGCGATAGGCCGGCTTGTTGAGCACGAAGTCGGGATTTTCCGAGCCGTCCTCATTGTAGCGCATCTCGGCGAAAAGCCCCGTACCAAGCCCGGTGCGCTTGATCGTCTTGAGATAGTCCTTGGGGATGATCATGTCGGTGTCGACATTGACGATCGGCAAGGGAGCGGCGACGCCGGTGAGCTTGGTGAATTTTTCCATGGCTTTTTCTCGCCCGTTTCTGGTTCCGGGAAATTCGTTCGAACCCGCTTTACACAAAGGAGGCGGGGAATCAAAGAGGCCGCCTCGACCTGGCCTTCAAATCACGTTGAGTTCGCGAAACGGCCGGCCCTCGGCGATGCGGGCGTAGGAGAAAGCCGAGCAGTCGATGCTGCGATAGCCGCCATGGACCAGTAGCTCGGCCAGCGCCTTGCCCACCGCCGGCGCCTGCTGCAGGCCGTGGCCGGAAAAGCCGTTGGCGAAGATGAAGTTCTGCACCTCCGGATGCGGCCCGATGACCGCGTTCTGGTCGAGCGTGTTGTAGTCGTAGTGCCCAGCCCAGGCGCGGGTGGCCTTGATCGCCTCGAAGGCCGGCACGCGGGTGGCCAGAACCGGCCAGATCGTCTCCTCGAACAGCGACCAGTCGGGATCGAAATCTTTTGCGTCGGCCGGACTTTCGCCCTCCTCGCTCTCGGCCCCGCCGGTGATGTAGACGCTGCCTTCCGGGCGCACATAAACGCCGCTGGGGTCGACCATCAGCGGCATGTCGGCGAATTTGTCATGCGCTTCGAAGACGAAGACGGTGCGCTTGCGCGGCTCGACCGGCAGTTTGAGCCCGGCCATGGCCGCGACCTTGCCGGCGGACGGGCCGGCGGCGTCGAATATGGTGCCGGCTTCCAGCCGCTCGCCGTTTTCGAGCGTGACAGCGGTGACGCGGTTGCCCCCGCGCTCGATGCCCGCGACGGCATGGGTGATGAAGTCCACTCGTCTCTCGCGCAGCGCCTTGCGGAACAGCATCAGCATGGCATGCGCGTCGAACCAGCCCTCGCCCGAGCGGCCATAGGCGCCGGCGGTGATGCCCTCGGTGGAGATCCAGCTGAACCGCTTCTGCAGGGCAGCTGCGTCTTCCAGCACGATGTCGGCGCCCTCGGCCATCTGCGCGGCATGGTTCTGCTCGAGGATCGGCAGGCCGTTCTCGCCGGCAAGGATGAGATAGCCGCCCTCGCGGAAGCCGATGTCGGCGCCGGCGCCGAATTCCTGCTCCAGCCGGCGGAAAAGGCCCAGCGTGAACTGCGACAGGCGGATGTTCTCGGGGATCGAGAACTGCTGGCGGATCGAGGCGCAGGACAGCGTCGTTGACGAATAGGTGAATTGCGGATCGCGCTCGATCAGCGCGATGGAGCCGGTGAAGCCTTCGTCGCGCAAATAGTAGGCGATGGAGCTGCCGACGATCGCCCCGCCGATGATGATGACGTCGTAACGCGCCATATCCATGTTCCCCGATGCTTTGCGTTGTTGGTCGTGCCTTATCAGGGTTTTGCGCGCCCGTCTTGCAAGAGCCAGCGTAGCCGGGCAAGAAAGGCCACATGATGCAAGCCCCCCGTCTGCGCCGCTCGGTGCTCTATATTCCTGCCTCCAACGACAGGGCGCTGGCCAAGCTTGCCACGCTCTCCTGCGATGCGGTGGTGATCGACCTGGAGGACGCGGTGGCCCCTGGCGAAAAGGCGGCCGCGCGCGAAAAACTCGCAAAAATCGTCGGCAACGGGGCGGCCGGGGTGCGCGAGATGGTGGTGCGCGTCAACGCGCTCTCCAGCGAATGGGGGGCCAACGATGTTGCAGCCGCAATCGCCTGCCGGCCCGACGGCATTTTGCTGCCCAAGGTGGAGACGCCGCGCGACGTGTTGGAAGCCGGCGAGATGCTGGACAAAGCCGGCGCGCCCGACAGCCTGCGCCTGTGGGCGATGGTCGAGACGCCGCGTGCCGTGCTGAACCTCGGCGCGATCGCCGAGCTTGGCCGAAACGCCGCCTCGCGCCTTTCGTGCCTGGTGGCCGGCACCAACGATCTGGCGGCCATGACCGGCGTGCTGGCCACACCCGACCGGCGCTATCTGATGCCCTGGCTGATGCAGATGGTGCTGGCCGCACGCGCCGGCGGGCTCGACATGCTCGACGGCGTCAGCAACAATTTTCGCGACCTCGACGCCTTTGCGGCGGAATGCGGGGAGGGGGCTGCCATGGGCTTCGACGGCAAGACGCTGATCCACCCGGCCCAGATCGCGCCGGCGGAGGCCGCCTTCTCCCCTTCGCCAGCAGCGCTGGCCGAGGCCGAGCGGATCGTGGCCGCGTTCAAGCTGCCGGAAAACGCCGGCAAGGGCGCGATCGGCCTCGACGGCCGCATGGTCGAGCTGCTGCATTGCGCGCAGGCCGAAAGACTTCTGGCCAAGGCGGCCATGATTGCCAAGTGAGCCGAAAAGGCGTGGAATGGAACTTCGTTCCGGAAACGGCTTTTCAGAGAACGACGCGATAACAGGACATTATGGCTTCGGGCCGAACTGCATGCCCGCCGCCGAAACGACGCTCAAGGCAACAACGCCATGACGGGGAATGACAGATGAAACTCTACCGTTTTCTCACCGGCCCGGACGATGCCAGCTTCTGCCACAAGGTGACGGCCGCCCTGAACAAGGGCTGGCACCTGTTCGGCTCGACGACCTATGCCTATGACGCCGAAACCAAGACCATGAAATGCGGCCAGGCGGTGGTAAAGGACGTCGAGGGCCAGGAGTACGACCCCAACATGAAGCTTGGGGAACAATAACAAGCATGAGGGTGTGGACTGTTAGCGAAGAAAAGGCCGGAACGCTGACCCAGTGCCTCGGTGTCGCGCAAAAACTGGACGCGAACCCAACTGCCAGGATTTTCAGGAAGCAAACCCGAGTGGAACGGATATTTTCTGCATTTCGGCAAAGCGTTGCAGAGAAAGCCCCGGACATCCTCATCTCATGCGGAAGCATCTCCGAGCGTTATGTTGCGGAGATCAAGAAGGCCTATGGTGGCCGGCCGTTTGCCGTGCACCTTCAACAACCCCGACGCGACCTGGACTTGTTCGACATGCTGTTCGTCTCCCGTCACGACTGGACGAAGACAATGGAGCACAATCCGAAATATTTTAAGATGTCCGGTGTCCCTCATCGGATCAGCCCAGCTCTCCTTGCGAGACGAAGGGAGAGTGCGCGAGCGCGCTTTGCTCCTGGCGGGGAGCCTGTCGTTACCCTGCTTATCGGCGGATCGACCTGGGCCTACGCTTTCGACCGGCAGACCATAGATGGGATTATCGCCACAGCAACTGATCTGGTTGAACGGGGTTACGTCGTTCTCGCATCGACTTCTCGCCGCTCGGAGCCGGAAATTCTTGCTCGGCTGATGGAAATAAATGATCCGCGTATGATCATCTGGGACCGTGCCGGCGACAATCCGTACATCGACTATCTCGCAGCCGCCGATGCCTTCGTCATTACCGCGGACACTGTGACGATGGTTTGCGAGGCCTCGATGTCAGGAAAGCCGATACATATCTTTTCGCCGGCTCGACAGGGAGGGCCGCAGTTTGAACAGGAAAAGTTTGAAAAATTTGAACGGTTCCACGCTGACATGCATGAAAACCTTGGATTTACGAGGCCGTTCCAAGGTGTGATGGAAGAGTTTTCGTACACGGTCGAGGATGAGACCTTGCGCATCTCGGCACTCATCAAGACGGCGTATGAAAAGAGGGAGTCCAGTCCTATCGGCAACTGAGCCGCTATGTTGCTTCCTCGATGCGCTCCATGTCGTCGTCGCTGAGGCCGAAATGGTGGCCGATCTCGTGGATCAGCACATGGGTGACGATGTCGCCCAGGGTCTCCTCATTCTCGGCCCAATAGTCCAGAATGGCACGGCGATAGAGCGTGACGCGGTTCGGCCCCTCGCCGGTCTGCGGGTTCCAGCGCTCGGCGATGCCGCGGCCCTCGAACAGGCCGAGCAGGTCGAAAGGCGTCTCCAGGGCCAGATCGTCCATGATCTCGTCGGTGGGAAATTCGGTGACCTGGATGACGACCTCGCCGGTCAGCGTGCGGAACTCCTCGGGCAGATGCGCATAGGCTTCCAGCGCCAGAAATTCCAATTCCTCCAATGACGGAGATAGCTGGTCATGCCATGCGCGGTTCTTGTAGATACGGGCCATTCTGTTTCCTTTTGAGCGCATATAGCCTTTTGGTTGATGCCTTTCGAGTTTTTTACGCCAGCTTGGCGAAATAGGCCCGAAGCCCGCGCGAGGAAGCCGCGGATCAACATTTCGAGAGAGGAATAAATTCCTTTTGAAGCGGCTTGACTCTGCCGGGTCGCTCTGGAATCTATAGGAACATAACAGGAACAAATATCGGAAAGCACATCGTCATGGCGACGTCCGCCGTGGCGCAGGCAGCTGTTTTTGCCTTGCGCCAGAAAATAGCACGCATCGAGGGCACCCTGCCGGAACGGCTGGTGCCTTCCGCCAACGCCCGGCCCGGCGAAGGCGCGGTGCTGATGCGGCGCCATGGCATCGCGACGGAACCGTGCTTGGCAACCGGCGCGCAGGCTTTCGATGCGGCCCTCGGCGGCGGCCTGCCGCTGGCCGCGCTGACCGAAATCCATGGCGCCGAAACGCGCGATGCCGGGGCTGCGAGCGGGCTTGCCCTGGCGCTGACCGGGCTTTTGCTGGCGCAGGCGCGGCAAAGAGCACCCATGCTCTGGATCGGCACGGCCGAAATCTTTCGCGAGGCCGGTGCGCCCTATGCGCCGGGCCTGTGTGCCCGCTTCGGCATCGGGGCGGACGAACTCCTGATCGCAGAGGCGCCAAAGCTCGCCGAGGCCTTGTGGATCGCCGAGGAGGCTGCCGGCCTGAAGGCCTTCTCGGCCGTGCTGCTGGAGATCCGCGGCAACCCGCAAAAGCTGGACCTGACCGCCACGCGCCGGCTGCACCGGCGCGCGCTGGGGGCGGGGCGGCCGGTCTTCCTGCTGCGGCAGGCGGCCAGGCCCGAGCCAACCGCAGCCCCGCTGCGGCTCGTCGTCTCGCCGGCCACGGCCGCACCCCGTCACACCATCGCGGGGCCGCTGGCCGGCTCCATCGGCCCGCCGGGCTTTGTCGTCAGGATCGACAAAAGCCGCCTTGCCCTGCCCGGACAGTTCACCCTGGAGTGGAACGCCGATGAACGCTCATTTTCCGAAAGACAGCAGCCGGCCTTCGGGCCAGCGGATTCTGGCGCTGTGGTTTCCGCATCTTTGCACGGAGCGCATCCTGCGCCAGCGGCTGGGACGGTCGTGGCGTTCGCAGCCGCAGGCGGCGCGCCCGCCGCTGGTCGTCAGCCATCGCGAAAAGAACACGCAGCGCATCGCAGCCCTCGACGAGCAGGCTGAGCGGCTGGGGCTGAAGCCCGGCATGGGCTTTGCCGACGCCCGCGCCATGCACCCCGGCATCGAGATCGTCGAGGCGGACCCGGCCGCCGACCGCCGGCTGCTGGAAAGCCTGGCCGACTGGTGCGACCGCTACACGCCGCTGGTGGCGCTGGACGCGGCAGATGGCCTGTTCCTCGACATCACCGGCTGCGCCCATCTGTTCGGCGGCGAAAAGGCGCTGCTGGACGACCTGCTGGCGCGCTTCTTCCACCAGGGGTTCGACGTGCGCGCGGGGCTAGCCTCCACGCCGGGGGCGGCCTGGGCGACGGCGCGCTTCCGCAGCCCCGAGATCGTCGAGCCTGGGGGCGAGGAGAGAGTTCTGGAGCCCCTGCCGCTGGCAGCACTGCGGCTGGAGCCGGCCACGGTCGCGGGCCTCGAAAGCGTGGGGCTGCGCAACGCGGGCTCGGTTCTGCGCAGCCCCCGCGCGCCGCTGGCGCGCCGCTTCGGCGCGACCCTCATGACCCGCATCGACCAGGCGCTCGGCCGCGTCGAGGAGGCGATTTCGCCGCGCCTGCCCGTCGCGCCGCTTTCGGTGGAGCGGCACCTGGCCGAGCCGATCGGGCTGATGGAAGACATCGAGCGGCTGGTGCTTCTGCTGGCCACGAGCCTGAGGGCGGATCTGGAGCGGCGCGGCGAGGGCGCGCGCGCCCTGCAACTGCTGCTGTTCCGGGTCGACGGCGTGGTCAGCCGGGTCAGTGTCGGCACCTCGCGGCCGCTGCGCGCGCCGGACCTCATCGCAAGGCTGTTCCACGAACGGCTGGCGGCGCTGGCGGATGCGCTGGACGCCGGCTACGGCTTCGACCTCGTCCGGCTCTCGGTGCTGGCGGCAGCCTCCTTCGACATGGTCCAGACCGACCTTGCCGGCGAGGTGTACGGCAATGACGAGGACCTCGCCCTGTTCGCCGACCGCGTCGGCGCCCGGCTTGGCGCAGATGTGGTGCAGAAGCCGGTTCTCGTTGCAAGCCATGTGCCGGAACGCGCGGTCGCCGCCATGCCCTTTGCCGCAGCCAGCGGTGCGGCGATGCCGGCAAGGGCCATGCACTCACCCCCCGCGACCCAGGAACGCCCGATCCGCCTGCTTGCCCATCCCGAGCCGGTGGAGGTGGTGGCCGCCGAGATGCCGGAAGGCCCGCCCGCGCGCTTCCGCTGGCGCCGCGTGCTCTACGACGTGGTGCGCGCCGAAGGCCCCGAGCGCGTCGCCCCGGAATGGTGGCGCGAAGAGGCGGATGCGCCGACCCGCGACTATTTCCGCGTCGAGGACGGGGCAGGCCGCCGCTTCTGGCTGTTCCGCCGGGGGTTTTACGGCACCGGCGACACCGGCCCGCGCTGGTTCATGCAAGGGCTGTTCGCATGAAGGAGGAAAAGGTTCCGCGCGCTCCCGTTGTTTCGCCGGCCTATGTCGAGTTCGGCGTGCAATCGAATTTCTCCTTCCTGCGCGGTGCCTCGCGGCCGGAGGAGCTGGTGGTGGCCGCCTGCCTGCTCGGCCATGCCGGCATGGGCCTTGCCGACCGCAACACGGTGGCCGGCGTGGTGCGCGCCTGGAGCCAGTCGAAATGCATCAGGTTTTCGGAAAATGCCGAGCCGGTGAGGCTTGACTACCACCCCGGCTGCCGGCTGGTCTTTGCCGACGGCACGCCCGACATATTGGCCTATCCGCAAGACCGGAAGGGCTGGGGGAACCTGTGCCGCCTGCTGACCCAGGCCAACATGCGCGAGGAAAGCCCGAAGGGCGCGCCGCTGGTCTATGCGGAGGACCTTTTCGGGTGGGGCGAGCACATATCGCTTGCCGTGCTGCCCGAACTTTCGGCGGCGGGCGCCGCCGGCCAGCTTGCCCTCATGCGCCAGATGAAGGAACGGTTCGGTAAAAATGTCTGGCTGGCCGTGGCGCCCGACTATAGCGGCAACGACCGCTTCCGCATCGCCCAGGCCGCCGCAATTGCCCATGCCGCCGGCGTTCCGCTGATGGCGACCAATGACGTTCTCTACCATTCGGCCGACCGACGCCCGCTGCAGGACGTGGTGACCGCGATCCGGCTGAACAAGCCCGTTGCCGAGGCAGGCCTCGAGCTTGCCGCCAATGCCGAGCGCCACCTGAAGCCGCCGACGGAGATGGCGCGGCTGTTCAAGGCCTGGCCGCAGGCCATTGCCGAGACGCTGCGCTTTGCCGAAACGCTTTCCTTTTCGCTGAGCGAACTCAGCCACAACTATCCCGACGAAACCACCAAGGAGGGCGTGGACCCGCAGGAAGAACTGGAAAGGCTGACCTGGGAAGGTGCGCGCATCCGCTACCCCGAAGGCATTTCCGCAAAGGTGCAGACCCTGATCCGGCACGAGCTCGCAATCGTCGCCGAGAAAAAATACGCGCGCTATTTCCTGACCGTTCAGGACATCGTTCGTTATGCGCGCTCGGAAGCAGTAGGCATCCTGTGCCAGGGGCGCGGCTCTGCCGCCAATTCGGTCATCTGCTATTGCCTGGGCATCACCGAGGTGGATCCCAACCTGACCGAGGTGCTCTTCGAGCGCTTCGTCTCGACCGAGCGCGACGAGCCGCCGGACATCGACGTCGATTTCGAGCACGAGCGGCGCGACCAGATCATCGCCTATATCTACGAGAAATACAGCGAGGAGCGCACCGCGCTCGCCGCCGCGGTGGTCAGCTATCGCGGCCGCTCGGCGCTGCGCGAGGTGGCCAAGGCGATGGGCCTGTCGGACGATGTCCGCGATGCGCTTTCCGGCTCCGTCTGGGGCTGGTCTTCCTCCGAAGTCGGAGAAAGGGAGGCGAGGGCGGGCGGCCTCGACCGCGCCGACCCGCTGGCGCGGCACGTGATCGACCGCGCCAACGACATCATGGGGTTTCCCCGCCATCTGTCGCAGCATGTCGGCGGCTTCGTCATCACCAAGGACCGGCTGGACGAGATTGTCCCCATCGTCAAGACGGCGATGGACGAGCGCAAGATGGTCGAGTGGGACAAGGACGACCTCGACACCATCGGCATCCTGAAGGTGGACATCCTCGCGCTCGGCATGCTGTCGTGCCTCAGGCGCGCCTTCGACCTGCTGGAGACCCATTACAGGGTGCGCGACCGCTATGGCAGGCGGCTGACGCTGGCGACGATCCCCAAGGAGGACAGGCGGGTCTACGACATGATCTGCCGCGCCGACACGATCGGTGTCTTCCAGATCGAAAGCCGCGCGCAGATGTCGATGCTGCCGCGCCTGAAGCCGAGAAAATTCTACGATCTCGTCATCGAGGTGGCGATCGTGCGGCCCGGCCCGATCCAGGGCGACATGGTGCACCCCTATCTGCGCCGGCGCGAGAAGAATGAGGAAGTGGAGTATTACCGCCCCGAGCTGAAGAAAATCCTCGAGCGGACGCTGGGCGTGCCGCTGTTCCAGGAACAGGCCATGGGCATCGCCATCGAAGCCGGCGGCTTCTCGCCGGGCGAAGCCGACCAGCTGCGCCGGGCCATGGCCACGTTCCGGCGCACCGGCACCATCGGCAACTATCGCGACCGCATGGTCAAAGGAATGGTCGAACGGGGCTATCCGAAAGATTTCGCCGAGCGCTGCTTCAAGCAGATCGAGGGCTTCGGCGAATACGGTTTCCCCGAAAGCCACGCCGCCTCATTCGCCCTGCTGGTCTATGCCTCCTGCTGGTTCAAGACCTTCTATCCGGACGTCTTCTGCGCCGCGATCGTCAACTCGCAGCCCATGGGCTTTTATCGCCCGGCGCAGCTCGTGCGCGACGCCCAGGAGCACGGCATCGAGATCCGGCCGATCGACATCAATGCGTCGGACTGGGACTGCACGCTGGAGGCCACCCCCTTCGACCCGATGCGCATCGCTCCCCGCCACGCCGAGATGCGCGGCGTGATCAGGTCCGCGCATGCGGTGCGGCTCGGCTTTGGCCAGATCAAGGGGCTCAGCCAGGCCGACATGGAAATTTTCGTGAAGCGCCGCGGTGCCGGCTACGATTCGGTGCGCGACGTGTGGCTGCGCTCGGGTCTGCGCGTCCACGCCATCGAACGCCTGGCCGAGGCTGACGCCTTCCGCTCGCTGGGGCTGGACCGGCGCGACGCCCTGTGGGCCGTGCGCGCGCTGCGCGGAAGTGGGGCCGAGCGACTGCCGCTGTTCGACCGGACCGAGCTTCGCCTGCGCGACAACGAGCCGGAAATGAAGCTGCCCTCCATGCCGCTCGGCGAGCATGTCGTGCACGACTATCGCTCGCTCGGGCTTTCGCTGAAGGCGCACCCCGTTTCCTTCCTGCGCGCGAAACTCGACCGCGCCGGGATCACCCCCAGTGCGCGGCTGGGCCAGATGGCCAACGGCCAGCGTCTTTCGGTGGCGGGGCTGGTTCTGGTGCGCCAGCGGCCGGGCTCGGCCAATGGCGTCATCTTCATGACGCTGGAAGACGAGGGCGCGACCGCCAACATCGTCGTCTGGCAGAAGGTGTTCGAACGCTTCCGGCCGGCGGTGCTGGGCGGGCGCTTCGTGCGGGTGAACGGCCGCCTGCAGTCGGTTTCAGGCGTCATCCATGTCGTGGCCGACACGGTCGAGGACCTGTCGCTCTGGCTGGGCGCGCTTTCGGAAGCGGCCCAGCCGGAAGGGAAGCCTGAACAGCCCCACGGCAAGGAAAGCGGCGGACGCCCGAAGACGCGGGCCGCCGGAAGCTCCTCCGAGCGCGACCAAAAGATCCTGGCCGACAGTGTCCACAATGTCATGCCCAAGGGGCGCAATTTCCAGTGAGCGCCAGCAACCCTGGGATCGACGACCTCAGATGGCGATTTTCGCATCTCTTCGAGCGGCGGATCCCGGCGCGACCGTATACGCGCCCCTAAGATGCCCTCAGCGCCCCTTGCCGGACCGGGGCTTCTCGTCGATGTCGAGCGTGCGTGCTTCCGATGGCAGCATGATCGGGATGCCGTCGCGCACCGGATAGGCAAGCCGCGCCTGCCGCGACACCAGTTCCTGGTGCTCTTCGTCCCAGACCAGAGGCCCCTTGGTGAGCGGGCAGGCAAGCAGCTCGAGTAGCTTGACGTCCACCGGGGTGTTTTCCTCTCGCATGATGCTTGCTCCGCGTCCCCGCCCTATTGCAGCCCCGAACCGAACTCGTCGTTCTCGCGCGCCAGCACCATTTCGGTGATTGCGATCAGCGTGTCGGCCCGCGACTTCAGGTCCGGCGCCTCCAGCAGCGCCTGCTTCTCGGCCGCGCCATATGGCGCCATCATCGACAGCGCATTGACCAGCATGGCATTGTCGGCGCGGCTGACGCCTTCCCAATCCGCCTCGAGATCGTTGGCCTCCAGATAGGCTCGAAACACCCGCAGCAGCGACAGCCGGTTGACCTCGCCGCCGCTCGGGTCGTCGGACAGGTCGGTCACGAAGGGCATTATCCGGCATTGGCGAAACGGCGTCTTGACGGCCAGTTCCTGCGCGACGCGGAAGCGGCAGACCCCCTGCAGCGAAATGAGATAACGCCCGTCGCCGGTCTCGGCGAAGGAAGTGATGCGGCCGAGACAGCCGACGGCGCAGATTTCCGGCTCGCCGTCATCACGCAGCGCCTCGTCCAGCGAGGGCTGGATCATGCCGATAAGCCGCGCCCCGCCGATCGTCTCATCGATCATCTGCAGGTAGCGCGGCTCGAAGATGTTGAGCGGCATGCGCCCGCCGGGAAGCAGCAAGGCGCCTGCGAGCGGAAAAACCGGCACGGTCGCCGGGATGTCCTTTCCAAACCGGTAATGCGCATTTCCCGCTTGCAATTTCTCTCCTCCGCACCGTCCCGCTAATGATCTGGTGCGCAGCGCTGCCGGCGCAAGCCCTGCCGTATCCCGCTTTAGGAAAACAGAAGCGCCGACAGCTTGCGCCGGGTGGCGAGCGTCACCTCGTCGGCCATGCCCCAGGCTTCGAAAAACTGCAAAAGCTGGGCCCGCGCCCCGTCATCTTTCCACGTCCGGTCCGCCTTCACAATCGCCAGCAGATTGTCGGCCGCCTCCATGCGCATTCCCAGCGCGTTCTGGATCATGGCGAGGTCGAAACGCGCCTCGTGATCGTTCGGGTTTGCGGCCAGCCGGGCCTCGAGCTCCGCAGGGTTGCCGAGCGCGGCAGCCTGTTCGGCCAGCGCCAGCTTGGCGCGGACGGCGGAAAGCGCCGGCGCATCGGCCTTGTCCGCCGGCGCGCGCTCCAGCATCTGCCTGGCGGCCTCGACGTCGCCCATCTCGAACAGGAGGTCGGCGAGGCCGGCCAAAGCCTCGACATTGTCCGGCGCCTGCTGCAGTACCGCGCCGAAAAGGTCGGCCGCCGTCTGCATGTCGCCGGCGCCGCGCGCCTCGGCGGCAGCGGCCAGCGCATCCGCGATCTGGGGGCCCGGACCCTTGCCGGCCACCTTGTCGATGAAGGTGCGGATCTGGCTCTCCGGCACGGCGCCCATGAAGCCGTCCACGGGCTGGCCATCCTTGAAGGCGATGACGGCGGGAATCGACTGGATGCCAAGCTGGCCGGCGACGGCCGGATGATCGTCGATGTTCATCTTGACCAGCTTGACCCGGCCGTCCGCTTCCTGAACCGCCTTTTCGAGCACGGGGGCAAGTTGTTTGCACGGCCCGCACCAGGGCGCCCAGAAGTCGACGAGAACGGGCTGGCGCCTCGATTCCTGAAGCACATCCGCGGCGAAGCTCGCGGTCGTGATGTCCTTCACCTCGAATGGTTTGGCCGCTCCCGCCGTAGGGCTGCCCGATGCGGACCCACCATAGGTGATGTTCGTCGAATAGTGGCCGGCGCCGCCGCCGAATGAATTGTCC
>JAEWHN010000044.1 GCA_023387775.1 Pseudomonadota bacterium | reverse complement strand
AATCTGTTCCAGGAAACCGTAGCCTCCGGCCCCGCGACTGAGGGCGTGCCCGGCGATCCCGGCTTTGCCGCGATCCAGCAAGGCTATCTGGAAAGCTCGAACGTCGACCCGGTCAAGGAAATCACCGAGCTGATCTCGGCGCAGCGCGCCTATGAAATGAACTCGAAGGTCATCCAGGCCGCCGATGAAATGGCCGCCGTCGTCTCCAAGAACATCAGGTAAGCAGCGATGGCGCCGCGCATCTCTTGTAGCCTCGTTGTCGCAGTCGCCGCTGGCGCGGCGCTGTTTGCGGGAGCCGCGGCGGCATTTGGCCAGGAAACCGTGGCGACCACCAACCGCGTCATCTATCCGGGCGAGACAATCCCGCTCGACGCGCTGAAGGAAGTGACCCTGCGGCAGGGCAAGGTGCCCCCTGCCTCGGTTGCCCTGTCGACGTCGGACCTGGAAGGCAAGGTCGCGCGGCGCACCCTGCTGCCCGGCCGATACGTCGCCTTGAGCTCAGTGCGCGATGCATGGCTGGTCGATCGGGGCGCGGCGGTTCAGCTCACTTTCGTTTCCGGGCCGCTGACGATTTCGACCGCTGCGGTGACCCTTGAGCCCGGTGGCTCGGGCGACCTGATCAAGGTTCGCAACGTGGACAGCGGCAAGGTTCTGACCGGCACCGTCATGGGCGACGGATCGGTTCGGGTGGGCGATCTATGATTCGAATTCTGGCATTGGCAATGGCGTTGCTGACCGGGCTTCAGCCCGCGCTCGCCGACGGTCCCGACGGACGCTTCCTGGGCTCGAACGGTGCGCTGGCCTCCGAGGGCCGCTACGCCGACAGCCGCATACCAGGCGCCGGCGGACCCATTTCGCGCATCAAGGACATTGCCCAGCTGCAAAGTTCGCGTGACAACCAACTGATCGGCTATGGCCTAGTCATCGGCCTGCAGGGCTCAGGCGACAGCCTGCGCAATGCGCCATTCACCGAGCAGTCCATGGCCGCCATGCTCGAGAATCTCGGCATCGCCAGCGAAGGCGGCAGGACGCGCACGAAAAACGTCGCCGCTGTCATCGTGACCGCCAACATGCCGCCATTCGTGCAGTCGGGGGCGCGCATCGACGTGACCGTCTCGTCCATGGGCGATGCCACCTCGCTTGCCGGCGGCACGCTCGTCATGACGCCGCTGAAGGCCGCCGACGGCGAAATCTACGCCGTCGCGCAGGGTCAGGTCTTCGTTGCCGGCTTCGATGCGCAGGGGCAGGCCGAAAGGGTCACGCAAGGCACGCCCACCGCCGGCCGCATTCCCAACGGGGCGATCATAGAACGCCAGGTGCAGGCGGCGCTGGGGGAGCAGGCCGTGCTCACCCTCCAGCTTCACAATGCCGACTATTCGACAGCGGTGCGCGTGGCCGATGTCATCAACGAATATTCGCGCGCCCGATTCGGCAGCCGCGTTGCCACGGAACAGGACGCCCGATCGGTCGTCATCCGTCGACCGAAGGGAATCTCGACCGCCCGCTTCTATGCCGAGCTGGAAAATCTGGTGGTCGAGACCGACATGCCCGCCCGCGTTGTCGTGGACGAGCGCACCGGCACCATCGTGATCGGTCAGGATGTGCGGATCTCGCGCGTCGCCGTCAGCCACGGCACGCTGACGGTGCGGATCACGGAAACGCCGCGGGTTGTCCAGCCCGACCCCTTTTCGCGCGGTGTGACGGCGGTCGAGCCTTCGACGAATATCGAGGTCGATCAGCCCAACGCCAAGGTCGCGATCCTTGACGGGCCGAGCCTCGACCAACTGGTCGCCGGCCTGAACCGACTGGGCGTGAAGCCGGCTGGCATCATCGCGATCCTTCAGGGCATCAAGTCTACGGGCGCCCTGCAGGCCGACCTCGTGCTGCAATAGGGACTGAGTATGAGCGTCCTGCCCGCATTTCCGATTTCCGCGAGGAGGCGCCGGCTGCTGGCTGCCGGCGCGCTTGCCGCACTGCTGACGGTTCCGACCATCGCCATTGCCGAGACGACCGCCGAAACGGCGACCGCAGCCGACGAACCGCAGCCCACCGAGATCGAGCGCTTCTGCTCCAATATCACCGACGCCGCCCGCGACCGCCGCTATGCGCTGCAAACCCAGGAACTGGAAGCCCTGCGCAAGGACATCGACGAGCGCATGAAGCTGCTGGAGGAAAAGCGCGCGGAATACGAGGAGTGGCTGGAGCGGCGCACCGACTTCCTGTCCAAGACCGAGGACAACGTCGCCAAGATCTACTCCACGATGAAGCCGGACGCCGCAGCGGAGCGGTTGGCCGCCGTGGATGCGCTGGTCGCCGCGGGCATCCTCATGAAGCTCGATTCACGCAAGGCGGGCGTCATCCTCAACGAGATGGAGCGCGACGCCGCTGCCGAACTGACGCGCATAATGGCACTGGCCGCACGCAAGGAAGACCCGACATGAAACGCTATTGCCTCCTAGCGCTGGCTGCCTTGGCGGTTTCCGGATGCACTACCCCCAAGGAAGAGATCGGCCGGGAGCCGGCGCTTTCGCCGGTTGGCGCGGGCCTGGCCCAGTCGCCCGCCGTCTACAACTATCCCGACCAGCCGGCCCAGCCGGTGAAGCGGTTCTCGCTGTGGGACGACCGCCAGCGCCGCCTGTTCACCGATGCGCGCGCTATAATGCCGGGCGACATTCTGACCGTGCGGATCGAGATCAACGACCGCGCGCGATTCAAGAACGAGTCCGACCGCGACCGCAAGGTGGCGCGCGGCCTGGGCCTGGGCATGGATTTCGGCTGGAACGGCACCAAGCAGGGCGGCTCGTTCAATGCGGATGTCGGCTCGAACACCTCGACGAAGGGATCGGGAAAGACCGAGCGCTCGGAAAACATTCAGCTTTCCGTGGCGGCAGTGGTGAGCGACGTGCTGCCCAACGGCAACCTGATCATCAACGGCTCGCAGGAAGTGCGCGTCAATGCCGAGCTGCGCATCCTGACGATCGCCGGCATCGTGCGCCCGGAGGATATCGGCCCGAACAACACGATTTCCTATGAGCGCATCGCCGAGGCACGCATTTCCTATGGCGGCCGCGGCAGACTGACCGAGGTGCAGCAGCCGCCCTATGGCCAGCAGATCCTCGACAACGTCCTTCCGTTCTAGGCGGGAAGCGGACCAGAATGTCGATCATCGAGCAATTCTCGCCCCAGCCGAAAACCCCGTCTCTGCCGCTTCAGGCAGGTGTCCTGGCCGCCGTCACCGTGGCCGCGATCGCGCTGGGCTGGCTTGCGGGACAGTATCTGAACCGCAGCACATCCGACGCCGCGGCCGCGGTGGAAACCCAGGATGCTGCCGCAGACCAGGACCAGCTCCGCGGAACCGAAGTCCAGCTGGAAGCCATCACCACCAACCTGGCGGTGCCGAACACCATGTGGGTGCGCCTGGAGGCCTCCATCGTGCTCGACCAGCCGCCCTCCCCGACCCTTGCCGACGAGATTCACCAGGACCTCCTCGCCTATATGCGCACCGTGAAGGTCTATCAGATCGAAGGCGCCAGCGGCTTCCGCAACCTGAAGGCCGATCTTGAGGAGCGGGCCCGGATTCGCAGCAACGGCCACGTCAAACAGGTACTTATCCGGACGCTGCTCTTCGAATGAAAAAACTCCTCATCTCCGGCACCGCCCTGTTCGCGACGGTCACGGCCGCCAGCGCGCAGCAGTTCGACCTCGGGGCGATCAGCCAGGCCGACGGCGCCACGGTCGGCTACATCATCCAGATGTTCGGCCTTCTGACCGTGCTGTCGGTCGCGCCGGGCCTGCTCATCATGGTGACCAGCTTCACGCGCTTCGTCATCGCATTCTCCATCCTGCGCGCCGGCATGGGCCTGCAATCCACCCCGGCCAACCTGATCCTGATCAGCCTTTCCCTGTTCATGACCTTCTATGTCATGGCGCCGACTTTCGACCAGGCGTGGAACAATGGCGTCAGGCCGCTGATGAACAACGAGATCAGCCAGCAGCAGGCGCTGGAGCGCATTTCCGACCCGTTCCGGGATTTCATGGCCAAGCATGTGCGCGACAAGGATTTCGACCTGTTCGCCGACCTTGCGCGGGAACAGGGCCAGACCATCTCGCGCGAGACCGTGGACCTGCGCGTGCTGGTGCCGGCCTTCATGATCTCCGAGATCCGCCGCGGCTTCGAGATCGGCTTCCTGATCGTGCTGCCCTTCTTGGTCATCGACCTGATCGTGGCCACCATCACCATGGCTATGGGCATGATGATGCTGCCGCCCACGGTGGTGTCGCTACCCTTCAAGCTGCTGTTTTTCGTCCTCATCGACGGCTGGAACCTGCTGGTCGGCAGCCTTGTGCGATCATTCAGCTAATTTGCTGGTGCCCGTTAGCAGTTTGGTAGGAACTGCCCGGCCATAAAGACAGTCATACAGGGAGGGTGGTTTCAACCAAGACCACAGGCATGACGCCGCTCCGTCCTGGCCGGTAGAAGACCGGCATGTCCCTTTCAGAAACTCCTTACATAACGGGGCAATACACATGGCCAGCCTTCTCACCAATGCGTCCGCAATGACCGCTCTGCAGACGCTGTCGAGCACCAACAAGAACCTCGCCGTCACCCAGAACCGCATTTCGACCGGCCAGCGCGTTTCGACCGCTTCGGACAACGCCGCTTACTGGTCGATCGCGACCGGCATGAAGTCGCAGAACGCCGTCAACCAGTCGGTCAAGGAATCGCTCGGCTTTGGCTCGGCGGTCGTCGACGTGGCCTATACCGGCCTCGAAGAAGCCATCAAGCTCGGCGAGAAGATTGTGGCCAAGCTCGCTTCCATGGAACAGGACGGCATCGACGACGCTACTGTCCAGAAGGAAATCGACGCGCTCACGGACCAGATCGGGCAGATCGCCAAGTCGGCCGACTTCGAGGGCCAGAACCTGCTGAAGACCGGTGGTGCCGACCTGGTTGTCGTCGCCGGCTACGTCAAGGATTCGGGCGCCGTCGACCAGATCGACGTGGCAGCCTACGACCTCGAAGCAGCTGACTTCGGCGACCTCGCGACCGCCGAGTCCACGCTCAAGGCGATGCGCGAAGCTGCCGCCGACATGGGCGCTGCCAAGATCCGCATCGACTCGCAGCTCGACTTCACCTCGAAGCTGATGGACGCTGTCGACCGCGGCGTTGGCGCACTGGTCGACGCCGACATGAACGCCGAATCGGCTCGCCTTTCGGCCCTGCAGGTTCAGCAGCAGCTCGGCATCCAGGCGCTGTCGATCGCCAACCAGAGCTCGCAGTCGATCCTGTCGCTGTTCCGCTAAGATCGGTTTCCGTCATGATTTGACGGACAGCCACGGGCCGCGCTTCCCCGGAAGCGCGGCCCGATTTCATTTTCGCACAAGCTTCGACCTCTACTGTTCCGGCGGACAGTCATGCAGGAGCCGTCGAACCGTGCCGCAACAGCTTCAGACCATCATCGAGAACCTGCAGAGTTTCGGCCCGCGCCGGCTTGGCATCATGGCAGGCGTGGCGGCATTGGTGCTCGCCGTCATCGGCATCGGCGCCTTCTACCTGAACCGCCCGGCATACGAGACGCTCTATGTCGGCCTCGAACGCTCCGATGTCACGCAGATGGGCTTGGCGCTCAGCGAAGCGGGTATCGGCTTCGACGTCGGCTCGGACGGCACTTCGGTTCTGGTGCCGGTAGGCAAGACTGCGGACGCTCGCATGCTGCTGGCGGAAAAAGGCCTGCCGACCTCCACCAACGCCGGCTACGAACTGTTCGACAATGTCGGCTCGCTGGGCCTCACCTCCTTCATGCAGCAGATCACACGCGTGCGGGCGCTGGAAGGCGAGATCGCGCGCACCATCCAGTCGATCAACGGCATCCGCGCCGCACGCGTCCACATCGTGATGCCCGAGCGCGCCAATTTCCGGCGCGAGGAGCAGCCCCCTTCAGCATCGGTAGTCATCCGCGCCTCCGGCGGCATCGATGCGGTCAAGAGCGCCATGTCGATCCGCCACCTCGTCTCCGCCGCCGTGCCCGGCCTGAGCGCCGAGAAGGTGACCGTGCTCGATTCCGCCGGCACGCTGCTTGCCGCCGGCGATGACCCGATCAACTCCAGCGCCAGCCGTTCGCTCGGCGTCGAGCGCACTGTCGAGATGCAGATCGAGGAGAACATCCGCCGGGCGCTGACGCCTTATCTCGGCCCCGACAATTTCCGCGCCAGCGTCAAGGCCGATGTGAACACCGATTCCAAGCAGACCGAAGAGACGATCTTCGACCCCGAATCGCGCGTCGAGCGCTCGGTGCAGGTCGTGCGCTCCAACGAGAACGCCAACCGCCGCGACGCGGCTGCGCCGGCAACCGTGGAGCAGAACCTGCCGGAAGCCAACCTCGGCACCGTGGAAGGTCCGCAATCATCCGAGCAGGCCGAACGCAAGGAAGAGACCACCAACTACGAGATCAACTCCAAGCGCATCGCAACCGTCAGCAATGGCTATACGGTGACGAGGATGTCGATCGCGGTCGTGGTCAACCAGCAGCGCCTGGCCGAAATCCTCGGCGACGGCGCAACGCCGGAAACGATCACCGCCCGCGTTGCCGAGATCGAAAAGGTCGTCGCTTCCGCCACCGGCCTGGACCAGGCCCGCGGCGACATCATCAATGTCTCGTCGGTGGAGTTCATCGACGGCCTCGACGGCGTGCAGATCGCCCAGCCCGGCATGCTGGACACGCTTGGACAGCATCTGGGCACGATCATCAACGCGGCCGCCTTCGTCATCGTCGCATTCCTGGTCGCCTATTTCGGCCTGCGTCCGATGATGGCGAGCCTCAACCAGTCCGAGGAACTGGCAACTCCGAGCTTCGAGGACATCCAGCGCACGCTGCCGACGCCCGACTTCGCCCTCGACGAAACCGGCGACACCGGCGCACTGCCGCTGCCCCCGCGCAACAGCCCGCTGGATGAACTTCGGCGCAAGCTCAAGCCCGCGCCGCAGGAACGCCTTGCCCGCATGGTCGACCTGAATGAGGAACGCACCGCGCTCATCCTGCGCAAGTGGGCGCATCAGGAAGCCGCCGGCTGATGTCTGCAATCGCCCTTTTCGATATCCTCCAGGATTTCGGCAAACGCCCGCCCCGCGCGGGCGATGCCGCGCCCATGCGCTCCCTCTTCGAAACGCCGGAAGATGAGATCGCGCAGGCGCAAGGCGTCCCCGACATGTCCGAATTGATAGCGGCGGAGGTAGCCCGCGCCGAAGCCGCGTTGAGCGAACGGCTGGAACAGGAGCACGCCTCCGCGCTGGCAGAAGAACGCGAACAGCACGCCGCCGAGATAGAGGCGTTGACGCGGCGGCTTGGCGAAGAGGCGGCGGTCGCGATCGCTGCCCGGATGGCAGAACTGGAAGAACGCGTCGCAGAGCTCGCCACCACCGCAACGGCTCGCATCCTCGGAAACATGCTGAACGAGGATATGCAAAGGCGCTCAATCGAGAGCCTGGCTCGTTCGATCCGCGCCGCCACTGCGGGAGCCACCCGAATACAGGTGAAGGGGCCGCAGGCGCTGTTCGAAGCGCTCAGCGCCGCCGTGCCGGAACTGGCCGCCAGCCTCGATCACGTCGAAGAGCCCGGTTTCGAGCTTACAGTGTTGGTTGACGAGGACATCTTCGAAACGCGCATTTCGGAATGGTCCACCGCGATGTCGGAGATTCTGTCGTGAACACAGTGGAAATCGGCGACGTCAAGCATCAGATCATCATCGTCCGCCGCAACTACGGCGAAGACGATGAGGGTCATCACGGCGGCGTCTGGAAAATCGCCTTCGCCGACTTCATGACGGCGATGATGTGCTTTTTCCTCGTCATGTGGCTGATCAATGCCGCCGACGAGCATACCAAGGCGGCGGTTGCCAACTATTTCAATCCGGTCAAGCTGATCGACAGGACCTCGGGCGGCAAAGGCATCGAGGAGGAAGGGGACGGCCTCAATGCCGTCGGCCGAACGGCCGAATCCCCTCAGCCGACCGAAGGACAGGGCGGCATCGACGGCGTCGGCAACTCCGGCCCGTCGACCCAGGAGAACTCCGCCGCCTCGCTGGACGCGACGCAGCACTCCGACGAGCACTTATTTGCGGACCCCTATGCCGTGCTGGCCGAGATCGCAGCCAATTCCGGCGTGCGCCAGAACGTCAGCGACAAGGGCGACGGCGGCGTGCAAGAGGCGGGCCCGGCTACCGGCGCCTCGGGTGGCGAATCCTATCGTGATCCGTTTGCTCCGGACTTCTGGTCGCAGCAGGTGGCTACACCGCTTGCCGAGGCAAGTGCTGAACGCGCAGCCAGCGAAGAAACCAACCAGCAGGCCACCGAATTCAAGCCCGCCGAAGACGTTTCGCCGCTTCAGGAACTGGCAAAGACCGAGAACGAAACCCAGCCCGAAGCCATTGCCGAGACAAGCGAAGCGGAGCCGGCAAAGAAGGATGAGGGCCCTTCGGCAGCCACCGTGCAGGCCGCCCAGGCGCTCTCGCGCGAACTCAATGCCGCCTTCCAGCCGGGAGACAAGCTGCTCGACGGTATCTCTGTTGTGGCTACCGAAGGCGGCGTGACCATCTCCATCACCGACCAGTTCGATTTCGGCATGTTCGAGATCGGCTCGGCGGTTCCTCGCCGCGAACTGGTGATGGCGATGGAGAAGATCGGCAAGGCCCTGAGCGAGCAGAAGGGCAAGATCATCATCAGCGGCCACACCGACGCGCGGCCTTTCAAGGGCGAGAAATACGACAACTGGCGCTTGTCCACCGCCCGTGCGCATTCCGCGTATTACATGCTGGTGCGCGGGGGACTGGACGAAAGCCGCGTCAGGGAGGTGGCAGGCTTCGCCGACCGCAAGCTGAAGGCTGAGAGCACGCCCCTTGCGGCAGTCAACCGCCGCATCGAAATCCTGCTGGAGACCGGTGAATGAGACTGGCGGCGCGGCTAGGCGGTCTTGTCGGCCTTGCGCTGCTGACAGCCACTCTGCCCGGCCGGGCAGAGGATGGCACAAGCACGCTGCAGCCGTTCCAGATGGTCCGTTCCCTGCAGATCGTGCAGGACCGCATCGCCGCGGGCGAGCACGCCATCATGCCCATGCAGCGCAAGCTGCTGGAGATCATCGACCGCAGGCTGAATTCGGGCAGCAAGGAGGATTTTTCCGATCCGCGCAACCTGCGCGCCCTGCTGGTCTATGCGATGAGTGGCGGAAACCCGGCGACGATAAGAACCGTCCTGTCGCGGCTTGAACTGGATACGAGCACCGGGGACATCGGCAAGGGCGTGTCCAGCTATCTGAATGGCGAAGCCCTGGAGGCACGCGCCGCACTTGCGCCGGTCGATCCGATCACCCTGCCGCCAGACCTCGGCGCCTTCGTGGCGCTGGTGAAGGGATCTGTAATTGCTATAGACGAGCCGCAGGAAGCCCTGAGCCTGTTCGATCAGGCCCGACTGCTTGCTCCTGGCAGCCTTATCGAAGAAGGCGCGCTGCGCCGCTCCGTCGACCTGACCGCCACGCTTGGCGATGCCCATCGCTTCACCCTCTCCTCAATCCAGTATGTGGAGCGCTATCTGCGCTCGCCTTATGCCAGCCAGTTTGCTGATTCCTTCGTGGCAGGGGTCATTGCCCTGCACGGCTCGCTGGACACCGCGACCGTCGAGGCCATCACATCCATGATGGAGGCCGAGCAGGAGCGTGTGATCTATCTTCGGATCGCACGGCGTGCCGGCATCGACGGCCTCAAGGAACTCTCTGCCTTCGCTTCGGCCAAGGTCGAGCAGGAAGGCACGGTGGTGGGCAAGAGCGATGATCCGCGTGCCTTGCTCTATTCCAGCCTGGCCTCGATCTCCGCTGGCACCTCCGAAGAGATCAACGCCAAGCTGAGCCGCATCGATCGCAAAAAGTTGTCGCAAAGCGATCGGGAGCTCTATGACGCCGTCGCCTCCGTCGCGGCCAAACTGACCGCCCGCCCCCCGTCGCTGAACGAGCAGGCGCCCGCCGATCAGCCAGGTGCTGAGGCCCAGGCAGACGAGGCCGATGACCTCATCATAATCGAGGCTGAAGAGACAACCGGGGAGCAACCGCAAACCGCGCAGCCTGAAAGCGTTCAACCTCAGGCGCCTGTGCGGCAGGCAGACAACACGGTTCCATCAGAACCGGCGGACGAGGTTGTCGCCTCGACGCGCAAGAAACTTGACGAGATCGACAGAATGTTGGGAGGCGTTCAATGACCATAGGCGTCAACCCTGGTGGAGTTGCGGCAACC
Organism: Pseudomonadota bacterium; assembly: GCA_023387775.1. GTDB lineage: Bacteria > Pseudomonadota > Alphaproteobacteria > Rhizobiales > Rhizobiaceae > Pseudaminobacter. The sequence goes on along the minus strand of JAEWHN010000044.1, from coordinate 7,314 downwards.
GCTTCGGTCAAACCGGACGGGATGGGCACGAAAACCCACGACGACAAGGCCGATTTCGGGGCTGAGCTCGATGCCCCGAAACACGGCGAGGAGCGACACAAGGACCCTGCCAGCGTTTCCCGGCAAGAGGGGGAACGGTGGTCGCGTGGCTCGCGCATCGGCGAGAAAGCACCTCACCGGGAAGGTCACGCCAATGGCCGCGAAGAAAAGGCGGACATCGAAGCGACCGTCGACGGTGCGAATGTCATAAAGGACGCGGGAGCCTCCCTGTCCGCAATGATGGCCGCGCACGATCTGGCAGAGCGCTCGAGCGGGCGAGAGGCTGGTGCGAAGGCTGCGGCCTCCCACGGGACCGCAGCAAGCACGGCCGAGCACCGTGCAGCCAGGGCAGCCATTGAAATGCCGCACAAGGGCGAGCACTCCTCCCGCGCCGCTGAAGCCCAGCTCAAGATGCCAGGTAGCGGAGCCGCCGCACTGTCGCGAGAACTTTTCGTGGTCGACAAGCCGACGATCCCGGCCGCGCAGCGGTCCGAGGCCTCCCTTGGCAAGATGCCGGGCGGGACGGCTCCCGTTGCCTTGCCTTTGACGCCCGGCAATCAGTCGGTTGACGCGCCCACCGACCCAGCCATCGAGTCGGCGGGCCGCGACTTCCTCAAGACGCTGGCGGCGAGCAGTGGCCAGGGTCGCGCTGGGGCCGAAGGCTTCGGCAGGCGGATGGATCAGCGCAGCGAGCGCCCCACCATCGTTGCGCAACAGAACATCCCGGCCCCGGTCGCCCAGCCGAGCACGTCCACGGCTTCGGCGCTGTCCAATCTCATCGCGACCGAGCCCACGTGGCGCGCCGCAGCCACGCAAGCATTCCAACCCCTGGCGGCGGCATCCGGCCTTGTATCCGCGCATACGCTGAAGCTTCAGCTTCATCCTGCCGAGCTTGGCATGGTCACCGCCAATCTGCGCCTGACCGGCGAGCAGCTCACCGTCGAATTGCGGGTCGAGAACGGCGAGGCTTATCGCCGCCTGACCGCGGACAGCGAAAGCATCGTGAAGTCGCTGCGCGCCATGGGGCTCGACATCGACAACGTTACCATCCAGCAGCCCCAGGCCTCGTCGGCATCGCAAGGACGTGCCGACGACAACAACGCGGCCGCGGGCTTTGCGGCGCGCGATCAGCAATCTTCCACCTCCGCCCAGTCGGGCGGCAATGGCGGCGGCTCTGGCAAGCAGGCTTCCGCATCCAACACCAGCAATGGGGCCAACGGGTCCAGCAATGCCGCGTCCAGTGCTTCGATCCCTGCTAGCGACGGTCTTTATATCTAGCGCGGCGGCATCGTCGCCGGCGGCGGCCGCCGCCGGCAATCCCTGCGAGCCAGAGATCCTGCGCGCCGCGGATCGCTACGGCGTGCCCGTCGGCATACTTTATGCCGTCGGCCTGACGGAGACCGGGCGCAAGGGCAGCCTCCAGCCCAATGCGATGAACATCGAGGGCAAGGCCGTCTTCCCGAAGTCCAGGGGCGAGGCTCTGGTTGCCTTCAACGCGGCGCGCAGGGATGGCGCGAAACTGATCGATCTCGGCTGCATGCAGATCAATCACCACTATCACGGCCAGCATTTCCGAAGCGTGGATGAAATGCTCGACCCGCACCGCAACGTCGACTACGCCGCGCGCTTCCTGGCGCAATTGCGCGCACGGCACAGCACATGGTCGATGGCGGTCGCACGATATCATGCGGGGCCCGACAACGACCCGGCTCAAAAACGCTACGTTTGTCGCGTCATCGCCAACATGGTGGCCACCGGTTTCGGCAAATGGACCAGCAATGCGCGGTCCTTTTGCACGCCATAGTAGCATTCTTGCCGGCATGTTCCGGCAGGATTGAATCGCAAAGGCCCTGTTTTGCTGGCCCAGTGGCTCGCACGCGCTCCGCCGTGAAATTCCGGTGCAACCCATGCGATTCCCAACACCCAAGAAACCAGCCACAAGAATTGATGGTTTTTCAGGACTCCCGCCAGGGTCTACCACTTCCGCGTAAGGGCAATTCATATGATTCGGGGGCGGCCGATGATCGTGATCGTGGACGAGCGAGAGCTCGTCAAAAATGGCTATCACTCAATGTTCAACCGAGAGGGCGTGGCTAGCGCCGGCTTCCGCTCGGGCGAATTCGGCGAGTGGGTCGAAAGCGCAGCCGAATCGGATCTCAAATCCGTACGGGCATTTCTGATCGGAGATTGCGGCGACGATATGTTTGCGCCTCGCAAGATCCGCGACCGAAGCACCGCGCCGGTTATTGCGCTGAGCGAGCACCATTCGCTCGAAAACACCCTCAAGCTGTTTGAATCCGGCGTCGACGACGTGGTTCACAAGCCGGTTCATATTCGCGAGATTCTGGCGCGCATCAACGCGATCCGGCGCCGCGCCCAGGAAGACCCGAGCTTCACCCAGATCGGGCCGATGCGGATCTTCCTGGATGGGCGGGACCCGGAAATCGACGGCGAGCCTATGCCTCTGCCGCGTCGTGAGCGCCGCATCCTTGAATATCTGGCCAGCAATAGCGGGCGGCGCGTTACCAAGACGCAGGTGTTCAACGCGATCTACGGAATTTTCGACGAAGAGGTCGAAGAGAACGTCGTGGAAAGCCACATCAGCAAGCTGCGCAAGAAACAGCGCGAAAAGCTGGGCTTCGACCCGATCGATTCCAAGCGTTTCCTCGGTTACCGGCTGATAGCCTGAACCGCGCCGCGCTACGGCGCGGCCGAGAGCAAATCGCCAGCTTCGCGCAAGACAGCGCCTATAGCCTCTCCAACCGAGGTCCGGAAAATCAGGAGACGTTTCGATGAGCTTGTATGGAATGATGCGAACCGGCGTTTCCGGCATGAACGCGCAGGCCAACCGCCTTGGCGCCGTGGCCGACAACATCGCCAATTCCAGCACCACGGGCTACAAGCGCTCGAGCGCGGAATTTTCGTCTCTCATCATCCCGACCGTGACCGGAAACTATACCTCCGGCGGCGTCACGACCACGATACGCACCGCTATCAGCCAGCAGGGTGACCTTCGATACACGACGTCGGGAAGCGACCTGGCCATCAACGGCTCCGGCTTCTTTGTGGTCCAAAGCCCGGGCGGCGCGCCGGTGCTGACGCGCGCGGGCTCGTTCGTACCAGACGCACAGGGGCGCCTGATCAACGCCGCTGGCTTCCAGTTGATGGGCTACAGCTTCGCAAACGGCGACCCGGCTGCGGTGGCCAACGGCTTTGGCGGCCTTGTGCCGGTCACCATCGCGCAGAACGAGCTTGTGGCGGTGCCGTCCACAAATGGCGTCTTCACCGCCAACCTTCCGGCGGGCGCAACGCCGGTCGTCGCGGCCAATCTGCCTTCGCTGAACGCGGCCACCGCAACCTACACCGCAAAGTCGTCCCTCGTGGCCTACAATAATCTCGGTGGAGAGGTTATCCTCGACGTCTACTACACCAAGACGGGCCCCACCACCTGGGAAGTTGCGATCTATAACCAGGCTGACGCGGCGCCGGATACCTCCTTCCCCTACGGCGCGGCTGCGTTGCAGGTTCAGACGCTGACCTTCGACCCGGCGAACGGCAAGCTGGACCCCGCAAGCGCCACGGACATTACGCTCACCGTCCCGGGGGGGCAGTCGCTCACCATCGACCTCTCCAGGATGACGCAGCTCGACAAGAGCTACACCGTCATCGATGCGAAGAACGACGGCGCCGCACCGAGCGGCATTGACGGCGTGGAAATCTCCGAGGACGGCATCGTCTACGCGCGCTATGAGAATGGCGCGGTAAAGGCACTGTTCCGCATCCCGGTTGCCGATGTGGCAAGCCCGGATCTGCTTCAGGTTCTGCCAGGCAACGTGTTTGCCACCACGGCCGGCTCAGGCACCGTCCAGATGGGATGGGCCAATGACGGCGGCCGGGGCAAGATCGTGGCCGGCGCGCTGGAGAATTCCAACGTCGACATTGCTCAAGAGCTGACCGACATGATCGAGTCGCAGCGCAGCTACACCGCCAATTCGAAAGTGTTCCAGACAGGCGCAGACCTTATGGACATTCTGGTCAACCTGAAAAGGTAGTCCGGCGCGAAAGCCGAACAGGAATAGAGTATGTCATTATCCTCCGCACTCAGCATCGCGCAGTCGTCGCTCCTCAATACGGGCCGTCAAACAAACGTCGTCTCGCGCAACGTCATGGAGCAGAACAACGGCGACTACGCGCGGCGTACTGCGGTGCTCTCAAGTTCGGCCCCCGGTGCGCGCGTGGTGGTGATCCAGCGCGCGACCAATGAGCAGCTGTTCCGCCAGAACCTCTCTGCGGTGTCCGCCTACAGCGGGCAGGCCACACTGTATATCGGCCTCGACCAGCTGAACCTGCGGGTGAACGGCGTCGAGAACGCGATGTCTCCGGCGGCCTCGATCACGGAGTTGCAGAAAGCCCTGCAGATATATTCGGCCGCCCCGTCGAACCGGACACTCGCGGACAATGCCATCAATGCCGCGCGCGAGGTCGTGCGCAGCCTCAATGACGGCGCGAGTTCAATTCAGGCATTCCGCGCCGAAACCGATCAGGAAATCTCCTACGCGGTCGACGATCTCAACAATCTGTTGGCGCAGTTCAAGGATGCCAATAATCGGATCGTCGCGGGCACGCGCGCCGGGCGTGACGTCAATGACGAGCTAGACAGACGCGACGGGCTGCTGAAGCAGATCTCCGACTATCTGCCTATCTCGACCATCACCCGCAGCGACAACGACATGGTCATCATGACCAGCGACGGAACGACGGTTTTCGAGACGATCCCGCGCAGCATCGCTTTCGAGGGTTCGCCCGCCTATCCGGCCGGCGAAGCGGGCAACAAGATCTATATCGACGGCGTACCGGTGCCGATCGGCTCGGGCGGCAGTGTCGGCGCCGGCGGAAAGCTCGCCGCTCTTGTCCAGTTACGCGACAGCGTGGCCGTGACCATGCAAAGCCAGCTTGACGAAATTGCGCGCGGGCTGATCAATGCTTTCGCCGAGACCAACCCGTCTGCCCCGCCCCCCGGCGATCCTATGGCCGGTTTGTTCACTACCCCGCCGCCAGCGCCGGGCATGCCGCTGACCGGTCTGGTCCATGGTCTGGCAAGCGCAATCTCACTCAATCCCGACTTTGTGACCCATCCGGAATATTTGCGCGACGGCGGGGCCAACGGTGCCGGCTACGTCCATAATCCGGGCGGCTCTTCCTACGCAGAGTTGATTATCGCCTACAGCCAACGACTGGACGAGCCGATGAGCTTCGATCCCGCCGCCGGGATCGGTGACACGGCGAGTGTCGCGGCCTATTCGGCGAATTCCATCGGCTGGTTCCAGGGTCTTCGGCAGGAGGCCTCGCGCGCTGCAGAGACGAAGGAAGCGCTTGCAGTACGCAGTGCCGAAGCACTGTCCAACATGACCGGCGTGAATGTCGACATGGAAATGTCGATGCTGCTGGATCTCGAGCACTCCTATCAAGCGTCCGCGCGCCTCATAAAGGCCGTGGATGAAATGCTGGCAGCCCTGCTGGCCGCAGTGAGGTAATCCGATGAAAGCTAGCTTCGTCTCATCCTCAGCCGTTTCGGAAGCGATGCGCTATTCGCTGATGAAAACGCAGGCAGCTCTGGCGAAGGCACAGAAGGAGCAGACAACGGGCTTCTTCGCCGACAAGGGCCAGGCGCTCGGAGCTCGCAGCTCGCAGTCCGTAACCTTCAACCGCGAACTGGAACGCATCCAGGGGATAGTCGATTCCAACACCCGGGCCGCTGCGCGACTGTCGTCTACGCAGATCGCGCTGAGCCAGGTCTCGGATACCGCGCAGGATTTCCTGTCGCTGCTTGCCACCGTTATCTCCGGCAACGCCATGCCTCACGTGGTCACCAACGGCGCGAAGCACATGCTCGCCAGCCTTAACTCCATGTTCAATACCAGCATGGACGGCGAATATCTGTTCGCCGGGATCAACACCGACGTAAGGCCGCTCAACGATTTGCAGGATCCTGCCTCGAGCGGCAAGATTGCCTTCGATGACGCCTTCTTGAACCATTTCGGTTTAACCGCGAGCGATCCGGCCGCCAGTTCGATAACGGCCGCTGACATGGACGACTTTCTAACCAATATCGTCGAGCCTCAGTTTCTGGGAGCAGGCTGGCAAAACTGGTCCAACGCTTCGGACCAGGTCATCGTCAGCCGCATTTCCCTCAGCGACACTACCGAAACCTCTGTCAGCGCCAATGGTGCTGCCCCTCGCAAGCTTGCCATGGTGGCGACGCTGATGAACGAGATGATGACGGGGAACCTCAATACTGCCGCGAGCAAAGCGCTGGTTGAGCGTTCATTTGCTCTGGTCGGAGAGGCGATCAGCGACCTTGTCAAGCAGCGCAGCGAAGTCGGCATCGCCGAAAAGCGCGTCTCCGACGCGAGCGACCGACTGGAGCAGCAAAGCACGCTGATCGAGAAGCACCTTCTGGCGACGGAGGGCGTTGATCCCTACGAGGCCGCCGCACGGGTTTCCGACCTGCTATCTCATATCGAGACCGCCTACGCGATTACCGCGCGTATGCAGCAGCTCAGCCTGCTGCGATACCTGAGCTGATCGGGAAAACGATGTACCAATTCTCCTACGCCGACGTCCAGGCCGACTCCGCCGCAGACGCCAAGGATCGCGAGAAGCAGCTTCTCAGCCGCTCAATCGACCTGCTGACGGCCGCGCGAGAAGCTGGCGCAAATACGATGCAGGCAATCGAAGCGCTGCGGTTCACCAACCGCTTGTGGACGACCTTCATCGAGGACCTCGGCAGCCCGGACAATGCGCTTCCGAAGGAACTGCGCGCCAATCTCATCTCGATCGGACTGTGGCTGCTGCGCGAGGCAGAAGAGGTGCGCCAGGGCCGCTCCGACAATTTCGATGGCCTCATCGAGGTTTCGCAGATCATCCGCGACGGCATTCAATGAAGACTGCATTGAAAATCTCGCTCAAGCCGAACGAGAAAATCTACATCAACGGCGCGGTCATCAAGGTTGATCGAAAAGTCACGCTTGAATTGCTGAACGACGTGCAGTTCCTGCTGGAAAGCCATGTGCTTCAGCCCGAGCAGGCCACGACCCCGCTGCGACAGCTCTATTTCATGATCCAGATCATGTTGATGGAGCCCGCGGGCGCCGCACAGGCCTATGAATTGTTTCGCCAGTCGTTGCCCAGGCTCCTGGAGGGTTTCGAAGACGAGGAAGTGCGCACAACGCTCAAGCAGATCGACCGCATGGTTGGCGAGGACCGCGTCTATGA
>JAEWHN010000015.1 GCA_023387775.1 Pseudomonadota bacterium | reverse complement strand
GGCGCACTCGTCCTCGATCTCGAGGAAGGCGCGGCCGAATTCGCGGTGATGCCCGGCCTCGACCTTGCCGCCGAGCTGGGCGCACATGGTCTGTTCGCCATAGCAGATCCCCAGCACGGGAACGCCGGCGGTGAAGATCGCCTCCGGTGCGCGCGGGCTGCCGATGTCGATGGTGGAATGCGGGCTGCCGGAAAGGATGACCGCGCGAGGCTTGATCGCGTCGAACGCCGCAGCGGCGGACTGGAACGGAACGACTTCCGAGTAAACGCCAGCTTCGCGGACGCGGCGCGCAATGAGCTGCGTGACCTGGCTGCCTAAGTCGATGATAAGGACGGTGTCGGGGTGGTGGCTGGTTGTCATGGCGAGCATTTAGAGAAAACCGCGAGTCGAAGCAATGGGGCGGCGCCTGTCATCGACAGCAGTGTGGGAAAATCCCGGCTGTCTGGCGCCTGTTTGTGCCCGATGCGCGTTCAGAACCGCAAAACGCCTTTCGACAGGACGTCGGAAAGCTTGTTCACCGCCCGCGCCAGGCGCTCGTCGATGACGTGAAGATATTCGGTCCAGTCGCCGACATGCCGAAGCTCGGCGGCCCCGTCCGAAATGCCGCGAAGCCCGACCAGCGGCAGGCTGAACAGCTGGCAGGCGCGCAACACCGCAAAGGTCTCCATGTCGACCATGTCGGCCTCTACCGCGTCATAGGCGGTGCCGGAAACGATGGCCGCGCCGGTCGAAAGCGTGGCCTGTGGAATGCCGGGTATGCGCAGCGGCAGCGGCACCGTCACGGGCAGGTCCAGAAATGGCGTCGCGCCCTTGGCAAAGCCCAGCGCGGTGGCATCCATGTCGCGATAGGACACCGAAACTGCCTGGTAGATTTCCGCCTGTTCCAGGGTGCGGCTGCCGGCCGAGCCCAGCGACACGACCAGGTCGGGCAGCGCGCCCTCAACCTTCAGCCGGCCCAGTTCGGCGCCCAGCATCACGCCGGCCTCGACCGGTCCCACGCCGGTCATGAGGGGCACAAAGAGCTTCTGCAGGTGCGGGCCGTATTCGGCCTCGGCCGCCATCACGAACAGCACGAGTTTTCCGCCGATGCTGGTGAGTGCCATCGCTCAGCCCTCGATACCGTCGCGGCCCAGCACCGCCATCATGGTGCCGGTCATGGTGGCGACGAGCCTGGCTTCACCGTCGGCCGCGAATGCATAGGCCTGGCCGTCGGCAACCACTATGGTGCGGCCCGGCTTGGTGACCGAACCGCGGAACAAAAAGCGCTCTCCCCTGCCCGGCGCCAGCAGATTGACCTTGAACTCGATGGTCAGCACCGAGGCCTCTTCCGGCATAACGGAATAGGCGGCATAGCCGCAGGCCGAATCCAGCGCCGCTGAAATGATGCCCGCGTGCAAGAACCCATGCTGCTGGGTCAGCGCGTCAGAATAGGGCATCTCGATTTCCACCGTGCCCGGGCGCACCAGGGTCAGTGCCGCGCCGATCGTGGCCATGGCTTGCTGGCGTGCGAAGGATGCCCTCACCCGCTCCTCGAAATTCGGTGAGGGTTCTATGCGTTCGACCATCATCCGCGCCTTGCTGCTTTTGCGCAATTTATCGCAAACGCCCGCGCCCTCGGCAATCGGTAATGCTGCGGCGCAACAAAGCCAGGCCCGCAATCAATTGAGCCACCAGAGCGCCCCGTTGAGCAAGGAGGCGAAGGCAACCCACAGCGCATATGGCACGAACAGCCAGGCAGCGACCCGGTCGCGCGGCCAGCTCAGCTTGATGAAGGCGAGAATGGAGGCCAGCAGCGCGACGATGACGACGAACGCGGCTCCAATCATGTGGCCGCCGAAGAATATCGGCGACCAGAGAAAATTGAGCGCAAGCTGTACGGCCCATGCCTGCATGGGCGGCCCGTAAGGGGCTCTCATCCAGCTGCGCCAGCCGGCAACTGCAATAAGGACGTAAAGCGTCGACCAGACCGGGGCGAAAACCCAGTTCGGCGGATTGAACGCGGGCTTGGCCAGGCCTGCGTACCACTCGCCCGGTAGCGTGGCGAAACCGATCGCCGTTCCGCCGCCGAGGACGACGACAAGAAACAGTGCCAGAGCCAGATAGGCACGCATCCTTCAGCCCTCCGTTTCGTCGCGCGATTGTTCCGGCGACGCGCGCGAGAATCAAGAGGCTCGAATGCGCGGCCTAAGCGGCCCGGCGGAGCGCGGCGAAGAAGAAGCCGTCCGTATTGCTCCGCGCAGGCGACATCAGGATGCCGCGAGCGCGATCGATGCGCGCGCATTCGGTCTTGCCGGCGAAATGGTGGTCCCACAGCTCGGAATGGTCGACGGGGGCGAATCCCTCCACCCGCTGCAGAAATGCATCGATCTGGTCACGGTTCTCGCTCTCGAAAACGGAGCAGGTGACATAGACGAGCAAGCCGCCCGGCTTCACCGCGTCCTTTACCGTGTCGAGGATCGTGGCCTGTTCGGCGCGGCGCACGTCGAGCTGTTTTTGCGTCAGCCGCCATTTGGCGTCGGGCCGCCGGCGCCAGGTGCCGCTGCCGGTGCAAGGCGCGTCGATCAGCACGATGTCCATCTTGTCCCGCAACGCGTCGATTTCGGCCGCCTTGGTGACCACCTGCACATTGCGGCAATCCGACCGGCGCAGGCGCTCGTAGATAGGCGCCAGGCGGCCCTTTTCGGCGTCGTGCGCAAAGATCTGGCCGCGGTTTTCCATGGTCGCCGAGAGGGCAAGCGTCTTGCCGCCGGCGCCGGCACAATAATCCAGAACCTGCATGCCCGGCGCCGCACCGGCCAGCTCGGCCGCGATCTGAGAGCCTTCGTCCTGGACCTCGAACCAGCCCTGGTGAAAGGCGGGCTCCGACTGCACGTTGGGGTGACGGCCGTTTTCGTTGGGAGCGATGCGTATGCCATCGGCAGCCAGCGCCGATGGAGCGGCATCCATTTCGCCCAGTTCCTTCAGCACCTGGTCGCGCCGGGCCTTGAGCGTGTTGACGCGAAGGTCGAGCGGCGGCCGACGTGCCAACGCAGCGCCTTCCGCAATCCACTCCTCGCCGAAAGCGCCCTGCAGGAGAGGCGCGCACCAGTCCGGGCAGTCGGCACGAACCACATCGGGCGCCTGGGCCAGATCGCGCGAGGCTATTGCAGCCAGTTCGCCCGCATCCAGAAGCGGCGGGGCGAACCTGTCGCCGTCCAGGGTGGCATTGAGCGCTTCGGGGGTCTGGTGAGTTTCCAGAAGAACGGCGCCGAAGGCCACGGCGCGCGCCGTATCCTCGCCGAGCAGCCAGCCGGCCGAGCGTTTGCGGCGAAGACCATCGTAGACGATGTTGCCGATCGCAGCACGATCGCCTGCTCCGGCAAAGCGGTGGGCCAGCCCCCAATCCTTCAGTGCATCCGCAGCCGGCCGCTGCCTCCGCTCAATCTCGTCGAGCACTTCGATGGCCGCGGCCAACCTTCCGCCAAGTCGCATGTCTGGTGATCCCTATTTCGGCTTACCCGAGGAAGGGCCTGACTAGCGCCCGTGAGCGGTGTGCACAAGCGCCGCATCAAAATAATCAGGCGTCCGGTGAGCGCGCAAACCTAAACATTCCGTGAACTCGGAACGGCCCGCCACGCCCGCGAATTGTAGAGCTTGTTTAGCCGATCGAGGCGCAAAATGAAAAACCTTGTCCTTGCTTCCATTATTGCCGTAACAGCTGCCCTCCCGTTTGGTACCTCGGCCCAGGCGACGGGCGCGACGATCAGCAACGTGCAATATGTCTATCCCGGATGGCGCCACCGTTACTACGGTTCGCGTTACTATGGGCCCAATCGCTACCACCGGTATTGCCATTTCGAGACGGTACGCCACCACCGTTATGGCAGGTGGTGGGTCGAAAGAGTGCGCGTCTGCCGGTAACCCAAATTCGAAATGCCTCGACCGGTGCCTGCCGGCCGGGGCGCTCCACAACGAAATCCAAGCCGATACCCGGGCACCGCTGGTTCAGCGGTCCGCAGATGTGCAGCCCTGAATGAGGGCTTCCATCGAGGTATCGGCCCAACAACAGCTAGGCCACGAACATGAAAAACCTGCTTGTCGCTGCCATCCTCATCGCCACATCAGCGATGTCGTTTGGCGCTCCCGCTCAAGCCGCAGCAACCGTCACCACCTATGGCCGCCACTATCACGCTGGACCGCGCTGCTACACCAAATCGGTCAAGCATTATCGCAACGGCCGGGTCTGGTATGAGAAAGCACGGGTTTGCCGTTGAGGCCGGCGCACACCTCGGCTCCCCCGCTGAGACGTAGCCTTCTTCAACTGCAACAGGACCGGCTGCCGCCTGCGCCGGTTCTTAGGCTTCGCCACGGAGCGAAGTGCGGATCACACAGGAACCACGCACATGAAGACCCTCCTCCTTGCCTCCATCATCACGGCAGCGGCTGCGCTTTCCTGCGGCCTGCCTGCCCATGCCGCCACCGCCACGGAAACCACGACGAGCCGCCCCTTGCCACCCAGCCAGCGTATGCACAGCCCGCACCGTATGGACCGCCCGTGCTCCTATCGCACGGTGAGGCGCCATCGGCACGGTCAGGTGGTGATGGAAAGAGTAAAAACCTGCCACTGACTGCTCGGCGCGGCTGAACAGCCAGTTCGCAGTTCCGATGCATTCGGTGCCTTGCGCGCAGGCCTTAAAACGAGTGCTTGAAGCCGACCGCCAGGTTGATCTTGTCCCCGGAAAGCTCGTCGTAGGGCGGGGTGTCCGTGGCCAGCTTTTTCCAGGCGTAGCCGACATTCATGAACAGCGATTTGGAACTGTTCACCTCGTAGGTCAGGCCGGTGGACACCTTGGGGGTCACCCAGGTTGCATCGAAACCGTTGCGGTAGCGAAGATTGAAGGCGTTCCACGTAAGCTTGGGCGTCATTTTCAGGTCGCCGGCGAGATAGATGACGTAGTAGCCGATGTCGGCGTTGGTGTCCGCGCCCTGGATGATGCCGGTTTGCTGCCAGGTGTAGCCGGCGCCGCCGCTGGGCGTCAGCGAAAAGTCTTCGGTCCACTTCCATCGGTAGCCAACCGTCGCCTCCGAATAATATTGCGAGCCGCCGCTGGCCTTGATCGAATGTTGAAACGAGACGCCGCCGAGGAAACCTTCCTCGGACCGATATGACAGGCCTGCCTTGTAGTAGATATTGTTCAGGCTTCCCGCGTGATTGCTGCCGTTGTTGATCGCGTAGACTTCAGGGCTGAGTTCCAGGCTGAACGTCCACGGTTTGGGGGCGGCCGCGGGGGCCTTCTCTTCCGCATGCTGCGACGAAAGCTCGTCAGCGAGTGCGGGGCCGCTGGCAAACCAGACTACGACTGCCGCCAACAAAGCCGTGCGGTTGCAAGCCGCCCTTGCGAACACGTGCCACCCATCAGCAACATACATGAAAGCCCCGCCGATATGCTGGATTGAACCGAATTCCCCCTGGTATTCGCACTATCACTTGGCAAGCTCTTCGCTCGGACGACTTGGAACGAAGCTATGCGCGCAACCGACAATTCAAAATTTCAATCACAATTGATAGCGGCACTCGCCGTCGGCGGCAAATTACATTTTCGGATGAAAAGAAGACAGGCGCGGAACGCTCCGCGCCTGTCCTTTCACAATTCCGGATTCGGCCTGCCCTATTCGGCGGCTTCCTGCGGTGTCTTGTCGGTCACCGAGATCGCCGGCCGCTCCTTGCCGTCGGCCGCCGAGAGCGCGCGGCGGACGCCGTTGCCATAGTCCGGATGGACCTTGTCGAAATGCACGAGCTGGCGCTCGACAATGAACTCCGGCACGCCCTTCATCGCAGCGGCGATGTTGGAGAACAGCCGGTTCTTCTGGCCCTCGTCGAACAGGTTGAAGAGGGCGCGCGGCTGGCTGTAGTCGTCATTGCCGATGCGGTGGTTATAGCGGTCGGCATCGCCGGAGATCTTCAGCGGCGGCTCCTTGGCGGAGGGCAGCTCGACCGGGCCGCCGAAGGAATTCGGCTCGTAATAGGCATCCGGATTGCCAGTCTTGATGCCGCCGAACGTGTTCATCTGTCCATCGCGATGGTAGTGGTGGACCTCCTTCTTCGGCCGGTTCACCGGGATCGTCTCATAATGCGTGCCGAGACGGTGGCGGTGGGCGTCGGCGTAGGAGAAGATGCGCGCCTGCAGCATCTTGTCGGGCGAGAAGCTGATGCCCGGCACGATGTTCGACGGCGAGAATGCCGCATTCTCGATCTCGGCGAAATAGTTCTCCGGGTTGCGGTTCAGCTCCATGATGCCGATGTCGATCGACGGATAGTCGGCATGCGGCCAGACCTTGGTCAGGTCGAACGGGTTGTACGGCGTCTTTTCCGCATCCAGTTCGGGCATGATCTGGACCTGGACCTTCCACTTCGGGAATTCGCCACGCTCGAGCGCGTTGTAGAGGTCTTCCTGCGTCGACTCGCGCGTCTTGCCGATCACCTTCTCGGCTTCCTCGTTGGTCCAGTGCTTGTGGCCCTGCATGGTCTTGAAGTGGAACTTCACCCAGTAGCGCTCGCCGGCATCGTTCCACAGCGAATAGGTGTGGGAGCCGTAGCCATTGATGTGGCGCACGTCGGTCGGCAGGCCACGATCCGACATCAGGATCGTCACCTGGTGCAGGCTTTCGGGGCTCAGCGACCAGAAGTCCCACATCGCGGTGGGGGAGCGCATATTGGTCTTGGGGTGGCGCTTCTGCGTATGAATGAAGTCCGGGAACTTGACCGGATCACGCACGAATAAGACCGGCGTGTTGTTGCCGACCAGGTCCCAGTTGCCGTCCTCGGTGTAGAATTTCAGCGCAAAACCGCGCACGTCGCGCTCGGCATCGGCTGCCCCCTGCTCGCCGGCGACGGTGGAAAAGCGCGCGATCATCGGCGTCTCGGCGCCGGGCTGAAGCACCTTAGCCTTGGTGTATTTCGAGATGTCACCGGTGATCTTGAGGACGCCATGCGCGCCCCAGCCCTTGGCGTGAACCGGGCGCTCGGGAATGCGCTCGCGGTTCTGGTGCGCCAGTTTCTCGATGAGCTGATAGTCCTGCAGCAGCACTGGGCCGCGTTCACCGGCGGTGATGGAATTCTGGTTGTCCGGAATGGGCGCCCCGGCAGAAGTGGTCATTGTGGGCTTGGTCATCGCGTCGGCCTCCTTATCAAGCAAGGTTTTATCGATTTCTGTCCTTGGGCGGCTCGCCGCGCGAGCCACAGTCTGGAACAATTCCAGACTAGGCCGCACGATCCATAAAAACAAATTGCCTTTTCTACTCAGATCGATAACATTTTCCTATGATCACACTTACCGTACGCCAGATGCAGTATTTCGATGCCTTGGCGCAGACGCTGCATTTCGGCCGTGCCGCGGAACTGGCCGGCGTGACGCAGCCTGCGCTTTCGGCCCAGATCGCGGAGATGGAGGAGAAGCTCGGCTGCCAGCTGTTCGAGCGCGGCGGCAAGATGGTGCGCATGACCGAGGAAGCGCACATGCTGCGGCCGCGCATCGAGGCGATCCTGATCGGCATACGCGATGTGGAGAGCATCGCCCGTCGCGGCCGCTCGGCGATGGAAGGCCGGTTCCGGCTCGGCATCATCCCGACGATCGCGCCTTACCTGCTGCCCCATGTGCTGCCTGTCCTGAAAGAGCGTTTTCCAGCCCTCGTGCTGGAATTGCGCGAGGCGGTGACGGCAACGCTGGCCGAGGAAACGGCAGCGGGACGCCTGGACGGCTTCATCGCCGCTTTGCCGCTTGTTTATCCGGGACTGGCCACCGACCAATTGTTCCGCGACCGCTTCTTTCTTGCGGTGTCGCAGGACGATCCCGGCTTTGCCGCGCCGCCGGTCGCGCCCGACAGCCCGGCGCTGGAGCGGCTGATGCTGCTGGAGGAAGGTCACTGCATGCGCGAGCAGGCGCTGGCGGTGTGCCATAGCGTGAAGCCTGTGGCCATGGCCAGCTACGGCGCAACCAGCCTGACGACGCTATTGCAGATGGTGGCGCACGGGCTGGGCGTCACGCTCATTCCCGAAATGGCGATGGGGGCGGCGCGAGGCATTCGCGACCTGAAGGTCGTGCCCTTCATGGAGCCCGTTCCCGCGCGCACCGTGTGCCTGGCCTGGCGGCGCAACAGCCTGCGCCACGACGAGTGCCTGGAACTGGCCAAGATCGTGCGCGGCCTGAGCGACGTGATCCTGCCCCAGCGCGACTGAACGGTCAGCGCGTAGCTGCCGCTACCGCCTCCGCGATCGATACCAGCGCGCCTTCGTCGTTGACGCTGCGCGACTTGCGCGAGGCGACGAGGCAGGCCTGCGAGCGCAGGATGACGCCGTCGTTCAGGATCTTCAGGTGGTTGGCGCGCAGCGTCGAGCCGGTGGTGGTGATGTCCACGATCACGTCGGCCGAGCCGGCGGCCGGCGCGCCCTCGGTCGCGCCAAGGCTTTCCACGATGCGATAGACCTGGATGCCGTGCTTCTGCGAGAAGAACTGCTGCGTCAGCCGCCAGTATTTCGTGGCGATCCGAAGGCGGCGCCCATGGCGCTGGCGGAAATCCGCCGCAACGTCGTCGAGGTCGGTCATGGTGTCGACGTCGAGCCAGACCTCGGGCACAGCCACCACCACGTCGGCGTGGCCGAAGCCCAGCCGTGCCACGATCTCGGCGCGCGTCTCCCAGTCGGCCAACGTCTCGCGCAGAAGATCCTCGCCAGTGATGCCGAGGTCCACCGAACCC
>JAEWHN010000213.1 GCA_023387775.1 Pseudomonadota bacterium | reverse complement strand
CTCACAGTATTTCAGTGTTAACGATTGGTTAACCATGAGCAATTCGGGGATATTACCCATCAACGCGTGGGCAAAACCGCGTCTGTCCGGCAATATTTCAGGCTCGAGAGGGCAAACCCCCACCGCTGCGTCGGACCACTGACGTTCAAATATCGGACGAGTTCACCGCGGCGGAACCGCAGTGCCACCGGTGCGCAGATGCTGCGCAGCCCGCGCCAATCAGCTCGACTTTCGGGTGGCACGCCCCTCCGGCTTCCTTCCGTCGGCCGCCTTGTCGGAAGGCACGCGTTCGGTCACGACCAGAACGATCGGCTGCGGGCACTCGGCCACCACGGAGGTTGCTGTATGGCCGAAGGAAAGTTCCGGGCCAGGCCGCTGCGCAGCCCCCATGATCACCAGGGAAGCCTGATTCGCCTCCCGGCAGATGACCTTGTCTGGGTTGGCGTGCATTCGGATCGCGGTCTGGACAGGCACGTCGTAGCGGTTTGCGAGTTCCACGATCTCCTTCAGCAGCGCTTCTTCCCGCCAGCGCGACATCCATGGCCGCCGAGCACTTTCTCTTCCTTGTCGGGCGACATAGAGCGCCCTCACCTTTGCCTTGCTTGGCCGGGCCAGCGCCAGGGCCAAATCCGCCGCGCGGCGCGCCACCTCGGTTCCATTGACGGGGACGAGAATGGTCGACGTGCTGCTGAGGCGCGGCATTCCGGTGCCGGTGCCTTGCAGCACGAGGCATAACCCGCCTTCGAAACCGGCGACGATGTCGCCCAGCCCTGGGGCGAATGCCGCATCCTCGCCCCGTGCTCCAGCCAGCCCCACGAAAAGCATGTCATAGCCCTTGCGGGCCTCGTCGGCGACGGTCTCGGGAGTAACCGGGCTCTCGTCGCGAGCTGTCAGATGCACCTCTTCGACGGCGGTGCCCTCGCCCTTCTGCACGGCGTCGGCGCTTGTCTTTGCTGCCCGCTTCAGCTGTCTCACGTGCTCTTCCGGCTGGATTCGTTCGGACGCCGCCGCCGCAGGACGCTTGCCCTGGCGCAGGAGCGTGATCGGCATGCCGCTGCTGCCTCCAAGTATTCCTGCCAGGCGTGCGGTGAACTTCCCCACGGCGCTGTCGTCCACGATGACCAGCAAGCGCTCCAGCCGGGCAACGAGGCCGCGTTCGTCCAAGGCTTCGCGGTCGATGCGCTCCTTCTCCTCAGGCGTCATCGGCAGCCGCCGCAGCGCCCAGCGCAGCATCGGCGGCATCGCCAGCGTCGTGCAAATCGCCATGGTGACGATCATGGTGAAAAGGGTGTGCGACAGGATGTTCATCGACAGGCCGATGCTCGCCACGATGACCTCGGTCGAGCCGCGTGCGTTCATCGCGCAGCCTACCGCCATCGCTTCCTTCCCCGACATGCCGACGAGCTTTCCACCCAGGAAAGCGCCGCTGAACTTGCCGATGCTGGCGATCGCGATGAGAACTACGGTAAGCATCGCGAGTGTCGGGTCCGCCAGCACGGTAAGGTCTGCCGACAGCCCGGCCACTCCGAAAAACACCGGCATGAACAATGCGGTGATCACGCCACGCAATTCCGCTTCGATGTGGCCCGAAAGGATCGGCGATTCACCGATCAGGACGCCCGCCACGAAGGCGCCAAGCACCGTGTGCACGCCAATCAGGTTGGTGGTCCAGGCCATGATGCCGGTGATGACGAGGATCACGGTTATCACGGCGAATTCGCTCTGGAAGCTGTCGTTACTCCAGCGGATCATCGAAAACACCAGGCGTCGCCCAACCGTGAAGCTGAAGACCATGAACAAGGCCACTGCCGCTATCGTGGCCAGCAAGCTCAGGGGCTGCACCGTGCCATGGGTCGCAATGGCAAAGGTTACCGCTATGGTAAGCCAGCCGATGGTGTCCTCGAGAACCGCCGAGGAAACGATTATCTGCCCCAGGTTCCGCCGCATGAAGTTCATCTCGCGGACCACCATTGCCACGACCTTCACCGACGAGATCGAAAGTGCCGTGCCAAGGAACAGCCCGGCAACCAGGCGCTGGTCCGGGTTCGGCAGCAGCGACGGGGGCAAGAACGACGCAAACGTGAAGCCGAGAACGAAGGGGATCGCAATGCCCGCGGCGGAGATCGACAGGCACGAGGCGCCCACCTTGCGCACCAGCTTGAGGTCGGTTTCCATGCCGGTCAGCATGAGCAGCAACAAGATCCCGAGCTGGGCCACCGCCTCGATCATGGTCTTCTGAGGGGCGTCGAGTGGAAATATGAAGTGCTGAACAGAAGGGAACAGCCAGCCGAACAGCGACGGCCCTAGCAGGATGCCGCCGATTAACTGGCCAACGATCGCCGGCTGGTCGAAGCGCTGGAAGATCTCGCCGAGACCCCGGCCCACCACCAGCAGGAGGACGATTGCAAGAACAAAGGTTCCTTCGCCGGAGCCCGCGAAGCCCACGGGCGCTTCGGCCGCCGCGGCCGCTCCCGCAGGCGGCACGATCGCAAAAAGCAGGGATGCCGCGCAGAGCGTTCTGCGGCTTTCCTGGCGAACTTGTCTATCCTCGATTGGCATGCGCGGCACTACTCAGGCATCCGGTCGCGGTCGTCTGTCGATCACGCCGTCGAAAAGCCGGCTCTGCCAGTCACTTCGAGCAAAACGGGAAACGCCGACAGCGCTCCCGTTGCGCTCGTCTGCACAAATGCGTGCGGCCTAGCGTTTCCACCGACCTTCATATTTGAATTGCGGCGCCGCCTTGAGTTGGTCCTTCGTGGCGTTCATCGTCGCCACCCATTTCTTGTTGTTTTCCTGATAGTCGATTTTCACCGCGCTCGGGCTGACCGCCACATAGTGTTCCCCCATGCCCAGAAAGCCGCCTACCGACATGATGTATCCGGCAAGGGTGTTGTTCGACAAAACCAGGTCCTTAATTTCGCCGACCGTCTCGTTCTGGTTATTGGTGACGTTCAGGCCAATCAGGTTGTAGCTAAGAATATCCGTCGGCTGGACGGTGACGAAATCCCCCGCAACATTTGCTTCGGGGGTCTGCGCCTGCCCGATACCAATCAGCGCAGCAGTGGCAGCGATTGCAATGATTGCTCTACGCATGGTCCTGTCCTCGCTCGATCATATCGCCAAAAAACACTCCAGCCGCCGCTTTGTTCCTTGGTCGCCCGCGGATCGGAACCGAAGCCGCGCTATAGAGCGGTATTGGTGAATTCAGGATCCGAGCAAAGGATCTTGCCGATCATCTCGGCCACGCCGGCACCGCGGGCGGCCGTTGTGGTGTGGCTGGCCGTTTCGATGACTGCCGGAAGCGCGTTGGCAACTGCCACGCTGTAGCCGACCGAGCGCAGGAACATATGATCGTTTTCGGCGTCGCCGATGCCCACCACATCCTGCGGCAAAAGCTCGAGCTCCTCGAGCGCCGCGGCCAGCCCGGTCGCCTTGTTAATGCCGGTGGGCAGCACCATGACGGCGCCCTTGTTGAATATGATCTCGAGTTCCAGTCCCAGTCGTCTGATCTCTTCCAGAACTATCGTTTCATTGGGAACCAGCGTGGCCACTATTGTTCGCCCGACATACAGCGGCGCCACGCCTCTCTGGCGCAGGCGCTCGACGAATATCGGCGGCGGCGGAGGGGACAGCAGGCGTGCGTTTTCCGTCGCGGGCGCATAAAGCAGCGCGCCGTTTTCCGCGACGATCCTGTCAAATATCGCATGCGCTGGAAAGGTGAGCTTCAGGTCCGGCAGTTCACGCCCGGTCACCAGGATCAGCTTCCGCCCGGAATTCTTGAACCTCGTCAGCGCATCGAAGGCCTCGGCCGACACGGAGCCTTCATCGGCAAGGGTTTCGTCGTAGTCCGTGGCAAGAGCTAAGGCTTTCATTGTGCGTCGGTCCCGTTGCTGGTCCTCCGTCTAACCGGCGAAGCTCGGCTTTCGTTCCCCTGATCGACAAGACACTCGCGCCAGCCCCGAACTTGGAACCAATCGAGGCAGTAATCGATTTCAGCACCATGACATGGAGCATGTGGGCGACGAGAGACGAGTGATGAGGATTGCGCAGGTCGCGCCACTTGCGGAGAGCGTTCCGCCCCGGCTTTATGGCGGAACCGAGCGGATAGTTTCCTATCTCGCGGACGGCCTGGTCGATCTCGGCCATGAGGTCACGCTGTTTGCAAGCGGCGATTCAGTCACCCGCGCCAGCCTGGTCGCTACCCGCGACTGCGCCCTGCGGCTTGATCCGCATCCCCACACATCCTCCATCGCGGCCCATTTCACGATGCTCGACGAGGTGCGGAAGCGGGCGTCGGAATTCGACATCATCCACTTTCATCTGAGCCATTTCCTGCACTTCCCGTTTTTCGAAAACATGGCGCACAAGACGGTGACGACCCCTCACGGCCGCCTCGACTACCGCGATCTTCCCGACGCCTACAGGCGGTGGAACGAATTCCCGATGATTTCGATTTCGGACAGTCAGAGAAAACCCCTTGCCGAAGCCAGATGGCTCGCCACCATCCACCACGGCCTGCCCTACCGCGACCAGCCGGTTTGGAACGGCTCAGGGGGATACCTGGCGTTTCTCGGGCGCATTGCTCGCGACAAGCGGCCGGACAGGGCGATCGAGATCGCCCGCAGGACTGGCTATCGCCTCAGGATCGCCGCGAAGATCGGCAGGGATGACAGGGCATATTTCCACGAGACCGTCGAACCCCTGATCGATGGAGAGAATGTCGAATTCGTCGGCGAGATCGGCGAGGCCGAAAAGGTGGAATTCCTTGGCAACGCCGCGGCTTTGCTCTTTCCCGTCGACTGGCCAGAACCTTTCGGGCTTGTGGTCATCGAAGCCATGGCGGTGGGAACGCCGGTGGTGGCCTGGAACCAGGGTGCAATGGAGGAGATCATCGACGAGGGTGTGACCGGGGCTGTCGTTGACAGCACGGAAGCCGCGGTGGAAGCTGTCCATCGTGTCGCAAGGCTTGACCGCTCGCAAGTTCGCGCGGCGTTCGAACAGCGCTTTGGCGCCGACCGAATGGTCAGGCAATATGTCGACGCCTACACTCGTCTGCTGGACTTTTAGGGTCCCTACCCCCTCGGTCCGACGGCAGGATGATCCGAGTTATGGGAAACTCATCATGGCAGAACTCGACGAACGCCAGCTCGATCCGGCAGTCGCACTTGCTGCAATTGACAAGATGCCGCCGAGAAACCCACTCAAGCAGTTTGCCCTGAAACACGGCGACTGCTTCATTGTCACCAATGACCGGGGCGACATCCGTGGACGGGGCGATGGCCTGTTCCGCGACGACACGCGCGTCCTTTCGTTGCTCTGCCTTACCATCGGCGACAAGGAGCCGACCCTGCTCGGCGCCTCGCTCAGCCAGGACAACATTATCTTCAACGCCAATTTGACGAACATGCCGCTGGAGGTCGAACCGGACTCCAGCATGCCGCAGGGCGTGATCCATATCGAGCGCTCCCGGTTGCTCTGGCAGGATCGATTGTTCGAACGGATCCGACTGGCAAACTACGGCGACCGCACCGTGCAGGTTCCCATGGAGCTAGAGTTCGACGCAGACTTCCGCGACATGTTCGAAGTCCGCGGAAGCAGGCGTCTGAAGCGCGGGAAAATCAGCGCCAGCAAGACATCAAGAGAAACTGTTGCCCTGTGCTACGAAGGGCTGGACGGCCTGGTTCGGCAGTCGGTCATCTCGTTCTCCGAGCGCCCGCGCGAGCTGAGCACCTCGCGTGCGGAATTCCGCCTGTCTGTGCCACGGCACGGCGCACATACGCTGTTCATAGAAGTCGGGGCGGAACAGATCGAGCTTCCCAGCCGCGAACGCTATCGCTCCGCGGCGGCGCGAGCGCGCTGGCAAATGCGCTCCAAGCGCCGGCACGGCGCGACCCTTTACAGTTCGGGCCGGGTTTTCAACGACTGGATGTCGCGGGCGCGCGCCGATATCGCCTTGCTCACCACCGAATTGCCCACGGGCCCATACCCATATGCGGGCATTCCCTGGTTCTCCACCGCCTTCGGGCGAGACGGCGTCATTTCCTCACTGCAGATGCTGTGGCTGAATCCCGGCCTCGCGAAAGGCGTGCTCGCCTTTCTGGCGCAGCACCAGGCGACCGAGACGCTGCCGTTCAGCGACTCCCAGCCCGGCAAGATCCTGCACGAAACCCGCAAGGGCGAGATGGCGGCGCTGCGCGAACTTCCCTTCGGCCGGTATTACGGCGGTGTAGACACCACGCCGCTCTATGTCTACCTGGCCAGCGCCTACGCTCGACGGACCGGCGACATGGAGTTCATCGACAGCATCTGGCCGTCCCTGCGGGCGGCAGCCGGCTGGATCGACTCGGTCGGGGCCCTCCACGAGCACGGCTTCATCGCCTATCAGCGCGCCGCCGAATCCGGGCTCTTCAACCAGGGCTGGAAGGACAGCTTCGATGCGGTTTTTCATGCAGACGGTTCGATGCCGAAGGGGCCCATAGCGCTGATCGAGGTTCAGGGCTACGTCTTCGCGGCCTATCGCGGTCTGGCAGAACTTGCGACGCGGCGCGGCGAGCTTGCGCTTGCGGACCACTGGACGGAACGTGCCGAACGCATGCGCGAGTCCGTGGAACGCTATTTCTGGATGGCCGAGGATGGCTTTTACGCCATAGCCCTGGACGGCGATGGCAGGCAGTGTCGGGTGCGTGCCTCGAACGCAGGCCACCTGCTCTATGTAGAGCTTCCGTCTACGGAACGCGCCCGCATTCTGGTCGACCAGCTGCTGACGGCACAATTCCACACCGGATGGGGCATCCGCACCCTTGCCGACGACGAAGTGCCGTTCAATCCGATGTCGTATCACAACGGCTCGATATGGCCGCATGACACCGCCATATGCGGCGCCGGAATGGCTCGGTACGGCATGCGCGACGGCGTGGTGAGGCTGATGAGCGGCACGTTCGAGGCCGCCGTGCATTTCAACATGCGCCTGCCCGAGCTGTTTTGCGGCTTCACGCGAGCGCCCGGCGAAGCCCCGGTGGCCTATCCCGTTGCCTGCCTGCCGCAGGCCTGGTCTTCCGGCTCTGCATTCATGCTCATGCAGGCCTGCCTTGGGCTGGAAATCGACGGGTTCGAGGGCGAGATCCACGTAAACCGCCCGAGATTGCCCATCGGCATCGACCGGCTGTCCGTCAGGCGCCTCAGCGTAGGAGACGTTCGGGTCGACCTTCACTTCCAGCGCGTCGGCGATCGCGTCGCAGCCTTCCTCGACTCTCGCGACGAAGGACTGGCGACCCTGGTGGTGCGCAGCTGAAAAATTAGAAGGCCGGCGGGAACCCCTGGGGCCGCGGAGAGTTCGCTACCAGAGCGGGCTGAGACCGTTCGAGACATTTGCAAACGCCACGAGCGGTATGACTATTGAAACAGCATTTCTAGCCGTCATGGGGCTGGCAGCCGCTGCTCTTTGCATTTCGGTTGCAGCGATCTGGACGTCCTTCGCCGCCATGCGGAATATGCCCGCGCTGCGGGCCGGGCCGCAAAACCGGCCGCTCGACGAGGCTCCGCAGCAGTTGCTGCCCGAATTCGAGCAGAACAATCGAGGGGCAGACGCTCCACTCGTCACCTGGTCGCCGGAAATGATGCGGCAGGTGATAGGCTGCGAACTGCCAGGCGCGGAGATCATTCTCGTCTCCAACCGCGAACCCTACATCCACAATCTGAACGACGGGAAGGTCGAGCTCTGCATTCCGGCAAGCGGGCTCGTGTCGGCGTTGGAGCCGGTGATGCGCGCCTGCTCGGGAACCTGGATAGCGCATGGAGGCGGCTCCGCAGACCACCTCGTTGTCGACGAGCATGACCGGGTTCAGGTCCCTCCCGGCCGGCCGGCCTACACGCTCAGCCGCATCTGGCTGAGCGAGGAGGAACAGGAAGGCTACTATTTCGGCTTCGCCAATGAGGGGCTCTGGCCGCTCTGCCACATCGCCTTTACCAGGCCCATATTCCGCGAATCCGACTGGGAGGCATACAAGGCGGTCAACCAGAAGTTCGCCGACCGGATCGTGAAGGAGGCAACCAGTTCGGCTCCGGTGGTGCTGGTTCAGGACTATCACTTTGCCCTTCTGCCGCGCATGATCCGGAATGCGCTGCCGGATGCGACGATCATCACCTTCTGGCATATCCCCTGGCCGAATTCCGAGGTCTTCGGCATCTGCCCGTGGCGCGAGCAGATACTGGACGGGCTGCTCGGCAGTTCCATCGTGGGTTTCCACATCCAGTTCCACTGCAACAATTTCACCGACAGCGTCGACCGCTTTCTGGAAAGCAGGATCGATCGCGAGCATTCGGCAATCTGCTACGGCGGACAGAGCACGCTGGTGCACCCCTACCCCATTTCCATAGAATGGCCGCCGACGACGCTGGAAGATCTGCCTTCCGTAGAGGAATGCAGGGAAAAGCTGATTACACGCTTCGGCCTTTCTCCGGAAACCAAGCTGCTCGTAGGGGTCGAGCGCATGGATTACACGAAGGGCATCATCGACCGCTTCCACGCCCTCGAACAATTGTTCCTGCGCCATCCGGAATGGGTCGGCAAGGTCGCGTTTCTTCAGATCGCGGCGCCCAGCCGTGGTGTTCTGCCAGCCTACAAGCACCTCCACGAAGAGTGCCTGGCCTTCGTGGAGGCGTTCAACGAGCGCTTTGGCAATGAAACCTACCGCCCGATCCTGTTCCTGGACGAGCACAACAACCAGCCCGATGTCTACACCGCCTATCGTGCGGCCGACGCCTGCGTGGTGAGCAGCCTGCACGACGGCATGAACCTGGTGGCGAAGGAATTCGTCGCTTCCCGCGACGACGAACAGGGCGTGCTGATCCTCAGCACCTTCGCAGGCGCCTCGCAGGAACTTCTCGACGCGCTGATAGTCAACCCCTTCGATCCCACCGCGATGGGCGAAACAATGCTGCGCGCCATAACCATGCCGCAGGAGGAACAGCGCGAGCGCATGACACGGCTGCGCGACGTTGTGCGCACCAACAACGTCTATCGCTGGGCTGGCACCATGCTGCAGGACGCGGCGCGGCTGCGCAAGCGCCGTGCGCCCGAGGCCGAAAGCGTCGCGCCCGAGTTGAAGCCCTTCGCGCCGCCACCACTGCTAAAGCGCCTGCTGTCGGGAAATCGGCGCCCAAAGGGCCGGGAAGTCGCTCGCCGCACCGGCTCGAACCATCGTTCGTGGCTCTGAGCAGGCCCGGGACTTGGCGGGTGCTGGAAGAGCAGCAATTGCCTTTCAAGGCGCCGAAACCGGAAAGAACCGGAAGCGGGCAATGAGGAGATGGCGATGCAGACGGTGACGGGACTTTTCATCACCAACCGCGCGGCACGCTCGGCTGTAAATAGCCTCGAAGAGGAAGGGATCGCGAGTTCCGATATTGCATATGTCGGACGAGAGGAGCCGGGCGACGCGCATAGCGACGCGGCCACGGGCGCCGGCGCAGGTGCCGGCGCGGTCGCCGGCGGTGCAGGCGGCCTGCTGGCCGGCCTGGGAATTCTGGCCATCCCGGGCGTTGGCCCGGTTGTCGCGGCAGGCTGGCTTGCCGCGACGCTCGCGGGCGCTGCCGCAGGTGCGGTGGTCGGCGGCGTAGCCGGTCGGCTGGTCGGAGCCCTCGTGGATGCAGGCGTCGATAAGGATGACGCCGGCGTCTATGCCGAAGGAATTCGCCGCGGCGGAGCGATCGTGAGCGTTACCGGGGTCGAGGAAAAGCATGCCGAGGCGGTCAGGTCGATCCTGGTCTCGAACGGCGCGGTCGACCTGCAGAACCAGCGGACGCTTTACGAAGGCGAGGGCTGGAGCCTGACCGACGAAGGCAACCGGGACCGGGGCTCGGAGCCGAAAAAGTAGCGGCGGAAGCTCGCTTTCCGTGTACCGTCCGCCCTTCCTTCGGGCGTTCGGTGGCGCCGGCCAGTTCCGGGGCATCTTGCGGAAATTGTTTCATGAAATCGGGAACCTCAACAGGCCACTGGCATTAGCCCAACGGGCAACAATGTCGGCACGAATTCGCGGGCCGAAGCAGAAACGCCCCGTTCGGCGCCAAAGAGAGAAGGAGAATAGGCGATGGCTGAGAAAAAGCTTGAAGATCTTTTCTACGACACGCTGAAGGACATCTACTACGCAGAGCGGAAGATTCTGCGGGCGCTGCCGAAGATGGCCAAGGCCGCCAAGTCTGCGGAGCTGAAGCAGGCCTTCCAGAAGCATCTGGAGGAGACCGAGGGCCAGGTCGAGCGCCTTCAGCAGGTCTTCGAGATCCTGGGCAAGCGAGCTCAGGGCAAGACATGCGAGGCGATCGAAGGCATCATCTCGGAAGGCGAGGAGATCGCGGACGAGTTCAAGAATACGCCGGCCCTCGACGCCGGGCTCATCTCTTCGGCCCAGGCGGTGGAGCATTACGAGATCACCCGGTACGGAACGCTCAAGCGCTGGGCAGCCGAACTCGGAATGAAGGATGCCGAGCGGCTGCTTGACCAGACGCTGGCCGAGGAAGCCAAGACCGACGCGGCATTGACCAAGCTGGCCGAAGCCGGGGCCAATGAACGAGCCCGGGCAGCCGCTTAAACCGGGCCGCAGCAAGCGTTCTGCCGCCACGCTCGGAAAACCGCCAACTCGGCCGTGCCAATCGCACGGCCGAGTTCATATCTGGCTCGCTTGATCTGGTGACCGCGCGACCGCGCATAAGGCCGCCCCTTAGCCGGATTGGCCGTGCTGCCAGCCGCGCCGCCTGGCGATGTATTGGTCCAGCGCCTCGGCCAGGGCGCGTTCGTCGGTGACACCTTCCTGAAACACCCGCATCAGATGCTTCGCCGCTTCGGAATCCAGCGGCGAGCCGCTTTGCGGCAACCGCTCTCCGCTTGCTGCGAGAACGCGTTTGATCTTCTCCAGGTCGGCGCCGGTCAAGTAAGGATTGCTTGTGGGCATGGCGGTTTTCCTCGGGCGTGCACTTCTCGTCCCCCAAGGAAGCTGACAAGCCTAGAATGGCTGCAACTCCGCGGCCCGTCTACCGCCAATTCGAGAACAAGCGCCGGGTGCCCCTCCGCCGGGCGGCCTGTCGCGCCAGTTTGGAACCTTGGACAATGGCCTCGGTTCTTGCCTGATTGGAGGCATATGGAACGCCATGAGCCCTTTTGAGAACGCGTTGTCGACAGCCCTGGCCGCCCACATCGGCGAGACTGGCAAGAACGGTGAAGAATACATCCGCCATGTTCTGCGCGTGGCGGCTTCCGTGAGCGAGGACGATCAAAAGATAGTCGCCCTGCTCCACGATGTGGTGGAGAAGTCAGAAATCACCCTGCAGCAGCTGCGCGAGAAAGGTTTTTCAGCCCGCATAGTCGACGCCGTGGATGCGCTGACGCGCCGGGAAGATGAAGACTATCTCGATTTCGTGCGACGTGCGGCATCGAACCCGTTGGCGCTGCCGGTCAAGATTGCCGATCTGCGGGACAATCTGAGGGCTTGCGAGCATTCAGCCGATGGTGGCGAAAAATACCGGACCGCGCTGGAAATGCTGGGTGCTGCCGCTGCGCCGGAAAAATGAGGCCGCATGGGGAACTCTAGCAGTTGCGTGAGGTTGGTTACCGGACATTCGATCAGGAGATCGCCATGCAAGACTTGCTCAGAGTATGCGTTCTGGCGGCCGGTGCCCTGCTGACCCTCCCGCTGGCTGCCGCCGCGCAATACGAACATCAGGAATACCAGGGCGGAATGCAGGAGCGCCACGGCCGTCCCGAATATCGCGAGCGGGACTACGACGAGGGATATCGCCGTCATCATCGCCACGGCTGCCACACGGAAGTGACCCGTGAATGGCGGCACAACCATATGGTCACCAAGAAAGTGACCGTATGCCACCGACCGAATCATTGAGGCTGATCAACGAGACGGGCGCAGCGTCACTGAAACAAGCAGGAGCCGCGAAACGGCTCCTGCTTCCATTATAAGCCACAATCCGCCTACCCTATCAGCGTCTCTCGCCGGTCGCGCTCATTTCCCCCCACGCACGCGGCAACGGCCGCAATGAAGGCTCCTATCAGGAGGGACATGGAGGCAACGAGCGACAGTGTCAGCCCGGCCTTGCGAGCCGTATCCGCCGCCTCTTTCGCCTTGGCTTTTGTATCGGCGATGCGTTGCAGAACGGCATTCACGCGGCCCTCGGCATCCGCCTGCGACAGGCCGGTGCGGGACGCCACGAGCGTAACCAGGTAGCCTCGGTCCTCGGCCGGTATCTCCCCGCTCGTCGCTCCCATCAACAAGATCCTCGTGGCCTCGGCAGTTGCCGCCGGTCGATCCTCCGGAGCGGTCGGCGACGGGTTTGCCGGCCGGAAGAGTGAGTCGACAAAATAGCCGGTCGCATTCTCTGCCGTGCCGCCGCTGCTGCCGGCAGCCTGGCTACCTGCCCCCAGAGCCGCGCCGGAAGCAACGGTGGAAGCGGCCTGTACGCCGCTGCTCACCGCCGAGGCCAGACCCGAGCCGACGACGAAAGTGATGACCACGGTTGCCAGGGCCCATGCGAGAAAGCCGTGCGCGGTATCGCGAAAGAACACTTCGTCGTCATGCACGCCCACCCATTTGGTGCGCAGCCGGCCGGTCAGATAACCGCCCAGGGCGGAAGAAAGCCACTGGACGATGATCAGCCACACCGCCGCCGAAACGGCGAAGGTGGTGGCCGACACTCCCTGCATCGACCACGGCGAAATCACGCTCAGGCCGAGGCCTGCCCCCAGCAGCATCAGGATCAGGGTTGCCGCGATGGCAGCGATCGCACCGACGATGATCGGGCCCCACGATACGGCCGATGATGATGATTCCACCACCGGATGCCCGGTCTGCACCGTTTCCATCACGATCTCCTATCTCATGAACAGCATGATGA
>JAEWHN010000379.1 GCA_023387775.1 Pseudomonadota bacterium | reverse complement strand
CAATGCCCGACATGCATCGGACCCGTCGGGTTGGCCGAAACATACTCGACGTTCACCTTGACGCCACTGCTGGCGGAACGGCCGTAATCCGTGCCGAGCTTCAGCAGCGACTGCAGGTGCGACTGCCAGAAGCCATCAGTGAGCCTCAGATTGACGAAGCCGGGACCGGCGACATCGACGGCGGCGATATCCTTGTCCTTGCGCAGCTCCTCGGCGAGCTTTTCAGCCAGCGCGCGCGGGTTCTGCCCGGTCGGCTTGGCCAGCACCATAGCCGCATTGGTCGCCAGGTCGCCATGGCTCGCATCTCGCGGCGGCTCGACCGAAATGCGCGTGACGTCGACGATGCCGCCGTCCTTGTCCTTCAAGTCGAGCGCTTCAACGATTCTGATGATCCGCTCGTTGAAATCGGCGAAAATGTTCATGAGGCTTTCTCTGGAAAATCGGGTGTTCAAGCCGGCCTGTGCCGGAAAAACGATTTTTCCGCCTATCCCAAATCCGGCGTCCGGTCAAACAGACGTCGATGTTCCTTGATGGCGTAAGTGTCGGTCATGCCGGCCAGGAAATCCGAGACATGTCGCGCCTTGACGCCTTCTTCCGCGCGCTCGAGCCCTTCGCGCCAGCCCTCGGGCATGGTGCGCGGATCGTTGAAATAGGCGTCGAAAAGGTCACGAACGATCTGGTCGGCCCCGGCGCGCACACGCATCACATCTTCGTGGCGATAGATGTTCTTGTAGAGAAACGCCTTCAGCTGCTTTTCGGCAGGGATCATTTCATTCGAGAAGGTCGCGATCGTCATGCCGGCGTCGTGGATGTCCTGGGTGCTCTGGGGATTCAGCCTTGCCAGGCGGTCGACTGCCGTACGGATGACGTCCTCCACCAGGATGGTGATCTGGCGCCGCATCAGCTCATGCCCGGTCCGCGCCCAGTCCAGCCCGGGGTAACAGTCGCGCACCGCTCGCAGTATGGAGGCGGGCAGCGCCACTTCGTCCAGCATCTCGAAAGTCAGCAGGCCTGCGCGCAACCCGTCGTCGATGTCATGGGTGTTGTAGGCGATGTCGTCGGCAATCGCGGCACACTGCGCCTCCAGGCTGGCGAACTTGTCGAGTTCGAGGTCATGCAGTTGCGAATAGTCGAGAATTGCTTGCGGCACCCTGCCCTTCAGCCCATTGCCGGCCGCATCGGTCAGCGGGCCGTTGTGCTTGACCAGCCCTTCCAGGGTCTCCCAGCTCAGGTTCAGGCCGTCGAACTCCGCGTAGCGGCGCTCCAGCCGCGTCACCACACGCAAGGACTGCGCGTTGTGATCGAATCCGCCCCACTGCGCCATCTTCTCGTTCAGCGCATCCTCGCCGGTGTGGCCGAAAGGCGTGTGGCCGAAATCGTGCACCAGCGCCACGGCCTCCGCGAGGTCCTCGTCGCAGCGCAGCGCGCGCGCCAAAGCCCGCGCGATCTGCGCCACCTCGATCGTGTGGGTGAGCCTCGTGCGATAGTGGTCGCCCTCATGCGCAATGAACACCTGGGTCTTGTGCTTTAGGCGGCGGAACGCTGTCGAATGGATGATGCGGTCGCGATCCCGCTGAAAGGGCGTGCGGGTCGGGCTCTCGCTTTCCGGGACCAGGCGCCCCCGCGAGCGGGCGGGGTCGCAGGCATAACAGGCGCGTGGCCGGTAGCCGAAGCCGATATCGCCAAGCTCGTTCGCCATTGTCCGTTGCCGCCGCAGGTTGACTTGCCTTGTGACGCTTCATACCTATGGTAACAACGCGAAAGCAAGGTGACGCCGATGGGCGCTGACGCCAAAACAGCCATGACGAATGTAGAACTTTCTGAAGCCGCCGCAAAGCGGATCGCCAAAATCATCGCCAACGAGCCGGGCAAGGTCGCGCTGCGGGTTTCAGTGGAGGGCGGCGGCTGCTCCGGCTTCTCGTACAAATTCGACCTGGTTTCCGACCGCAACGACGACGATGTCGCCATCGAGCGCGATGGCGCCACGGTTCTGATCGACGACCTGTCGCTGATTTACATGGGGGGGTCGGTGATCGACTTCGTGGACGACCTCATGGGGCAGTCCTTCCAGATCCGAAACCCGAACGCGGTGGCGTCCTGCGGCTGCGGCACCAGCTTCTCGATCTAGCTGTCCGCCATTCGCGGGAGAAAAAGGGCCGCCGACGCGGCCTTTTTTGTTGGGAAATTTTCAGGCTTCTGCGGTCATCGCTGCCTCAGAGGCAATGCAGGATCGACTTCCACACTGGTTTCCACTACCAAGGATTTCGATGAAATAGTCGTTTGGTTTTCATGAAAATCGTCACCTGGAACATCAATGGCGTCAAGGCGCGGCTCGGCAACCTGCTGGTCTGGCTGAAGGACAGCGATCCCGACATCGTTTGCCTGCAGGAGATCAAGTCAGTCGATGACCAGTTTCCTCGCGCCGAGATCGAGGCGCTGGGCTACAATGTCGAGACGCATGGCCAGAAGGGGTTCAACGGTGTCGCAATCCTGTCGAAGCTGCGCTTCGACGAGGTAAACCGCGGCCTCCCCGGCGACGACGGCGACGAGCAGGCGCGCTTCATCGAAGGCGTGTTTTCGACTGACAACGGCGTGCTGCGCGTCGTTTCGCTCTACCTGCCCAACGGGAATCCGATTGGAACGGACAAGTTTTCCTACAAACTGTCCTGGATGGCGCGGCTGGAAAACTGGGCCAGGGACCGTCTATCGCTCGAGGAGCCGCTGATTCTCGCAGGCGACTACAACGTCATTCCCCAGCCGATCGACGCCCGCAACCCGGACACCTGGCTGAACGATGCGCTGTTCCAGCCGGAAAGCCGGCAGGCGTTCCGGCGCCTGCTCAATCTCGGCTTCACCGAGGCGACCCGCGCCGTCACAGACGCGCCGGACACCTACACCTTCTGGGACTACCAGGCAGGCGCCTGGCAGAAGAACAACGGCATTCGCATCGACTTCCTGCTGATGTCGCCCGAGGCCGCCAACCGCCTTTCGACGGCGTCGATCGAAAAGCATGTCCGGGCATGGGAGAAGCCTTCGGACCACGTGCCGGTGGCAGCCGAACTGGCCCTCGCGCCGGCATAGGGGCAAGATCAAGCAACGGGCAAAATTCGGCTCTGCCCGTTCAGCCAGCTTCGAAAAGGCAAATTCCAGGATCGGGTGGCGATCGGCGCGCTTTGCGCGCACCGCAGCGTCCGCGCCTCGATTACTGGGCCGAGCCCTTGGTGAGGATGTCTTCTGCAAGCGCGATCGCCGTGCGGCGGTCCGCCTCGCCAGCCAGCGCAAAGGCTTCTTCCTGCATTCCGCGGATCCAGGGCTGGTCGACCGGCGCGGCGCGCTCAAGTGCAGCCGTCATCATGGCCAGCCCGCGCACAACCTTGCCCGACTGGAACAGCAGGTTGCCGAGGGTGGCCTGCGCGCCGGCATGCCCCTTCTCGGCGGCAAGCTGGAACCAGCGGCCGGCCTGGCGCATGCTGGCCTTCATGCCGCCGTCGCCCTTCAGGAACATCTTGCCCATCTCGAACTGGGCGTCCGGGTTACGGTAGTTGGCTGCGGCACGCATGAAATATTCCTGCGCGGCCATCTTGTTGGGCCTTATCGGGCTGTCGGGGATGCCCTTCTTCAGATAGCTGCCCAGCGCAAACAAGGCGTCGGACACATAGCTTTCCTCGGGGCTGCCGGGCTCCACATCCTGCTCGACGATCTCGCTGTAGAATTTGAAGGCCTCGAAATCGTTCCGGTCGACGCCGTCGCCCTCGGCATACATGCGGGCAAGTTTCCAGGTGGCACCGATCTGACCATTCTCGGCGGCATAGCGATAGGCTTCGACCGCCTGCTGCTTGTGGCCGCTCTTGTAGGCCGAGAAGCCGAACTGGAACACAGCCCAAGGATTGGACTTGGCTCTCACCTCGCCATTATCGTCAAAAACCCTGTCGTCGAGCGCCATGGCTCCGCCTGCGAAGCCAAAGGTCGCCACGGCTACGATGGCCGACAGGAAGGCTGTCCTAACGACATCAATCCGCATAGCAGCGTGCTTCTCTCGCGCGGCCCTTGGCAAAAGCGCCGGCACCCGCCGACACTATTGCCCGTGCACAAATACATTCCGCGCCTGAATGCGCGGACACAAGTGCCGTATTCATCGTACGACGACTTGGCAGTTTAACTGTCAAGATTTTGCTTGTGCCCATCTTCTTCATTCCGCAAAGCGCGGTTGCTTCAACCAAATTCCAAAATGCGTCCGGAGACCACATTGAAGTGCTCCCGGTTTATGGCGGGAACACGGCAATTTCACCGTGGCTCGTTCTAGCGCATTGCTTCACCCAAGACTGTTGCTGAATCGCCACAAGCCGGATGTTCACATTGCGCATGCGCACACTGCATCCGGCGCCTTAACAAGCTGACATTCCGGCAAAAAAAAGCCGGGCAACGCCCGGCTTTGTGAAATCAGCATTTCAAATTGCTTACCAGTTGACCTTGTAGCCGAGGTTGACGGCGAAGGCCCAGCCATTGTCGACGGCACTGTTGCCGGGGCCGTACATGGTTTCGCGGGCAGAGGTCAGGTAGGAGACGCCGAGGCCACCGCGCAGTTCGCCGCCCAACGTGTCCCTGATCACGCCGCCGGCAGCCAATGTGTAGGTGTCGCTGGAAAGATCCCAGCCGGTCCCAACGCCCTGGTCCCAGGTCAGGCTGAGCGCACCCGAAACGGTTTCGTTGAAGGCGTGGCCGATGCCGCCGGTGACAGTCCAGCCGTCCTTCCAGTTGTAGATGTCGGCCGTATTCGAGATCGCAGAATTGACCAACAGTTCCTTCTGGACGCTCCAGTCGGTCCACTTGACCGAGCCGAACGCCAGCCAACCGGGCGCGATACCGCTTTGCAGCTTCACCTCGACGCTCTGGGGAAGATTGCCCGTTCCCGTAGCGGCGAATTGCTGGCTAAACCCGGCACCGGCGGCGCCAAGCGCATCGTTCAACTTTGCCTGCGCCTCACCCATCAGCCGCAAGCCAGTTACAGGGTCGCCGTTCGCGAATGCCGCAGCAGCCTGCTTACCCAAGGCGTCGGCCTCGGCGCCTAGAAGTGCCGCAGTAGGGACGGTCAGCGATCCATCAGCTCCGTAGCTAGTGCCGGACCGATACAGAACCTGCCCACGCAACGCGATCTCCGGAATTTCGTATGCTAGACCGATACGATAGCCGAACTTCTCACCCTTCAGATTGAGGTTGGCATTCGGAAGCGGCACAGCCCCGTCGGGTCCAGGAAGGGAGGGGAGTGCATTCAAACGACTATAGTCGAAATTTTCCACGAACCCGCCGCCGAGCACCCAGGCATAGCCCGGTCCAGCCTGGAACCTCACGCCACAGGTAACTGCCTTTTCGTTGGTCGTGAAATCTTCCTTGAGCTTGCCGCTCGGCTTCGGCACGGCAAAGCTCACCGTGCCGCCATTGTTATCCACCAAGGTGCCTGCGCAGCGGAGATCATCCGTGACGTTTATTTTGACCGCCGCGGACGGGATCACATAGTCATCGGTATAGTTCGTCCCGACAAGTCCCGGAGCAGCGTCGAACTCGCTGTATTTCCGTGTCGGGCTGACATAGGTGATGCCCGTGCGCATGGCAAAATTTCCATCCTCGTAGAGGATGTCAGTGTCGGCAGTGCCACGGGCAAAGCCGCCAGCGCTGGCCGATCCCGCGACAGCGATCGATATAAAGCCGGCGCCCAGGACCGATCTAAAGAGCGCTGCATTCATGAAGTGTCCCTCCCCCGAACGTAGGTTTTGGCTAGAAGAACCATTTCCCGCAGGCGGTGCAACCACGTTTTGGCGCACGAAGGCGGAGGAGGTTGCGCAGGCGGCCGAAGCGGCCTCTCCGCCGCGCTGAAAGGCGCCAAAAAACGATCGCATTTGAACAAAAATGCCCGAGATTTTTCGCCTGCCGCGGCGAAAAACACCGGAATTCGAGTGTTTTAGCGGGCTTCCGAAATGTTGTCACATTATGGCAACAAGGCGGCAAAAAGTGGAAGTCACACGGCAAATTGACGTAGCGTCACCGAGGTTCCCGCGGTGGGCGCCGCCCTGCGGCGGCGCCCAGAATCACTGGAATCACGGGCCTCAGCCGGCTTCGCGAACCCGTGCCAGGGCGTTGTTCAGCTTCTCTTGGGCTTCCTGGAACTCGACCAGTTTCTCGCGCTCGCCGGCAACAATTTCGGGCGCCGCATTGGCCACGAACTTCTCGTTGGAGAGCTTCTTGTGGATGCGGGCAACCTCCTCGGTCACCTTGCCCAGTTCCTTCTGCAAGCGCGCTGCCTCGGCCTCCAGGTTGATCAGGCTGCCCAGCGGAAGGCAGGCGGTGGCCTCGCCGAGGACGATCTGGGCCGAGCCCTTCGGCGCGGCTTCCGCGAAGGTCACATCGTCGACGCGTGCCAGACGCTTGATCGCGGAGTCGTGCCGTTCCAGGCGCGCCTTCGTCATCTCGTTGGCGCCAACCATCACCAGCGGCGCCATGGCCGCCGGCGGGACGTTCATCTCCGAGCGCACGGAGCGAATGCCCGAGACGAGGTCGACCAGCCAGTTGATCTCGGCTGCCGCATCGGCATCCTCGAACGACGGAGCCGGCCATTCGGCGTGGCACAGCAGCGTCGTGCGCTCCTTGCCCTCGCCGGCCGTGTGCGCCCACAGCTCCTCCGTCATGAACGGCATGAACGGGTGCAGCAACTTGTAGACCTCGTCGAGCACGAAGGCGGCCACCGCGCGACTCTCCACCTTGGCCGCCTCGTCGTCGCCCATGAACACGGGCTTCAAAAGCTCCAGGTACCAGTCGCAGAACAGGTTCCAGACGAAGCGATAGGCAGCGCCTGCCGCCTCGTTGAAGCGGTAGGAGGTGATGCCGTCGGTGATCTCGCGGGTAGCGCGCGACAGTTCCGTGAGGATCCAGCGGTTGACGGTGAGCTTGGCATCCTGCAGCCAGAACTCGTCGTTGCGGGCCACGCCGTTCATCTCGGCAAAGCGGGTGGCATTCCACAGCTTGGTGCCGAAGTTGCGGTAACCGGCGATGCGGGCGGGATCGAGCTTCACGTCGCGGCCCTGGGCGGCCATGATCGCCAGGGTGAAGCGAAGCGCGTCCGCACCATACTCGTCGATCAGCTCCAGCGGATCGATGACGTTGCCCTTGGACTTCGACATCTTGGCGCCGTTCTTGTCGCGGACCAGCGCATGGACGTAGACCGTGTGGAACGGCTCCTCGTCCATGAAATGCAGGCCCATCATCATCATGCGGGCGACCCAGAAGAAGATGATGTCGAAGCCGGTCACCAGCACGTCGGTCTGGTAGTAGGTCTTCAGTTCCGGCGTCTGATCCGGCCAGCCGAGCGTGGAGAACGGCCACAGCGCGGAGGAGAACCAGGTGTCGAGCACGTCCTCGTCGCGGGTCAGGATCTCGCCCGGCTTGAAGTTCTCCAGCTTGTCCTCTACCCAGGCCTTCCAGGGGCCTTCCAGCGCCAGGTAATATTCGACGGCAGCATCGAGCGCCTCTTCCTCGGTCTTCTCGACGAAGACGTGGCCGTCGGGGCCGTACCAGGCCGGAATCTGATGGCCCCACCAGAGCTGGCGCGAGATGCACCAGGGCTGGATGTTTTCCATCCACTCGAAATAGGTCTTTTCCCAGTTCTTGGGCACGAAGTTGGTGCGGCCTTCGCGAACTGACGCGATGGCGGGCTTGGCGAGCTCCGCGGCGTTCACATACCACTGGTCGGTGAGGAAGGGCTCGATCGGCACGCCGCCGCGGTCGCCATGCGGCACGGTGTGGAGGTGCGGCTCGATCTTCTCGAGGAAGCCGCCGGCCTCCATCATCTCCACAACCATCTTGCGCGCGGCGAAACGGTCCTGGCCATGCAGCGCATCAAGCGTCGCCTGCAGTTCAGCGGTAGAATCAAGGCCTTCGAGGAAGTCCTCGTTATCCTTGAGGTTTATGGTCGCCTCGGTGGTCATGATGCTGATGGCGCGCAGCTTGTGCCGCTTGCCGACCTCGAAGTCATTGAAGTCGTGAGCGGGCGTGATCTTGACCGCGCCGCTGCCCTTTTCGGGATCGGAATATTCGTCGCCGACGATCGGGACCTTGCGGCCGACCAGCGGCAGGATGACGTTCTTGCCGATGAGGTGACGGTAGCGCTCGTCTTCCGGATGAACGGCAACACCGGTGTCGCCCAGCATCGTTTCGGGCCGGGTGGTGGCGACGGTGATGTAGGTGTTGGGGTTCTCCGGATCGAAGGTCTCGCCCTCGATCGGATAGCGGAAGTGCCAGAGGTTGCCGTTGACCTCAAGCTGCTCGACCTCGAGGTCGGAAATGGCGGTGAGCAGCTTGGGATCCCAGTTCACAAGGCGCTTGTCCTTGTAGATCAACCCTTCCTTGTAGAGGGTGACGAAGACCTCGAGGACGGCCTTGGACAGGCCCTCATCCATGGTGAAGCGCTCGCGCGACCAGTCGCAGGAGGCGCCGAGGCGCTTGAGCTGGTTGAAAATGGCGCCGCCGGATTCGGCCTTCCATTCCCAGATCTTCTCAATGAATTCCTCGCGCCCGATGTCGCGGCGATGGATCTTCTTCTCCGCCAGACGACGCTCGACCACCATCTGCGTGGCGATGCCGGCATGGTCCATGCCCGGCTGCCACAGCACGTTCTTGCCGCGCATGCGCTCGAACCGCACCAGAATGTCCTGCAGCGTGTTGTTGAGGGCGTGGCCCATATGCAGCGAGCCGGTGACGTTCGGCGGCGGAATTACGATCGAAAAGGCCTCCGCGCCCGGCTTCGAGCCGGCGCCAGCCTGGAAAGCGTTGGTTTCCTCCCAGGTTCGGGCAATCTTTGGTTCGACGGTCTTGGCGTCGTAAGTCTTCTCAAGCATGGGAATTCGATCCGCATTGTCCGGAATTTGTCGATCCGGTGTAAATCGGAAGGGCATGACCAAGTCAACAGCGGCGGGCCGAGTTGGTTGCGTGCGGGGTGCAATCCTCTATCGGCGCACATTTCGCGTGGCCAGCCGCCGCCAAGGCCGGGGGCTCATCACCCGGTGACGCCACCCTAGCGCAACCAGCCCGGACGCCGCCCTCCGCGTGCATCCGGTTCATGACCCGTGTTCCCGTGAGGCCGATGCGAGCGATTATGGGGCAGCCACGAGGGGCGTGGATGGAAAAATTCTTGTTCCGGCTTCCAGGAACATGAAAGTCAATGTGCCAGGCAAGAACCTACACGCGCCCTATCCACGCAAGCGCAGCTTTTTTCGCACCCGCCACGCCCAGCAAAGTCTGGCAGTTCAGCCGCCGCGCGCGACCCGCTCGATTTCCTCGCGCACCAGCCGCTCGACCAGGGTGGGCAGGTTGTTGTCCAGCCAGTCCTGCAGCATGGGCCGCAGCATCTGCTCGGCCATCTCGTCAAAAGTCTTGCGGCTGCGCGCGGCAAAGGCCTCGGAAAGCTCTCCGAAGGCAGCGGCAACCTGGCGCCCGGCATGTTCGGAGATGATGGCGGGCCTGGCGACTTCGCCGGGCGTCGGGGCCGAGACGGCATCGACTCTCGCAGGCTCTGAAAACACAGGATACTCGATGGCCGGCTCCTCGCTGGCCGCTTCAGGCTCGGCCACATATTCAGCCACAGGCTCATGACGCGGCGCCGCCGCCTGTTCGTCGCAGTCATCCACTGCAGACGAGACTTCCTGCTCCGGCTCTGCGTGCGGTGTCACACTCCACTCGGGCGTCGCGAGAGCCGGTGTTTCGGTGTGCGTCTCGATTGCTTCGGGCTGCTGCGCCGGGATCTCGAAATCACTCGGGGCCGGCTCCCGCTCGTACTCCGCTTCGCTGGCGATGCGTGCCTGAACCTCGGCCAGCGACAGCGACCGATCAGCTTCCGGCGCGGCGCGGGCAGCCCGCAATTCGGCGCGGAAGGCATCAACCTCGATGACGGCGCCATCGAGGTGGTCGCTTCCCGCCTCGTCGCGTGCAAGCGTGTCCTCGGCACCCTTGCGGGCGCTGTCGCTGTCTTCGATGATCCTGCGGATGGAGGCCAGTATCTCCTCCATCGAGGGTTCGCGCTGCGCGTTGCTCGCTTGTGCCATCGTCACGTTTGCCGCCCCTGTGACCAAAATTTAACGATTCCTTCGGCGCCTAGACCGACAGGCTTCGAATCAAAGGTTAGCGTAGCGGACGGATCGGGCGGCGAGAATCCCCAAAGTAGAGGCACGCCCGATTTCAACAGAAAGGCTGCCAGGCGCGGTCAACCTTGAAAAGCAAAAGGGAGGCGCCGAACGACGCCTCCCAGTTTCATGCAGGCCAATACTGTACCCGCGAGCCTCAGCGCCCGTCAGGCGTCCTCAGGCCGATCCACTTGTCCTTGACAGCCTCGTAATGTTCTTCCGGCCGATACTCGGCAACCTGGAGGCCAAGCCGGCGCGCATACAGCTGCCCCGTGGCTTGCAGGATGCCGTAGCTGGCCGTCACGAACTGATCCTCGGCTTGCGCGAGGTTGATTTCCGCGGTGATGAGATCGCTCTGCGTGATGAGGACGTCCAGCGTGGTGCGCTGACCGACATTGCGCTCCTCCACGATCCCCTCGAGAGCCAGCTTTGCAGCCACAACAGCCGATCGGTTCGCCTCAACCCCCTGCTTGGCGGAATTGTAGGCCGCCCACGCGGCAGCCACCTGCGAACGCACCTGGTCGCCGGTGACGTCGACCTGGATGCGTGCCTGGCCGAGCGATTCCTTGGACTGACGCACCTGGGCAGAGACGCGCCCACCCTGGTAGATCGGCACCGTAATCGTGGCGCCGATGCTGCCGAAATTGAAATAGTCCTTGCTGGTGCCCGGCGTCAGCGCGTCGGTGGTCCCGTCGCTGATCCGCACGTTGCGGGACACGCTGGCCGAACCAGTGACCTGCGGCAGCAGCGCACCTTCGGCCGACTTCACCGAGAAGCCGGCGGCATCGACCAGATATTGCGTGGCCAGAATTGCCGGATGCTGCCCGGCGGCCATGGTATAGGCCTCGGCCAGGCTCTTGGGCAGCATCTTGGCGATCGGCGCAACAGGAGAAAGCTTGCCCGGCTTCTCGCCGATGACCTGCTGGTAGATCGCCTCGCTGGTTGCCACCTGTGCCCGCGCGGCGGCCAGCGTGGCGATTGCCTGCTGGCGTGCGGCCTCGGACTGCGCGACGTCGGTGCGCGTGCCCTCACCGACCTCCAGCCGCGACTTGGACGACCGCACCTGCTCGTCGAGGAACTTGAGGTTCTGTTCGCGCAGCACCGCGATCTGGCGGTTCTGAATCACGTCCGCATAGGCGCTGACGGCCTCGAACAGGATGTTCATTTCTGTGTTGCGCAGGTTTTCGTTTGCCGCGAACACCTGTGACTCGGCGGCGGCGACATTGTTCCTGGTCTGAAAGCCATCGAACAGCGTCTGATTGATCTGCACGCCGAAGCTGCCGGTCGTGAGGTGCGTTGCGAATTGTGACGTGTAGTTGATGTTGCCGACGCCGGCGATGGTCGGGCGATAGCCGGACTTGGCGATCGGCACGTTCTCGTCGGTCACCCGCACCCCGGCGCGCCCGGAATTCAACGTTGCGTTGTTCTGGTAAGCCTTGGCCATCGCCCCCAAAATGGTCTCGGCAAAGCTCGGCGCAGTGGAAAGCGCGCTGGCAGACAAAAATACGGCAGCCAAAATGCCGGTGCGTACAATTGACACGACTAATCCCTCATTCGTTTCGACGGGAGACGTGTCGCACCGAGGGGAACCTTACATTCCACACCAACGGTTCGTCATGACGCCCCCCTGCTGAAACCTCACTCGAACGGAACGAGTACTCAGCAACGATGCTTTGATTCTAAAGCCACCACGAAGGCGGGTCAGTCGCAAGACGTTACCGCTTAAAATTCGAATTCGCGAGCGCGTTCGAATCCCGGCAGTGGCCGAATTGCCGCATTAAATGCCCCGCGGCTGCTAACAACACCAGTAGTCTTAAAAAACAGACGGGCAATTCCGGCATTGCCCTGCCCCTCGACGGCTACGAGGCGGCCGCCTTCCTTGAGCTGATCGAGCAGTGCCTGGGGCACTTCATCGACCGAACCCTCAAGGAAAATAACGTCATAAGGGGCCTCGGCCCTATAGCCTTCCGTCAGTGCGCCCTGCACGACTGCGACGTTGTCGTAGCCGAAATTGGAGAGCGTGGCAGCAGCGGTTTCGGCAAGTGCGGGGTCGCTTTCGAGCGCCACGACGGAGCTGGCCAGACGCGACAACACGGCAGAGGAGTAGCCCGTACCGCACCCGACATCGAGCACAAAGTCGGCCGGCCGGACAGCTGCAAGTTGCAGCAACTTGGCGAAGGGAGAAGGCTGCATCAGATAGCGCGCGGGCTTTCCAGCCTCGGCGGGCGCGATCTCGATATGGTCGTCGATATAGGCGAGGCTGCGCCACTTGGCGCCCACAAAGACTTCGCGCGGCACCGTCAACATGGCTTCCAGCACGCCCGCGTCGGTAACGTCGGTCGTGCGGATCTGGCCGTCGACCATCTTCACGCGCTGTTCGGAAAAATCAATGTCCATGCCCAAAACAACCCGTCTCGGCGCCAGCTATGCGCATTTCATTCCGGGTAGAACATTGGGGCGCAAGTTGCCGCCCTTTCCTGGCAGTGTGGAGGCCTCGCCCGGAATCGAACCGGGGTGCAAGGATTTGCAGTCCTCTGCGTAACCACTCCGCCACGAGGCCTCGCCGCTGCCGGCGTTCTACGGGGGTTCAATAGGTTGCCAGATTTTTTGCGTCAAGCGGTCTGACGCGGTTCCCGCAAAACTTTCCTCGCATAGCCTTCGCAGGGCGACCGTGAACCAGAGCGGCCGCAGCGAGCGTGAAATGGGTTTCGGGCAGGAAGCCCCAACGGAAAAGGGCGGCTCCAGGGCCGCCCTCGTTCCACTCGGCCGAGAATCAGCGCGCGGCGATCATGCCGGCGATGATGCCGGAGGCCATGTTGATGAGCAGATAGCTGCTGTCCACGCGCACCCACTCCTGGCCACGCCCGGGGCGCTTCAGGCCATGGCGATGATAATCGCGCACCATATGCTTGCGCTGCCAGGCGGGCACGCGCTTGCCCTTGCTCCAGTGATGATGCTTCGGAGCCGGCTTGTAGTGATGATGCTTGTGATGGGGCGGCTTGCGATTGTGTCGGTATTCGACCTGGCTGCCATTGCCGCTGGGGTGAGCCTGCGCGGCGACTGGCGCGGCAAGCATGGAAACGGCGGCGAGAGCGAGAACGATGCGCTTCATTGGGAGGCTTCCTTTCGTGTTCGACACGAGGACCCTAGGCAACACCCGATGAACGCAAACTGAACGGCGACATTACATTTCTGTAAGGAATTCCGAGACTTGCGCGCCTCCCCGCAAAAACCGAATCAAATCCGAATCGCCGAGCGTTCACGAATCGCCGTTTCGCCCGCCGCCATTGCTGCGCTGGCGCCAGCGCCCCCACCGGACGATGCCGCGGCGGCGATAGCGGCGCACCAGCGCAAACTCATAGGAGAGCACCAGCAGGCCGAGGGGAATCATCCAGAAGCCGAGAATCGGCAAAAAGCCGAAGCAGCCGAGGATCGTCAGCCCGAATCCGATCGCCACCCGCTTCTTTCGCGATCGGGGCATGGCGAATTCGCGCCCCATGACCGAAATGACGCGTCGCGGCGACTCGTCCTGCTCTGAATTCTGGTTCGACATAGGCGAAATGTAGTCCCTTTCCTGACCCGAAAACCTGTCCCAGGCGGCCATGCGGCCCGAGCAGAATGCCTCCATATGTGGATTTCCGGCCTTTTTTGCAGCGCCGGCTGAATATTCCACGAAAAAACGAGAATGGCACTTTGCAAAGTCGAAAAGGGTTTGCTATAGGCAGCCTCGTTCTTGAGCCGCTGTTCCCCGGTAGCTCAGTGGTAGAGCAACCGGCTGTTAACCGGTTGGTCGCTGGTTCGAATCCGGCCCGGGGAGCCACTTCTTTTCGGCGCGTCAGAACATTTTCCAAAAGACACGAAGACTTTCGGCGCGTCGCAGGTATCGCGCCAGCTTATACTTTCCGATTGCTGCCGAAGTCGCGTTGGAGCGCTGACAGGTTCTCACTGGAAGAGATCGAAGGATCCGTGCCGGTAGACCCGCCCGCCCTTCATCACAAAGTCCACTTTCGCCGTGGCAGCAATATCCTTGAACGGATGTCCCGGCATGGCGACGATGTCGGCCTGTTTGCCAGGCGCGAGGACGCCAATGTCATCGCGCTGCAGCAGTTCGGCCGCGACGCTTGTGGCTGCCTTCAGGGCGCGCGCAGGCGTGAGGCCGGCCGCCGTCATCGCCTGAAACTCGAGTACTCCTTCGCTGAAGGGAAACATGCCGCAATCGGTTCCGTATGCGATTCGCGCATCGCTTCGCGCCATGCGCTTCTGCGCGTCCTCTATGGCTGCAACGTCACGGCGGAACTTCCAGACTGCATGCTCCGGAAGCTTTCCCGCCAGCAGCAGCGCCTTGTCCTCCCGGGTCATTTGCATGGTGGGCACCAGGAACGCTCCCGCCTGCTGCGCCATCGCAACGCCTTCGTCGTCGATGAGGTAGCAGTGCTCCA
Source organism: Pseudomonadota bacterium (assembly GCA_023387775.1). Classification (GTDB taxonomy): domain Bacteria; phylum Pseudomonadota; class Alphaproteobacteria; order Rhizobiales; family Rhizobiaceae; genus Pseudaminobacter. The sequence goes on along the minus strand of JAEWHN010000379.1, from coordinate 2,538 downwards.
GGCTGCGGGCGCCGGCACGCAGTGCCTGCTTGCATCCTTCCGCGGCTCCGGTGTGCACTGCCAGGGGCATGCCCAGTTGTTGCGCGGTCTGCCCGACAGCCTGCATTTCGTCTTCGAACCAGGTCACTCTGGCCGGATCATCGCCGGCGCTCATGTAGCCGCCGGTATTCATGGTCTTGATCCAATCGCCGCCAAATGCGTGCTCCATTCGCAGCAGTTCGCGAATTTTCGCCGGGGAGTCCGCGACCGTGGACAGCCCCATTTGGCAGCGGCACGGGAACATGCCCTGGATGTCGGCGTGACCCGCGGTCGCGCTGATCATGTGCGCCGCCACGACCAGGCGTGGGCCCCGGGCGGTGCCGGCTGCGATGGCGTCACGCAAATTGACGGTGGGCCATTCCGGGTCCAGCGTGCCCATGTCGCGCAGAGTGGTGAAGCCGTAGCGCATGTACTGCTGGGCATGGTGCAGCCCAGCGAGCGCCTTCGCAGGAGCACACTGAAGCGACTGCCGGGCCAGGTTAAGCCCGTCGACGCAGAGATGGACATGCGTGTCGATGAAACCGGGAGATACGGTGCGATCGCTCAGATCGATAACTTTCGCACCGCCCGGCCGGCCCACCGAGGCAGACACTTCGGCTATTGCGTCATCTTCAATCAGAACCTCCGAAGGGCCGAGCAACGCATCGTTCAAGCCGTCGAACAGGCCTCCGCATATGATGACAGTCTTTGTCATTCCCGCCTCCTCGGCAGTTGCTGCGCCGATGCATCGTCGCATCCTGCGGCTCAGGACCGCTCTGCCCCCTCTCCGCTTCCGTCCTTAGGCTTCGAACCGGGCTGATCCGGAGGTTTCGCGGTCGGAAGCCGCCAGCCATACCTGATCGCCATCACGCGCAGCGAAAAGCACAGCACGAGCGCCACGGCCGTTACCGGAACTTCCGGCAAGCGTAGCGCGTGGCCGACGACCACGACCGCAGCCGCGGCCAGCGCCGCCATTGCGTAAAGTTCCGCGCGCAGCACGATCGGGATCTCGGCCAGCAGCACGTCCCGGGCCATGCCGCCGCCTATGCCGGTGACCATGCCGAGCACCACCGCCATGACAGGGTTCAGGCCGTAGGTGAGCGCCTTGGATGCCCCCGTGACGGCGAACAGGGACAGGCCCGCCGCATCGAACAGGAGGACCGAGTGCGACATTCGCTCGATCCAGGACGAGAAGTAGAAGGTGACCACCCCGGCAAGGAGCGAAACGCCGAGATAGCGCCAGTCGCTGACCGAGGCAGGAGGAACTGCACCGATAAGCAGGTCGCGGGCGATGCCGCCCGCGGTTGCCGCCGCAAACGACAGCACCAGAACGCCGAAGAAATCCAGCTTGCGCCTGACACCTGCCAAGGCACCGCTCAGCGCAAAGACGAAGGTTCCCGACAGATCAAGCACATACGGGAGCGTCTCGATGATATGGCTTCCGGTGTCGGACACAGAGCATACGTGCCTTGCATGCGAGCCTCGCCGAACGCAGTGCCTACGCTTTCAGCCATGCGCGGGTCGCCACGACCAGAGTCTCGACCCCGATTCGCAAGGTGGGATCAAGAACGGGCGCGAATTTGGGGCTGTGGTTCACCGGAAGCTCGTTGATCCGGTTTTCCTTTTTCGCCTTCGCGTAGACTTCCGGGTCCGTGCCGCCGACAAACCAGAAGACCGAGGGAACCTGCCATTCGGATCCGAACGATCCGAAATCCTCGCTGGCCGGCGCAGGCCCGGTTTCGTGGACGTGGTGCGATCCAAAATAATCCCGGAATGCATCCCCCACCCGCTTGGTTGCCTCTGCGTTGTTGACGTTGAGGGGATAGCTGTCGAGCGGCGTGATCTCGGGCGGGCGGGGCGCGCCGGAGGCCGCCGCTTCGGCGTTGACGATCCGTTCGATCGCGGCCAGCACGCGGGTGCGGACCCCTGCATCGAACGTGCGGACATTGAGCTTGATGAGGGCTTCGTCGGGAATGACATTCTCCTTGGTGCCTGCCTGCAAGACGCCAACCGTGACAACGGCGGCTTCAGCGGCAGCAATCTCGCGCGACACCACGGTCTGAAGACGCATGACCGTGGATGCGGCCATCACCACGGGATCAATGCTTGCCTGCGGCATCGAGCCATGGGCGCCGCGTCCGAACAGGCGGATCTGCAGGCTGTCCGCTGCCGAGGTGATGGGCCCTACGCGCCCCGCCACGGTGCCTGCCGGCCCCACCATGACATGCTGGCCGAGGATCACGTCGGGCTTTGGAAAGCGGGTGAACAGGCCGTCCTGGATCATGGCGCGCGCGCCTTCGCCCGTTTCTTCCGCAGGCTGGAACACCGCCATCAGCGTGCCGCGCCAGGATGATCGCGCCTCGGCGAGCAGCTTGGTTGCGCCGGCAAGCCAGGTCACGTGCATGTCGTGGCCGCACATGTGCGAGACAGGGACCGTCTGGCCTTCGCGGTCGGTGGCCGTTGCCTTGCTGGCATAGTCGAGACCGGTTGCTTCCTGGATCGGCAGCGCATCCATATCGG
>JAEWHN010000333.1 GCA_023387775.1 Pseudomonadota bacterium | reverse complement strand
AAGTTCGACGCCATCATCGCCTCCATGTCGATCACGCCGGAACGCCTGCAGAAGGTCGACTTCACCAACAAATACTACAACACGCCGCCGGCCATCGCCGCGCCCAAGGATAGCGACATCAAGGGCGTGACCAAGGAAGACCTTGCCGGCAAGAGCATCGGCGTGCAGGGCTCGACCACGCACTTCAACTATTCGGAGCAGACCTACACCGACAGCACGGTGAAGCCTTATCCGACCGCGCAGGAATACCAGCTCGATCTGGCCAATGGCCGCCTCGACGCCGTCAATGACGATATCGTCGTGGTGCAGCAGTGGCTGGATTCGCCGGAAGGCGACTGCTGCAAGCTGATCGGCACGATCAAGCCGGTGGAGGAAATCCACGGCCGCGGCGCCGGCATCGCGATCCGCAAGGGCGAGGACGAGCTTCGCGAGAAGCTGAACGCCGCCATCGACGCGATCCGCGCCAACGGCAAGTACCAGGAAATCAACGCCAAGTACTTCAATTTCGACGTTTATGGCGGATAAACGCGCAACATCGTCGCTCTGACCACCGAACGGCGGGACCAAATCCCGCCGTTTGCAATGTTACGGGCCATCACAAGAAAACTCCCGAAAAAGAAGGCACATGCATGGAGAGCGCAGTTTGGACGCTGCTCAGCTGGGGCCCCGAAGGCTGGAGCCGTAGCATTGCCTACGGCGTATTCGTCACCGTATCGCTGGCATTGGCCACGCTGCCGCTGGGGCTGATCATCGGCTTCCTGGTGGCGGTGGCGAAGCAATCGGCGGAACCGTCGATGCGGCTGGCCGGCAATATCTACACAACCATCTTCCGCGGCCTGCCCGAGCTGCTGACGCTGTTTCTCGTGTTCTACGGCGCCCAGTTCGGCATCCAGCAGGCGGTGCAGCTGTTCAGCCCCGGTACCACCGTCGAGATCAACAGCTTCGTCGCCGGCATGGTGGCGCTGGGCGTGGTGTTTTCATCCTACGCCAGCGAGGTGTTTCTCTCGGCCTTCCGTGCCATTCCCCTCGGCCAGTACGAAGGCGGCTATTCCATCGGCCTCTCCAAGGGCCAGACAACGCGCCTGGTCATCCTGCCGCAACTGGTCCGCATCGCGCTTCCTGGCCTCGCCAACCTCTGGCTGATCCTGCTCAAGGACACGGCTTTGGTGTCGGTGATCGGCCTTTCGGACATACTGCGCCAATCGCAGATCGCGGCGCGCGTGACGAAGGAGGCCTTCTTGTTCTTCAGCGTCGCGTGCCTGATCTATCTGGCGCTAGCCATCATCTCCTCCTTCGGAATCGGCGCCATCGAGCGTGCCGTCGGCAAGACGGAGGCCAAGCGATGAGCACCGCGGTGCAATCTTCCCAAAAAATCGTCGACCGTCCGCCCCTGCCCGCGCGCGGCTGGCCGCGCGAACGCGTGCTGGGAACCGCGCTCGTGGCGCTGTGGGGGCTGATGGGCATCGGTCTGGTGCTCTACCTGTTCAACGCCTGGAACCCGGCGCTGTTCGAGAAATACGCGCCGCTTTACCTGCGCGGTGTCGGGGTGACGCTGACGCTGGTATCCGTTTCGATGGTGGTCGGCGCACTGCTTTCCGTGCCGATCGCCTATGCGCGCATGGCGAAGAACCGGCTGCTCAACGGGCTTGCCTATGGCTATGTCTATTTCTTCCGCGGCACGCCGCTGCTGGCACAGACATTCCTGATCTATTACGGCTTGGGCTCCTTCCGTCCGCAACTGGAAGCGGTGGGGCTGTGGACCTTCTTCCGCGAAGCCTGGTATTGCGGCGTGCTTGCCTTCTCGCTCAACACGGCCGCCTACCAGGCCGAGATCCTGCGCGGCGCGATAGAGAGCGTGTCGAAGGGCCAGTGGGAGGCAGCAGCTGCGCTTGGCCTGTCGAAGTTCCAGACCATGCGCAAAATCATCCTGCCCCAGGCGCTGATCGTGGCGCTACGCCCCTATGGCAACGAGATCATCCTGATGATCAAGGGCTCGGCAATCATTGCCATCATCACCGTCTACGACCTGATGGGCGAGACGCGCAGGGCCTATTCGCGCACCTTCGACTTCCAGACCTATCTATGGGCGGCTCTGATCTACCTGTCGATGGTGGAAACGCTGCGCAACGGGGTGGACTGGGTCGAACGACGCATCACCCGCCATCTGAAGCGATAGTTTTTCATCCCCTCACCCGGCCGGCGAAATCGCCGGCCGGGCGGCATGCAGCGCGTCTCTATCTCCGGCCAACGCGCCCCGGGCCGCTGCAGTTGCCGCTGGACCAGTCGCCACGCGTAGCTCTCCCTTGACGAATCCCGCCCATGCCATAGACCTGACGCTGACAGCACTATGCAAAAATCAGCGAGAGGATCGAGAATGGCATCGGTGGCGTTTCTGGGACTTGGCGTGATGGGCTATCCGATGGCCGCCCATCTGAAGAACAGGGGCGGCCACGACGTCACCGTCTACAACCGCACCGCGGCCAAGGCGCAGAAATGGGTCGCCGAACATGGCGGCAGCCATGCGCCGACGCCGCGCGAGGCGGCCGAGGGCAAGGATTTCGTGTTCTGCTGCGTCGGCAATGACGACGACCTGCGCAGCGTGACCATCGGACCGGACGGCGCCTTCCATTCAATGAAGAAGGGCTCGATCTTCATCGACAACACCACGGCCTCGGCCGAGGTGGCGCGCGAACTGGCGGCAGCGGCGCAGGAGCGCGACTTCTTCTTCCTCGACGCGCCGGTTTCCGGCGGCCAGGCAGGCGCTGAAAACGGTGTGCTGACCGTGATGGTCGGCGGCGAGCAGGAGGTGTTCGACAAGGCGCGTCCTGTGATCGATGCCTATGCGCGCATGGTGGGGCTGATGGGATCGGTGGGCGCGGGCCAGCTCACCAAGATGATCAACCAGATCTGCATTGCCGGTCTGGTGCAGGGCCTGGCCGAAGGCATCAACTTCGGTAAGCGCGCCGGGCTCGACATCGAGAAGGTGGTGGAGGTTATCTCCAAGGGCGCGGCCGGCTCGTGGCAGATGGAAAACCGTCACAAGCCGATGCGCGACGGCAAGTACGACTTCGGCTTCGCAGTGGACTGGATGCGCAAGGACCTGAAAATCTGCCTCGAGGAGGCCGACCGCAACGGAGCGGCGCTGCCCGTCACCGCGCTGGTCGATCAGTTCTACAAGGAAGTGCAGGGCATGGGCGGCGGACGCTGGGACACGTGCTCGCTTATGGCGCGGCTCGACAGATAGCGGCAGCCCCCTGTCATGCATGCCGGTTTGAAACGGGAGCATGACGATGAACAAGGTGACCTACCAGATCGTGGAACACGACGGGGGCTGGGCCTACAAGCTCGGCGACGTGTATTCCGAGACCTTCCGCACCCATGAGGAAGCGCTCAACGCCGCCAGGGCGGCAGCCGCCGAGCAGCGGCTGTCGGGCAAGACCGAAGGCATTTCCTACCAGGATTCGGAAGGCGAATGGCACGAGGAACTGGCGGTCGGCAGCGACCGCCCGGAGACCGAGGTGACCGACACGCCGGCTTCCGAGCCCGACGGCGACAAGAAGGATAGCTAGAGCATTTTGCGGCCAGACGGAATCGTCTGGCGTCGCACAAATGCGGCTAGACTAGGCGCCCGGAGGCGGCTCAAGCAGGTCAGCGCACTTGGTCAAGCAGCCGCTTGCATTCCAGCAGGTCAAACAACGCTTCCTGCAGCAGTGCGCGATTGTCGCGAGAGAGCTTGCCACTGCCGGGCTGCACCGGCCCCTCGTCGTCTGCCTTGCCAAGGCCGAAGAAACGGCGGCTGGGCTTGGCGCGCGGCTCTCCTACCAGCATCTCCTCGTCCAGGCGCGGCTGCGCGGCCTGGGTCATCGGCACCGCATCGGCCTGCTGGCGCTGGGCGATGGCCTCCACCGCCGCGACATCACCATTGCCGATCGCGACCAGGAACTGGTTGCCGTTTTCCCGCAGCAGCTTCTGCACGCCCTTGATGGTGTAGCCCTGGTCGTAGAGCATGTGGCGGATGCCCTTGATCAGCTCGACATCCTGCGGCCGGTAGTAGCGGCGGCCGCCACCGCGCTTCATCGGCTTGATCTGGGTGAAGCGCGTTTCCCAAAAACGCAGCACGTGCTGCGGCAGATCGAGGTCTTCGGCTACCTCGCTGATGGTGCGGAAGGCGTCGGGACTTTTTTCCATGGCGCAACCCTCGCTCGCAAGCAGCCCGATCGCATGGCCTTGGCGATGGGGCTTCGTCTCGAAGGCCGCGCCCCGCCGCTGCGGGACACGGGCCTATCCTGTTGTTCGGCCGCGATCTTTTCGTCGAAAACCGGTTTTCCGCGCCTGGATCATGGTTGAAAACACGACCCGCGGCAGAACTGTCCGGCAACCGAGATCGCACAAAGCCGATTCGTGCTTTATTTCAGCGATTTGTGCCGCAACATTCAAGCCCGGCCGAAATCGCCGGTGGCCTTATCAACCGCGCCGCAAGCGCGGCCCGAAAACGCGCGAGCCGCAGGCCTACTTTTCGCCGGCCTTGCCCTTGCTCTGGTGAGCGCTGAGGATGCGGTCCTTCAACACGTTCGAGGCCTTGAAGGTCATGACCCGCCGCGGAAGGATGGGCACTTCCTCGCCCGTCTTGGGATTGCGGCCGATGCGTTCGTTCTTGTCGCGCACGTGGAAGGTGGCGAAGGAAGAAAGCTTCACAGTCTCGCCGCGAACGATCGCTTCGCAGATCTCATCGAGAACGGCCTCGACCAACTGCGCGGATTCTGTGCGGGAAAGGCCGACCTTTCGGTACACGGCTTCTGCAAGATCGGCGCGCGTAAGTGTCTTTCCTGCCATGCGAGCGGCAACCATCCAAGAGACAACTGAAATTGCGATTAAGCGAGACGTTAGAAAATTGCCCCGACGAGGTCAAGGACCCAACATTGGGTCTTTCCAATTGATTTTGAATCGTTTTCGCCGCCAGGCGGCCAGCGGATGCCTCTGTCGGCCATGTGCGGCGGGCGCTTTCACACGCCCGCCCAGGCACGCTTACCAGCGAAGCAGCACCGCACCCCAGGTGAAGCCGCCGCCCATCGCCTCGAGCAGAACGAGGTCGCCCTTCTTGATGCGGCCATCGGCCACCGCCACCGAAAGCGCCAAGGGCACGGAAGCGGCCGAGGTGTTGCCATGCAGGTTGACCGTGACCACGGTCTTTTCCTCGGCGATGCCGAGCTTCTTGGCGGAGGCGTCGATGATGCGCTTGTTGGCCTGGTGAGGCACGAACCAGTCGATGTCGTCGGCGCCCACGCCCGACTGGGCAAACACCGCTTCGATCACGTCGGTGATCATGCCCACCGCATGCTTGAAGACCTCGCGGCCTTCCATGCGCAGGTGCCCGACCTGGCCGGTGGTGGAAGGGCCGCCGTCGACATAGAGCTTGTCCTTGTGCGCGCCATCGGAGCGCAGGCTGGCAGCCAGAATGCCGCGATCGGCAATGCTGCCCTGCCCTTCATCGGCCTCCAGCACCAGCGCGCCGGCGCCATCGCCGAACAGCACGCAGGTGGAGCGGTCGCTCCAGTCAAGGATGCGCGAGAAGGTTTCGGAGCCGATCACAAGCACGCGCTTGGCCATGCCGCCGCGAATGTAGAGATCGGCCGTGGTGATGGCATAGACGAAGCCCGAGCACACCGCCTGCATGTCGAAGGCGAAGCCGTGATGCATGCCGAGCCGGTTCTGGATCTCGACCGCGGTGGCGGGGAAAGTGTTGTTGGGCGTGGAGGTCGCAAGCACGATCAGGTCGATGTCGGCCGGGGTCAGCCCCGCATTGTCGAGGGCAGCGCGTGCGGCCGCTTCACCCAGGGAGGCGGTCGTCTCGTCGTCGGCCGCGATATGGCGCTGTCGGATGCCGGTGCGCTGCGCAATCCACTCGTCCGATGTCTCCACCACGCCTTCGAAGTCGGAATTCTTCATTATGCGGCGCGGCAGCGCGGACCCGATGCCCCGCACAATCGATCTGATCATTGAAAGTCCTATTCGTTACTGTCGTCCGCCGGTTCGGCGGGCCGGGCGGTCGATTGCGGGCGCCGCGCGTGAAAAAGGTCGAGGTCGGCCTCGATTCGGTCCAGCAGGCGATTCCTGACCATGTCATAGCCGAGTTCGACCGCCGCCGCGAAGGCTTCCGAGTCGGCCCCGCCATGGCTCTTCACAACTATGCCGTTCAGCCCGAGGAAGACGCCGCCATTGACCCTGCGCACGTCCATTTTCTCGCGCAGGCGCTGGAAGGCACCCTTGGCGAAGAGATAGCCGATTCGCGCCATCAGCGTGCGGCTCATCGCGGCACGCAGATATTCTGCGATCTGGCGCGCGGTGCCCTCGGCGGTCTTGAGCGCGATATTGCCGGCAAAGCCTTCGGTCACCACCACGTCGACGGTGCCCTTGCCGATGTCATTGCCCTCGACGAAGCCCTTGTAGTCCATGGCCAACTGGCCGGCCTCGCGCAGCAGGCGACCGGCATCCTTGACCTCTTCCTGGCCCTTGATCTCCTCGACGCCGACATTGAGCAGGCCGACCGTCGGGCGTTCCATGCCGAACAGCGCGCGCGCCATGGCCGAGCCGAGGATGGCGAAATCGACGAGTTGGTGGGCGTCGGCCCCGATGGTGGCGCCCACGTCGAGCACCACGCTCTCGCCGCGCGTCGTCGGCCAGATGGCGGCAATGGCCGGCCGGTCAATGGTTGCCATGGTGCGCAGGCAGAATTTCGACATCGCCATCAGAGCGCCGGTGTTGCCGGCCGAGATGCAGGCATCGGCCTTGCCGTTCTTGACGGCGTCGATCGCCTGCCACATCGAAGACTTGCCGCGCCCGTGGCGCAGCGCCTGGCTGGGCTTGTCGTCCATGCCCACGGCGACATCGCAGTGGTGAAACTCGGTGATTTCGGCGAGCCTGGGATGTTTGTTGAGCTCGGGCCGCACGACGTCCTCGCGCCCGAAGACGACAAAACGCACATCGTTGCGGCGCGTGGCTACCGCCACGAGCGCGGGAATGATGACCGCAGGCCCGTGGTCCCCGCCCATGGCATCGATGGATATCCTGATCACGCGGTGTTCATCTCACATTGGTCGAAAAGGCAAGTTTGCTGAAAGCTTGGCGAAAATAGCGGTTTTAAGGCAGCGCACAACCGGCAATTCGCAACGATGGGTGAAGTCTTCAGCTTTTGTCGACGACGGCCCGCAGCTTTCGCTGCAATTCGCCTTCAACTGGTTCATCCGTTTCGCCGGCGCTCGACGAGATCGCAGCGCCCTGCTTGCGCGGATATGGATCTATGGCCAGGCCAAAATATTCCTCCGCCAGCGCGCCGACATCGATCGTGTCGCCGGCAAAGGTTTCCGGGCTGTCGGGGCCTTCGACATCGAGCATGATTTCGCCGCCGCCATCGAAGCCCAGCCGCCCCAGCTTGGAATCTTCCGGCAGGAAAAGCCCCTGGACCTCTTCCTCGATGTGGTTTTCGACCGGCTCGAGCGAGACCACGCAGGTCTGCACGATATCGGCCACGACGGTGCCGGCTACCCTGACGCCGTTGCGCCTCCAGGCCGTGACCATGAGTTCCGCGCGCAGGCTCTTTACCGCCCGGAGGCCGTGGGCCTCGGCGAGCGCTTCGCGCTGCTTCTCGTCGGCCTCGATGACCACGGGAAGCCCCTTCTGCGGCATGCGCGCGACATTGGCCACGAAGGAAATCGGGCTCGCCGGCGGTTGCTTGTGGTGTCTCATCGGGGCCTCCGTCCTGTTAGGCTGCATGGGCGGGCGGGAAATAGATCGTTCCGGCCCGTATGGCGTCCGACGCCTGCGCGGCGAGCGCCTTGTGGGTATCGATGACGTGGGCGGCGAGCGCCTCGGCCTGCGGCCACGGCAAGCTGTCGGGGCGCACATTGCGTTCGAGGGCGGCGGCCAAAGCGGCCCTGTCTTCTCGCTCCAGCGCGTGGGCATAGGCGGCAGTGCGCCCGTAATACATGCGCGCAAGCTTCTTCATGCGCTTCGGCACGCCCATGTCGCCTATCCCGAAATCGCGCAGCGATTGTTCGACATCGGCGAAGAAATCATCGATCAGCGTCTGCGCGATGTCGCGCGACGCGCCGGCCTCGTCGTGCAACCTGTGCTGGAACAGGAACATGTGCAGCGCCAGCATCTCGAAGCGGCCCAGGGGCGTATCAGGCGCTTCCCATTCATCATACAGCACGGGCTGCCGTGCCGCTGCCACGATTTCGGCATAGAGCGCGTCGGTAATTGCTCGGTTCTTGCGTTCGCGGCCAAACAGGCGCTGGAACATGGGGGGCAGCCTCCGTGGGGACCGTTTCGGGGCGCGGCTGTGTTGCATCGGCGCGCAAGCTGGTTTACCCGTTTTGCGGCTCTGTGCAAGGTGCGGGCGCCTGACTGATCTGAAGGAGTTGTTGTTGGACTCGCTGAAATTCAAGACCACCCATTCGCCTGCCCTTCTCGGCGCGGCAACGATTGTTGCAGTCGCGATGCTTTCCGGATGCAACACGTCCCAGACCTTCGCCGGGTTGACCCCGGGCGAGACGCTGACGCAGGGCTATGTCGTTGACCAGCAGCAGATCGACCTGGTGCCGGTCGGCTCCAGCCGCGAGCAGGTTCTGCTTGCGCTTGGCAGCCCCTCGACGACCGCAACCTTCGACAACGAGGTGTTCTACTACATCTCGCAGACCCGCAAGCGGCCGGTCGCCTTCATGAAGCCGCACCTGGTGGACCAGCGGGTCCTGGCAGTCTATTTCGGCACTGACGGCCGCGTGACCCAGATCGCCAACTACGGCATGAAGGACGGCAGGGTGTTCGACTTCATCACGCGCACGACGCCGACCAGCGGCAAGGACCAGAATTTCATCGGCCAGCTTATTTCCGGCCGCACCAAGCCCGCCCTTCCGATGGGCGGCCCGAGCTAGAAGCCCGCGCAACACATTTCGACGGATACGAAAAAACCCGCGGATCGCTCCGCGGGTTTTTCTTTGTCGGCGAAGCCCTCGCTAGTGCGCCAGGACGGCGAGCAGAAGCAGCGCGACGATGTTGGTGATCTTGATTGCCGGGTTCACCGCCGGGCCCGCGGTGTCCTTGTAGGGATCGCCCACCGTGTCACCGGTGACGGAAGCCTTGTGAGCCTCCGAACCCTTGAGGTGCCTGACCCCACCCTTGTCGGTGAAGCCGTCCTCAAAGGATTTCTTCGCGTTGTCCCATGCGCCGCCACCCGAAGTCATGGAGATGGCGACGAACAGGCCGTTGACGATGACGCCGAGCAGCGAGGCGCCGAGCGCGGCGAAGGCCGAGGCCTTGGAGCCGGATATGAGCAGCACGCCGAAATAGACGACAATCGGCGCCAGCACCGGCAGCAGCGATGGCACGATCATTTCCTTGATCGCCGCGCGGGTGAGCAGGTCCACGGCCCGCGCATAGTCCGGCCGTTGAGTGCCGGCCATGATGCCCGGATTTTCCCTGAACTGCCTGCGCACTTCCTCCACGATCGAACTGGCCGCGCGGCCAACCGCCGTCATGGCCATGCCGCCGAACAGATAGGGGATGAGGCCACCGAAGATCAGGCCGGCGACGACGTAAGGATTGGACAGGTCGAAGGAGACCTCGCCCATGCCCTGGAAGTAGGGGAACTTGTCGCCATTGGCCGCGAAATAGCGCAGGTCGTTGGAATAGGCGGCAAACAGCACCAGTGCGCCGAGGCCGGCCGAGCCGATGGCGTAGCCCTTGGTGACTGCCTTGGTGGTGTTGCCCACGGCATCGAGCGCGTCGGTGGACTGGCGCACCTCCTTGGGTAGGCCGGCCATCTCGGCGATGCCGCCGGCATTGTCGGTGACCGGCCCGAAGGCGTCGAGCGCCACGATCATGCCCGCCAGGCCGAGCATGGTCGTGACCGCGATGGCAATCCCGTACAGACCCGCGAGCTGGAACGTGGTGATGATGCCGCCGACAATCACCACCGCCGGCAAGGCGGTCGATTCCAGCGATACCGCAAGCCCCTGGATGACATTGGTGCCATGGCCCGTGATGGACGCCTGGGCGATGGAATTGACCGGCCGCTTGCCGGTGCCGGTATAGTATTCGGTGATGACGACGATGAGGCCGGTGACAATCAGCCCGATCACACCGCAGATGAACAGGCGACTGCCCACCACCACACCGCCGCCCACCGTGCCGATTTCGCCCCAGCCGATGGTGACTGACGTAGCCACCGCCAATCCGAGGATGGACAGAAGCCCGGTGACGATGATGCCCTTGTAGAGCGCGCCCATGATGGAATTGTTGGCGCCCAGCCGAACGAAGAACGTGCCGATGATCGAGGTGACGATGCAGGCGGCGCAGATCATCAGCGGGTAGAGCATCACGCTGTCGAGCACGGCGGTGCCACCGAAGAAGATCGCGCCCAGCACCATGGTAGCGACGACGGTGACCGCATAGGTCTCGAAAAGGTCGGCCGCCATGCCGGCGCAGTCGCCGACATTGTCGCCGACATTGTCGGCGATGGTGGCCGGATTGCGCGGATCATCCTCCGGAATCCCGGCCTCGATCTTGCCCACCATGTCGCCGCCTACGTCGGCGCCCTTGGTGAAGATGCCGCCGCCCAGACGGGCGAAAATGGAGATAAGGGAAGCGCCGAAGCCCAGCGCCACCAACGAGTCGATGACGGCGCGGCTGTCGGGCGCGAGGCCCATCGGCCCGGTGAGGATCAGATAATAGACGGAGACCCCGAGCAGCGCGAGGCCGGCAACCAGCATGCCGGTGATTGCACCGGACTTGAAGGCGATGTCGAGCCCCGCGGCAAGGCTGTTGGAGGCCGCCTGCGCCGTACGCACATTGGCGCGAACCGACACATGCATGCCGATGAAGCCGGCCGCGCCCGAAAGCACCGCACCGATCAGGAAGCCGATCGCCGCCGCAGCGGAAAGCAGCCACCAGGCCAGAAGGAAAACAATCACGCCTACCACGGCAATGGTTGTGTACTGACGCGCAAGATATGCCTGTGCCCCCTCCCGGATGGCAGCAGAAATTTCCTGCATGCGTGCGCTGCCCTGGTCAGATGCAAGTACCGACCGTGTCGCCCAGATGGCGTAGAGGACAGATAGCAAGCCGCAGGCAATGACGACGTAAAGCAAAGTCATATGCCGATCTTCCCTGATTGTGGGCCCGGCAGAACCCTCTCCCCGGGCCGCGCGATGGAGATCGGCGGCTATTTGCCGCACGATCTGCTGCAAGTTGTGCGAAACGGGTTACCGAACGTCAAGCTTTGTTCGGATTTTGGTTCGGGAATCGCCGCTTTCGCCCTGTTCCGGCGCGGCAAATGCCCTTGGCGGACGCGATGCGCGCCCGCCGTGAGCGAATCACCTAGGGCCGCGTCAGGCCGGGTCGGCGTCAGGCTGGTTGACGTAGATCAGCACCGCCAGAATGGTGATGTAGAACTTGAAAGCCGCGTCCTGCCCGTTCCAGGTCCGCGACTGCCACATGGCGAACCATTCGCCGCCGATGACCATGAATCCGAAATACCAGACCAGGAAGCCCATGGTGGCGGCGATGACGACGAACCGCTTGGCCCGATTGAAGGCCACCGCCGGCAGCGCCCGCGCCTGCCACAGCTTCCAGGCGGCGGTCAGAAACAGGACGCAGGTAAGCCCCTCGCCGAAGATGATCAGCCAGTAGCCGGCCGTCCACAATGCCCGGTTGGTGATCGAACGATACATCAGCGCATTGCCGGGGAAAGTGGTATCCATGCTCAGCACGTGCTGAACGAAGGCGAAATTCGAGCCGTAATCGGTTATGTTGCCGAAGGTGACAAGAAAGGCGAATACGCCAAGACAGAAACACATGATTATTTTGGAATAGCGAATAGTCATGTCGAAAGCTCCCGAGAACGGGTCTTTGAAAGGCCCGCCCCATAAGGCCCTGAGTCCCGCGGGCGACGCAATCTCGGCGGATGTGGTCATTGCCTTGACCATCACGGCCCAAAGTTACGCCGCGAAGATGGACATCCTGGAAGAGGTTTTTGCCATCGCCCTGCCCGCCGACTGCCAGGTCGGCGACGTGGTTACGCTGCGGGCTGGCGGCGCCGACCACGATTTCGCCCTGCTGCGCCGCCGCTGGCTTGCGGGCGAAGACGGCACGCGACTGGAAGTGACGCTGGACTTTCCGGCGCATGGCGGGCGCCGTTGAAACGGCCGAGAAAGACATTATCCTTCGACAGGAACGGGATACGAGGCTGATCACGCCTCGTTTTCGGCCGCCGCCGCCGCAAGCCGTCTGCGCGAGGCAAGATGCCAGGCAAGCGCCCCCAGGCAAACGATGGTGACCGGGAAGACCACCCAGTTCAGCATTTCCCAGCCATGCGCGTTATAAACCTGACCCGACATCAGCGACGCGAAGGCGACGCTGCTGAAGAGGACAAAATCGTGGAAGCCCTGCACCTTGCCCTTTTCGGCCGGCTCGTAGGTTTCGGAGACCAGCGCGGTCGCGCCGATGAAGCCGAAGTTCCATCCCAGTCCGAGCAGGATCAGCGCCGTCCAGAACTGCCACAGCTCGATGCCCGACAGCGCCACCAGCGCGCAGCCCACGAGCAGCACGAAGCCTATGGAGACGATGGTAGGAGCGCCGAAGCGGTGGATGAGCCGGCCCGTGAAGAAGCTGGGCCCGAACATCGCCATGACGTGCCACGAAATGCCAAGCGTCGCCTCGTCGGGCGAGAAGCCGCAGCCGACCATGGCGAGCGGCGCGCCGGTCATGACGAAGCTCATCAGCGCGTAGGAGCCGACCGCGCACAGCAGCGCGACGGCAAAGCGCGGGCGCCGGACGATCTCGGCCAGAGGCCTGCCGCCGCCGCTGGCGCTCGGGGAAATCGGAGCCTGTCTGGGAGACCTTTGCAGGAAGGAGAGGATC
>JAEWHN010000316.1 GCA_023387775.1 Pseudomonadota bacterium | reverse complement strand
AGCCCGAGGAGGTGCCGCTGGCGAGGTCGTCCATCTCGGCCAGGCACACCGAATAGCCCCGCCCGGCCGCATCGCGCGCAATGCCGCAGCCATTGATGCCGCCGCCGATGATGAAGACGTCGTGGAGGGGAAGTTCGCTCATGCCTGCACTCGATGCGCTGACGGGCCCGACTTTCCGGCCACTGCCTCAGCCAATCGGCACTATTTCGAACCTATAACGAATGTCAAACGAAATCACTGGGGTTGACCGGGAATTACCACACGCCTTTGTGAAGCCCGACCCCGCGAGAAAATCTCTTGAGTCGGCACGCTTTCGAATTACCCGTCATCCTTGAAAAACGACCTAAAAACGAAAGCAGCTTCCACATAAGCACGGCATGGATTGACGCCCTCCACCCTCATGCTCCATAAACACGGCCGTCAAGTTCTCAGGGCGGGGCGAAATTCCCCACCGGCGGTAAGAGCGAAAGCTTGAGCCCGCGAGCGCCTTCCGAAGCATTCGGAAGGGTCAGCAGATCCGGTTGAATTCCGGAGCCGACGGTCATAGTCTGGATGAAAGAGAACGAACGCGACCGCGGCTGCCCCATGGGCTTAGTGTGTCTCGTCTCGTGCGTCCTGATTCTGGGCATTGAACGGAAGGAAGGACCCATGAATCAGATTACCCCTCGCGAATTCGAAACCCGCCGCGTCGCCGTCATCCGCGCACGCTGGCATGCCGAGATCGTCGACCAGTGCGTGGACTCGTTCACCGAACTCACGCACTCGCTGTCGAACGGCAAGACGGCCGTGGACGTCTTCGACGTGCCCGGCGCCCTGGAAATCCCGCTGCACGCCAAGCTGGTGGCCGAGACCGGCCGCTACGACGCCATCCTGGGCGTGGCCTTCGTGGTGAACGGCGGCATCTATCGCCACGATTTCGTGGCCGGGACCGTGCTCGACGGCATGATGACCGTGCAACTCGCCACCAATGTGCCGGTGCTGTCGGCGGTGCTCACCCCGCACAATTTCCACGAGAGCGAGGAGCACCGGCGATTCTTCTTCGAGCACTTCAAGGTGAAGGGCCAGGAGGCTGCCAACGCCTGCCACCAGATCCTCGACGCGCGCGCCTCGGTCGCCGCATAAAGGCCGCATTTCACGAACCGCGACAGCAGGCGCGACCACCCGGATGCGCCTGCCATCGGACCCGCGCGGGAAACCGCAAGCGCTTGGGTCCAAAGACCTTTTTTCCGCCAGGCAACCGTCGCAATCAGGCGGGTGCAACGCCAGGACCGGGCCCTATTCACAGCCAAATGACGCCCTTGCAGATTCACGCTTGACCGCGCCCGCGACCACTTCATAAGCTGTAAAGTGGGTAGGATCAGAGGATAGATTGAAGCTTTCGGAGGAGCAATCTGCCAAGGCCGGCGAAGCCGGAATGCAGCCGCGATCGCCGCTGTTGGGCGAGCGCGTGAAGGCGTTTCGCACCGCCAGGCGCCTGACCCTGCGGCAGCTGGGCGAAATGGTCGGCACCACTGCCAGCTTCCTGAGCCAGCTCGAGCGAGGCCGCTCCGGCGCCAACACCAGCACGCTGATGCACATTGCCAATGCACTCGGCATAAGCGTCTCCAACCTCTTCGATGAAGGGGAAGTGTCGCCGCACAGGGTGTTGAAGCGTGCCGAACGCCCAGCCCTGGCTCTCAGCGAAGGCTACCGCAAGACGATGCTCTCGCGTCGTCCGATCCACGAAATGGAAGTCTATTCGGGCGAGTTCGCCGTCGGCGGCTCGACAGGCGACCTGCTCTACACGCATGGCAATGCGCATGAGATGTTCATAGTGCTGCGAGGTCGGCTGGAGCTGACCCTCGGCGATGAGCGCTTCATCCTCGATGAAGGCGACAGCATCGAATACTCAACCGCAACGCCGCACAAGGCGAGGAATGTTGGCGACAAGCCGGCCGAGGTGCTGTGGGTGATTGCGCCCCCCACCAGCGAGGCCGTCGAACTCGATCAATATGTGGCCCGGAAATCACTCGCATCCGGGCATGCAAAAACAGACAGCGGGTTATCGGAGGAATAAATGATCCATAAGTCGATTCTGGGCATTGCCAGCGCCTCGGCGCTTGCCATGCTCGCCACTGCCGCCGTGGCACAGGATGCGCCGTCCGCCGGCACCATCGTGGACGGTTCGCTCAAGGGCAAGACGCTGACCTTCGTCTCCTATGGCGGCATCTACCAGGACGGCCAGGTCGCGGCGATGAAGGAATTCGTCGACAAGACCGGCGTTACGCTGCTCAATGACGGCCCGACCGAGATTGCCAAGCTGCAGGCGCAGGTCGAATCCGGCAATGTCACCTGGGACGTCGTCGACACCGCCGACTTCCCGCCCTACGTGCACTGCGGCACGCTGTTCCAGAAGCTCGACTTCTCCAAGCTCGACATCTCGCACATCCCGCCCGGCCAGGTCGGCGAATGCAGCGTGCCGGCGATGAACTACGGCATCGTCCTGATGTACAAGAACGACACCTACAAGGACAATCCGCCCAAGGACTGGAAGGATTTCTTCGACACCGAGAAGTTCCCCGGCATCCGCGCCATCGACGGCAGCGGCGACCCGCTGGGCGGCCTCATCGAGCAGGGCGTTCTGGCCGACGGCGGTTCGGTCGAGAACATGACCGCTGCCGACATCGACCGCGGCATCGCCAAGATCAAGGCACTCGGCCCGGACACCATCTTCTGGAAAACCGGCGCCGAATCGCAGCAGCTCGCCGAATCCGGCGAAGCCGACATGATCATGATGTGGACCGGCCGCGCCATGACCGCCGTGAAGAACGGCGCGGAATACATGCCCGTCTGGCAGGACTGGATGGTCGTGATGGACCAGATGACCATCCCGGTCGGCGTCAAGGACACGGAAGCTTCCTACGCGCTCATCAACGCCTATCTGGGCAAGCAGGCGCAGGAAGTGCTGACCGAGCAGACCTCCTACTCGCCGATCCATGACGAGGCCCAGCCGAAGGTCGATCCGTCGGTCGCCGCCTTCCTGACCAACACGCCCGAGCGCGTGAAGCAGGGCTACCAGCAGAACATCAAGTTCTGGGTCGAGAACTTCGATGCCGCCTCTGAAAAGTGGACGGCGTTGATGTCCGGCAACTAAGCCGCATCGTCAGACCGGGGCTGTAAAGCGTGAACCAGACAATCGACATGACCATGACCGGGGGGCCAAGCCCCCGGTCGGCAGGCAGCGCGGCGCCGCGGCGCTGGCGGCTGGCCGCCTATCCGTCGCTGCTGACGGTGCCGGCGGTCCTGCTTCTCATCGCGGCAATGGGCTACCCGCTGCTCACCATCGTGTTGCGCAGCTTCTCCGAACCGGAATGGGGGCTGCAGAACTACGTCTGGTTCTTTTCCACCCCGGTCAACCTCACGGTGCTGGCCCGCACCTTCTCCATCTCGGCCTGGGTCGCCATCGTCTGCGTGATCGCGGCCTATCCTTACGCCTATCTGATGACGGTGGTGGGGCCGCGCGTGCGGCTGCTGCTCATCCTGTGCGTGCTGGTGCCGTTCTGGGTCAGCGGCGTGGTGCGCACGCTCGCCTGGGTGATCCTGCTGCAGGATTCCGGCGTCATCAACACCATCATCAAGTCGCTCGGCTTCGGCGCGGTAAAGCTCATCCGCACGCCCACCGGCGTCGTCATCGGCATGGCGCAGGTGCTGTTGCCCTTCATGATCCTGCCGCTCTATTCGGTCATGCGCGGCATCGACCTCAGGCTGGTGCAGGCGGCCCGCAGCCTCGGCGCACGCCCCTCGCTTGCCTTCCTGCAGGTCTATCTGCCGCTGTCGCTGCCCGGCGTCTGCGCCGGTGCCATCATCGTCTTCATCCTCGCGCTCGGCTTCTACATCACGCCGGCCCTGCTGGGCGGCCCGCGCAGCACCATGCTGTCCACGCTGGTGCAGAACCAGGTGCTCAGCCTGCTCAACTGGGGCCGCGGCGGCGCCATGGGCGTGGTGCTGCTGATGTCGACCTTCGTGCTGCTGGCAGTGGCCGCACCGTTCATGCGCCAGCGCCACAAGAAGTCTGCGAGGTCGTGAAAATGAAGCCCTTCCGCATCATTCTCGGCTTGTTCTGCCTGCTCGTCGCCATCTGGCTGGTGATGCCGACGCTGGTCGTCATCCCCATGTCGTTCAACGAGAAGAAATCGCTGGCCTTCCCGCCGGCCGGCTTCTCCTGGCAGTGGTACGTCAATTTCTTCACCAATCCGGAGTGGCTCACGAGCTTCGTCAACTCGCTCAAGGTGGCCGGCATCGTCGCCATCGTCGCCACCTTCCTCGGCACGCTGGCGTCACTGGGCCTCAGCCGCATGAAGCATTCGGGCGCCGCCGGCATGCTGCGCGCGCTGCTGATCACGCCCATGATCGTGCCCGGCGTGGTGCTGGCCATCGGCGTCTATGCGGTCTACCTCAACTACCAGCTCGTCGGCACCACGCTCGGCTTCGTCATCGCGCACACCATGCTGGCGATCCCCTTCGTCATCATCGCGGTCTCGGCCAGCCTTGAAGTGTTCGACGTGCGGCTGGAAACGGCCGCCGCCAGCCTGGGCGCAAACCGCATCACCGCCTTCCGCACCATTACCCTGCCGCTGATCGCGCCCGGCATCCTCTCGGGGCTGCTGTTTGCCTTCGTCACCTCGTTCGACGAGATCATCGTGGCGCTGTTTATCACCAGCCCCTACCTGAAGACCCTGCCCGTGCAGATCTTCACCAGCATCACCCGTGACGCCGACCCGACGGTCGCGGCCGTCGGAACCATCATCTTCCTGGCCACGTCGCTGATCATCACTGCAGGGCTGCTCATCGGCTCGAAATCGAAAAGAAGCTGACATGCACACAACCAACATGTCCCCCTCGAAGACCAGGGAACGCGGCGCGGCCATCGACATCCGCAACGCCACCAAGCGCTACGGCAATTTCGTCGCCCTCAACGATGTCAGCCTGCACATCGAGCCGGGCGAGTTCATGACCCTGCTGGGCCCCAGCGGCTCTGGCAAGACCACGACGCTCAATGTCGTCGCGGGCTTCACCGACCTCACCGACGGCCAGCTCTCCGTCGGCGGCCAGAGCATCGTCGGCGTGCCGGCCCACAAGCGCAACATCGGCGTCGTGTTCCAGCATTACGCGCTGTTCCCGCACATGACCGTGGGCAAGAACGTGGCCTATCCGCTCGCCCTGCGCGGCGTGGACAAGGCCGAGCGCGACCGCCGCGTGGCGCTGGCCCTCGACATGGTCAAGATGGCCGATTTCGCGCATCGCTACCCGAGCGAACTGTCGGGCGGCCAGCAGCAACGCGTGGCGCTGGCGCGCGCCATCGTGTTCGACCCGCCGCTGCTGCTGATGGACGAGCCGCTGGGCGCACTGGACAAGAAGCTGCGCGAATGGCTGCAGCTTGAAATCAAGCGCATCCACCGCGAACTCGGCACCACCTTCGTTTACGTCACGCACGACCAGGAGGAAGCGCTGGTGCTGTCCGACCGCATCGCGGTCTTCAACCAGGGCCGCATCGAGCAGATCGGCACCGGCCGCGAACTCTACGACGAACCTGCCACGCTGTTCGTGGGCAAGTTCATCGGCGAATCCACCACGCTGCGCGGCGCCGCCGAAACGGCGGGCGGCGAAACCGGCCTGACCATCGCCGGCCAGAAGGCGGTGGCCAAGGGACATCTTTCCGACGGGCGCAAGCCGGTCATCCTGCTGCGTCCGGAAAAGCTGGCGCTGGCCGCTGCCGGCGCGACGCTGGCCGATGGCCACAACAGCCTGGCCGGCCGGGTGAGCGAGGCGATCTATCTCGGCTCCGGCTCCAAATACCAGGTCACGCTCAAGGATGGCTCGGTCGCCATCGTGCGCGCGCCGCTGGAAGCCGCCGCCTTCTCGATCGGCGACGAAGTCGATGTGCGCTGGTCGATCGCGGATGCCAAGCTGCTCGCCGACGACGAGCGCGCCGACCTCACGCTGACCTGATCCCCCACCCGAGCCGGACCTCCCCACATGCAAGCCAAGACAAACGGCAACATTTCCTTCTGGTACGCAGACATAGGCGGCGTACCTTCCTATCGAGCCCCCCTGCCCGGCGATCTCGAAGCCGATGTCTGCATCGTGGGCGCCGGCTTCACCGGCCTGTGGACGGCCTACTACCTCAAGAAGGCCGATCCCTCGATCCGCATCGCCATCGTGGAAAAGGAGTTCGCCGGCTTCGGCGCTTCCGGCCGCAATGGCGGATGGCTGTCGGGTGGCTTCGGCTGGTCGCGGGAGAAATACCTGAAAACCTCGACCCGCGGCGCTGTGGTGGACATGCAGCTTGCCATGTACGGCACGGTCAACGAGGTGATTTCGGTGACCGAGGCCGAGGGCATCGACGCCGACATCATGCGCGTCGACAACATCACGGTCGCCACCAACAAGCCCCAGCTTGAACGCGCAAAGGCGGAATTCGAAGAGGCCAAGGCCTGGAACATGCCGGCCGACCGCATTGCTTTCCTCAGCGCGCAGGAAGCACGCGAACGCATCAACATTCACAATCTGCAGGGCGCCTATGTGCTGCGCGGCATGGCGCGGGTGCAGCCGGCCAAGCTGGTGCGCGGCCTGGCAGACACGGTCGAGCGTCTCGGCGTGCCGATCTACGAGCAGACCACCGTCCTCGGCCTCGAAAAAGGCAAGGTCACAACCGATCGCGGCACTGTGCGCGCGCCCATCGTCGTGCGCGCCACGGAAGGTTTTACCGCCGGCATTCCGGGCAACGAGCGGCTGTGGCTGCCGCTCAACAGCGCCCAGATCATCACCGAGCCGCTGCCGCAATTGCTGTGGGACGAGATCGGCTGGAAGGGCCACGAACTGCTCGGCGACGCGGCGCACGCCTATTGCTACGCCCAGCGCACCCGCGAGGGCCGCATCACCATGGGCGGGCGCGGCGTGCCCTATCGGTTTGGCTCGAAGACCGACGTACGCGGCCAGACCCAGCAGGAAACCATCGACGCGCTCTACAAGATCCTGATGCGGCTCTTGCCGCAGACCCGCAACCTCAAGATCGACCATGCCTGGTGCGGCGTGCTGGGCGTGCCGCGCGACTGGTGCACCACCGCCGGCCTCGACGAGGAAACCGGTATCGCCTGGGCAGGCGGCTATGTGGGCCTGGGCGTCTCGAGTTCGAACCTTTCGGGCCGCACGCTGCGCGATCTCATCCTGCGCCGCGACACCGAGCTTACCCGCCTGCCCTGGGTCAACCGCCGGGTGCGCAAGTGGGAGCCGGAGCCGATGCGCTGGCTGGGCGTGCATTCCATGTACCAGCTTTACCGCATCGCCGACGAGCGCGAGGAAGCCGGCCTCCAGCAAACTTCGAAGCTGGCGGCCGTCGCCGACCGTATCACCGGGCACTAAGCCCGGTGGTCTTCTGAGAAATCAGAACAACTTCAAGAACCTAGTATTTTCACGCCTATCCGGAGATTGCCATGATCGAATTCCAGACCTTCGCCCACCTCGCCAACATCGATCTCGGCGCGCCGGAGCCCAAGCCCACCTCGGTCGAGGGCAACCAGGAAGAGGCGGCCAAGACGCTGTGGACCTCGCCGGACGGCAAGCTGGAGATCGGCGTCTGGGAGTGCACCCCCGGCCGCTTCACCGCCGTGCGCGAGGACAACTCCGAGACCTGCCACATCGTGTCGGGCCGCGTCTCGCTGCACGGCCCCGACGGCCGCACCCAGGAAGTTCGCCCCGGCGAGGTGCTGGTGTTGCCCAAGGGCTGGCGCGGCGAGTGGACGGTCCACGAAAAGGTGCGCAAGCTCTACGTCATCTACAAGGACGTGTGATAACTCCCCGCACATCTCGCATTTCCGAAATCTCCGCTGGCGCCACGAGCTGAAAAGTAGCACACTCTGCGTGCAAGGATCACGCGCCAAACCAAGGGGTTAGGGCCACGGCTCCGGCCAGTTTCTGGCAGCCGAGCTCCGGAAAGCGGTATGGACCAGCAACACAAGGGCAGCCACGGCGCGGTCCGTTTCCGCGCCGTCCGCGGCGGCAAGACGACCAAGATCGACGCCGACGAAATCGAGGTCACGCTGGGCAACGGCGTGACGTTCACGCTCTCCGCAGTGGATACGCCCGGCGACGGCGTGGCACTGCACATTCCCCATCAGGAACCGGAAGCCCCGCAGTTCGGTGTCTTCTCCATCGAACCCGGCGCAGCCAACACCATCTTCGTGCGCGCAGTGCTCTATGACCGCGATGCGGAGGACGGCCTGCGTCCGGACGAGCTGAACGCCTCGAACGACGATTGAGCCTTTAATCCCGGGCTGCAGCCACCGCTCCATGAACATTCATTCGAGCCTGCGGCTGTGCACGGCGCAACCGCCATGCACAGCCCAGGCCGAGCCGCCGAGACTGGCGGCGAAGGCCCATCAGGGTCGGCTGATCTCGTCCAGATACCAGCCGATGTAGCGCAGTTCGTTGTGCTCCATCGGCGCGATCGGCCCCGGCTCGAAATAGCGCGAAGCCACGCCGCGCGCGGTGTGCTCGATGATCTTCTTGTCTTCCTCGGTGGTCACCTTCCAAAGCCATGTCAGCTTTTCGAGGTCGTAGTCCCTGCCCTCTTCGGCATCGCCGCGCACCAGCCAGATCAGTTCCATCTCGCAGGTGTCCACCGTCTTGGGAATGAAGCGATAGATCATGCCGTGGTCGGGATAACAGACCAGGAAGGTCGTGCCGCCGAGATGGATCGAGGTCACGCCGCCGTCGTAGTCGGTGAAGCGGCCCATCAGCGGCGCCACCGGCGAGCCGTCCTCGCTGCCGCTCGAAACGCCGTCATAGAGCGCATAGCGGAAGCTGTGGATCGCCTCCTGGCCCTTGATCGAGGTCTGCCAGTTGTCGGCGCTGACGATCTCGACGTCCAGCGCGCAGGTGCGCTCCTCCATCGCGGCGTTCAGCTTCTCGATCATGTGCAGCGGCTGCTCAAGCGCATGCGTCTTGGAGTATTCGGGGTGCGCCGGCCCGCAGTGGTAGCACTCGACATAGTTCTCCACCGCGAGCTTCCAGTTCGCGGCGACCGGATAGGTCTGGCGGTAGGCAACCTTGGCGTCCGCCCAGCCATACTGGCCGCAGCTCGTGCGCAACTGCTCGGTGATCGGCTCGAACTCCAGCGGCTTCTCGGCAAGGCAGATGAACACCAGTCCCTCGGCCACGCGCACATGCAGCTTCTTCAGCCCATGGGCAGAGCGGTCGAAATCCTTCGGCATCAGCCGCGCAGCGCGCAGGCTTCCGTCGTTGGAATAGGTCCAGGCGTGATAGGGGCACACGAAGAACCTGGCATTGCCCTTGGGCTTGGTGCAGACCTCGGCGCCGCGATGGCGGCAGACGTTGAGCATCGCGTGGATCGTGCCGTCCTCTGCGCGCGAAAGGATCACGGCCTCGCTGTCGATCTTGAACAGCTCGAAATCGCCCGGGTTGGGAATGATGCTGGCATGCCCCAGGCAGTGCCAATGGCGGCGGAACACACGCTCCATGTCGCGGTCATAGATGGCCGGGTCCATATAGAACGCGCGAGCCAGGCCGTAGCCGGGACGATGGGAAGCCACCAGGCCGTCGATGGCGTCGATCTCACTGGAGGCCTGCGGGAAAGGAACCACGGTCATGCGCCGCTCCTGATCATCTGTTGCATGGGACCGGCACTGCGGAGACCTCAAAATCGGATCGTCGCGCAGGCCCGCCAGGGTCCGTAATACGCAACCATCCACCCCTCGGCGCCGCCTGGCAGGCCAGGTTGACGAGATTCGCGGGCAGATCCCTTCCCGTCTTTGCCTCGCACGCGCCCACCGGGAACCCGCCCCGAAATCGGGGCCCGTTCCGCCACGGGCACGATGCTTGGTTTTGAAGGATTGGAGCTTGGCCTGAAGGCTTTAAAACGGGCCTGAGCGCTCCGGAAACCGGCACCTCGAACAGCGCCATCAAATCACCGACGCTGAAGGCCAGCGAGCGCGAAAACGACACCGCCTGCGCGGACCACGACAC
>JAEWHN010000191.1 GCA_023387775.1 Pseudomonadota bacterium | reverse complement strand
GCGCAGATCTGTGCCATCACCTGCTTCAGCCCCTGGCCGAGGTCGACCGATGACAGTGTCACCATGAAGTTGCCGGTCGGGGTGGAGTGCACGAGCGCCTGGCTCGGATCACCACCCAGATTCATACCGGTCGGATAGTTGACGGCCGCAACGCCGCGCCCGCGCCTGACCGCCATTTCAGACCTCCTTGTATGAAGACATTCGAAGGTATTTTTCGGCCACCGGCCAGTTTGCCGCCCTAGACGCCTCCTGCATGCATTCAATCAGCGCCGCGCCTTCGGTGGGCTGACGATGGGCCTTCATGTCGCCGTCGCGATAGGCGTTGATGAAGCGGAATTCGAGCGGGTCCATGCCTATGAGCCGTGCCAGCTTGTCCATCTGCACTTCGAGCGCGAAATCGGCGATGGTGACGCCAAAGCCGCGCATGGCGGATGACGGGGTGCGGTTCGTGTAGACGCAGTAAGTGTCGATCCACACATTCGGCACCGTATAGGGGCCGGGATAGTGCGCCGCGCCCTTTTGCGCTCCATAGGGCGAGTGGCGCGAATAGGCGCCGGCGTCGGTGTAGCCGGTGACCTTGCGCGCCAGAATGCGGCCGTCCTTGGCAACGCCGTCTTTGATGACGATCTTCTCCGCCGCCCGAGGTGAGGAGATCTGCATCTCCTCCTCGCGACTGTAGATGAAGCTGACCGGCTTGCCAGTGAGGCGGGATGCGAGGATGGCAATCGGCTCGACTATCACGTCCACCTTGCCGCCGAAGCCTCCGCCCGCGGTGCCGCCGACGAAATGCAGCTTGTGCCCGGGCATCTGCAGGATGATCGACGTGTTGTCGAGCGTGAAGAAGAGCGCCTGCGTATTGGTGTAGCAAGTAAAGCGGTCATTGCCCTCCGGCACGACGATGCAGCCGGTTGTCTCGATTGGCGCCTGTTCGATCGGCGAGGATTCGTAGGTCTGTTCCAGGATGTGGTCGGCCTCGGCAAAGCCCTTCTCGACATCGCCGAAACGAACCTTGCGGTGGCTGCCGCTGTCGTAGGCATAATAGTTGTTGCCGTGATACTCGTTGACGATGGGCGCGCCAGGAACCAGCGCGGCGTCCATCTCGAGGACGGCGGGCAGCACCTCATAGTCCACCTTCACCTTGGCGGCGGCCTCATGCGCGGCGCGCTCGGAGTCAGCGAGCACCGCGACGACCGCTTCGCCTTTCCAGCGCACCTTGTCGGCAGCGAGCACCTGCTCGTCTTCCGGGCCTACCTGGATGAGGATCAGGATCGTGTAGACATTGTGCGGCACGTCCTTGTGGGTCAGCACCCGCGCCACGCCCGGATGCTGCTGCGCTTCCGACACGTCGATGGAGCGGATGCGGGCGTGATGGTGCGGGCTGCGCACCATCTTCAGATAGAGCATGCCCGGAAAGGTGCGGTCGGCAAAATAGGCCGTCTTGCCGGTGACGTGGCCTGGCACGTCCGACCGCTGCAGGCCCTGTCCGAGCTGCTTGAGGTCGTCCTGCCGTTCGTCGGCGAAATATTCCTTCGCGAGACGGATCATGTCTTCCTCCTCAGGCCAGGTTGAGGGAATCCGCGCGGGCCGCCGACAGCACCGCCTGGATGATGGGCTCATAACCAGTGCAGCGGCAGATGTTGCCGGAAAGCGCCTCGATCACATCCTCGCGGCTCGGATCGGGAGTGGTGTCGAGCAGCGCCTTGGCGGCCATAATCATGCCCGGCGTGCAGAAGCCGCACTGTGCAGCAAATCCATCGAGGAATGCACGCTGCAGTGGATGCATCACGCCCTCTCTGGCGAGACCGGCAGTGGTGACGATCTGCCTGTCCCGGCAGCTTTCTGCCAATACGAGACAAGAGAGCGTCAGTTCCCCATCAATCAGGACCGAACAGGCGCCGCATGCGCCCTGGTGGCAGCCGCCCTTCGGCGAGGTATCGCCGAACCTCTCGCGCAGCGCCTTGAGCAGCGTCGAGCCGCTCTCCACGAACTCGGCACGCTCCTCGCCGTTCAACGTCAACTCGACTGGAACCTTCTTCGGCATCGTCTCCTCCCTGAGGTCAGCCGATCAGCAACCGGCGCAAATGCACTGGAAGAACCTCCCGGCGGTACCAGGCGCTCGCGATCGGGTCGGTTGGGGGGGCGATGCCGTCCTCCACGCGTTCGATTGCCTCGGCGACGCTCGCCGCCGTCAGCGCCCTGCCGACCAATGCCTTCTCCACGCCATGTGCTCGGATCGGCCGATCCGCCATGCAGCCGAGCGCGACACGTGTATCGGTAATCGTGCCGTCTGGTGCCACCTCGATGACCATCGCAATGCTCAGGACGGAAACGCCCTTCGGCCTGACCCGCGAAACCTTCAGGAAGCGAAAGCTTTCCGCTTTCGGCAGGTCGAAACGCACGGAGGTAACGATTCCTTCGGTTGTATCGCGGCTCGACAGAAATGCTTCGATCGGCGTTTCATGCCCCTCGATCGTCACCATCGCGTCGAGCGCCAGCAGCGCGACGGTGAAATCGCCATAAGGTGAAAGCGCGAAGAGATTGCCCCCGATGGTCGCCATGTTGCGCACGGCAGGGCCGCCAACGGCAAGCGCGGCCTTTGAAATGGACGAGAGCTGCGCATGACGCGCGACTTCGGCCATAGTGACAGATGCGCCAAGGGTCACGAACTTATTCGCGATGCGGATCTCGCGTAGCGAACTCTCGGTGGACTGCACGAACGCACCCAACGACAGGTCGCCTTCGTTCGCAGCGCGCACGCACAGGGTGCCGCCGCCTAGATAGCGCGCGCCGGGCACCTTCAGCGCCGCGCTCGCCTCCGTCACCGTTGAATAGGTCTGCAGAGAGAGTGGCATGGACGCCTCCTCATGCCATGGCGAATTGGCTTTTCAGCGCGTTCAGGCCGCCTTGGAAGACGTTCTCGCCCATGCCCTTCGCAACAGCCTCGGCTTGGTCGGCTGGTGAATCGAATGTAGCGGTCCATTCCGCATAGGTGCGGTTGCCGTCCGTGACGCGGCGCAGTTGTAAAGTCGCCGTGTGGTTCGAGATCGGTTGTGGCGTCTCGATAATCGAATAGCTGACGAGATGCTCTGCGTCCGAGAAGGCGAGCAGCTTCTCGCGGATGGTAGCGCCGCTCACCACCTTGAAATTACGCACGCAACCGATGTCGGTCGCCGCCTTACCGTCTTCGATATGGCTTTCGACCATGCGCGGATGCCAACTGGGCAATCCGTTGTAGTCGCGGATGCGCTGCCAGACCTTTTCGACAGGCGCGTCGATCACGCTTGAAATAGTGACTGTCGGCATGCCGGCTCCTCCCGTTGCAGATGCGGGCCAGCCTAGCGTTACCCCGAGGGTCCGCTTATCGATGCGTCTGGAAGCCTTATCGAGAAGTCTGAAAAAGATCAGGCGCTGGCGCGCGCCGCCTCGCGATAGAGCGTTGGCGGCACGCCCGCATGGTCGCGGAAGAAGCGGGTGAAGTTGGCCTGTGTCGTGAAGCCGAGACTGCAGGCAACGGAGGTGAGAGGTTCCTCTGATCCCTTGATCTGCCGCAGCGCCTCCTCCATGCGCAGCGTGTTCCAGTAGACGTTCGGTGTCAGCTTCATCTGTTCCTTGAACAGCGTGAAAAAATGCGGCCGCGAGAGACCAACGCTGCGCGCCACCTTGTCGAGTCCAAACCGGCCGGAAACGTTCGCCTCCATCAAGGCCAGCGCCTTGCGGATGCGGTAGTCGAGATGCCTGGCCGTTCCGGCCCGGGCCGGCATCGGCGACTGCGCGGCACTGATGGCCTCGATCAGCCTGTCGATCATGCGTTCAATCTCGTAGGCGGCTAAGTCGCCCGAATCGAAGGCGCGGATGAGATGATTGAAGAGCATCGTCGCAGTCGCGCGCAACTCGTCGTCGAGCGGCACGGCAGGTCTGCGAAACAGCGCCTCGCCTGGTCTGCGCCCGAGGCGCAGAGCCGTCCATTCGGGTTCGATGTAGAAGGCGAGAAACGAGCCGGGTTCGCCTTCTGAGAAATGGTGGCTGTGTGGTTGCAGGGAATTCACGCAGATGACATGGTCCGGTCCGAACGGCACTTCCTCACCTTCGATGATCATCGAGCCCGGGTCGCCCTCAAGCCAGATGATGATATGCGCCTCCGGATGAGCATGCGTGACCAGATCGCTGGCCGCACTCAGAACCGACACATGCCCGAACGCGCCCGTGAAGAGCTTGATCGAGGCCATTTCCCCTCCCGAGTGCTGCCTTATGCACCCTTGGGAGATTTTGGTCCGACCAGATGGGTTCGTCAAGGCTCGGGCTCAAGCAGGGTTGAGGCACTGCTACAAGTTGGGATCCCTCCTGAGCCCTGCGCACGCAACTCCTCTCGTGACGATCGCCAGGATTCGCGGCATACCCTTTGCGCTCCCATTCAGCCGTTATGACGCAAAGGCTTCCGAGCGGTGCACCTGCTTTCCACCCAGCAGGGTCAGCAGCACTTCTGTGTCGCCGATGTCGTAGACGTCGCAAGTCAGGATATCCCGGTCGAGGACTATGATGTCGGCGTATTTGCCGACGGATAGCGAGCCCGTGCTCGCCTCGCGCCAGGCCGCGCGCGCAGCGTTGACGGTGTAGCCCTTGATGCACTCCTCTCGGGTTAGCCGCTGTTCGGCGAGGAAGACCGGATGATCGCCATTCTTCCCGGGAGGCTGGCGTGTGAGCGCGGTCTCCATGATCTGGAACGGGTTGAGCGTCGATACGCCCCAGTCGGAGGAGAGCGCCCAGTCGGCACCCGCATCGATCAGCGAGCGGAACGCGTACATCCATTTGCCTCGCTCTTCGCCGACCATCGGCAGCGCCACGTCGGTCACGGAAGGTTCGTTTTGCGCCCAAAGTGCCTGAACGTTGGCGACGGCCCCAAGCTCGCGAAAACGTGGGATGTCGGCTGGGTCTATGCACTGGATGTGCGCGAGCTGGTGGTGGCTCGGCCAAAGCCCGTTCCTTTCCTTTGCCGCTTCCAGCCCGTCGAGTGCGGCACGCACCGCGCCATCGCCGATCACGTGAACATGAATCTGGTAGCGGGCGGCGTCGAAGGCGACAAAGAGTTCCTTCACCTGCTCGTATCCGAAGATCAAAGGCGCGTTGCCGCCGATTTCATCGGAGTAATCCTCAAGCATCACTGCCGTACGGTTCTCCATGACGCCGTCGAGGAAGAACTTCGCCGAGTGGATGCGGAACATCTCAAGGGCATGGTTGCCGCGAAGTTCGTTCACGCGCGCAAGGGCTGCAGACGTAGTCTCCCGAGGAAAGACCTTGGCCGTGGCGCAGACGCGAACCGTCAGTTCCCCACGTGCGGCCATGCCCTTGTATACGCGTGCATGACGTTCCTCCACCAGTGCGTCGAGGACACCTGTGATGCCATTGCGATTGCAAAGCGCCTGCCCGTAGCGGACGCCGTCAGCGTAGTCGGCATCGGTCACCTCGGGCATGCGATCCTCGACCCACTTCACGGCATCTTCGTGGAGCATGCCAGTCGGCACGCCGCTGGCGTCAACGACGAAATGGCCGTTCCGCGGATCGGCTGTACCCTTGACCAGGCCGACCGCTTCGCAGGCCTTGGTGTTGATGCAGGCATTGTGTCCGTCCGAGGCAAGGATGAAGCATGGCCGATCCGGCACGACTGCGTCCAGCACATGCCGGTCGAGATTGTGCTCCGTGAATATGCCCGTGTACCAGCCGACACCATTGACCCAGCCGCGGTCGTTCCCGGCCGCAAAATCGCGAAGGATCGCCTGGAGTTCCTCCGGCGTACAGGCGTCGTCGAGCGCCGCGGTCATACCGTAGTGGTAGCCGCTGTCCTGCAGATGAATATGCGTGTCCTGAAAGCCGGGCAGGACCAAGCGGCCGCCTGCATCGACGACCTGCGTGTACGCGCACGCAAGTGCCCGGATTTCGGCGCTGGTTCCGAGCGCCGCCACGCGGCCGTCGACCACCGCGAGGGCCTCCGCCCTCGGCGTCAGCGGATCCATGGTGACGATATTGGCATTCACGACGATAAGTTCAGGTCGGAGCATGATCGCCTCTATGTTGCGTTGGCTTGAATGGGCAGTTCGAGAGCTTCGGACTTGGATGCCGCACCTTCCCTGCGCCGAATGAGTTCCGACACGATGACGAGGACGGTGGAGGCGATCAGGATCACCGAACCGAGTGCCAGCACCGACGGCAGCTTGTTGGGAAAGCGAAGTTGTCCAAACAGAAACACCGGCAAGGTCGGTCGCGTGCCGCTGAGGAAGAAGGCCAATACAAACTCGTCGAACGAAGTGATGAAGCACATCAAGAGGCTGGAAATGACCGCCGGGGAGATCAGCGGCAGCGTGATGCGCCTGAACGTGCCGAGTGCCGTCTCGCCGAGGTCGCGCGAGGCCTCTTCCAGACTGCGATCGAGCCCGTCGAGCCGCGACATCATCACCATCACCGAAAATGGCAGGCACAGAAAAATGTGCGCAAGCGTGATCGTCAGCAATGAAAGCTCAATCTGCAGGATCCGCACGAGCAGGATGAGGAAGGCGACGGCAAAGACGATCGACGGTACGACAAGCGGTAGTGTCACCGTAAATAGAACCAGCCCGCTGACCGGCAGGAGACGGCGTGTCAGTGCGATTGCAAGCGGGATGCTGATGGCCGTGGCCAGCAGCGAGGTGATCATCCCGACAATAAGGCTGTTTGCCAGCGCATCCATCATGGCGATATTGCCGGCCATGGCTCCATAGTGCCGCAGCGTGAAGCCCTTCAGCGGAAAGACGGCGAAGATATTGTCATTGAACGAAAACAGCGGCAGCAGCACCGTCGGCGCATAGAGGAATATGAGGAAGAGCGCGGCGTAAAGCGTGAGGAAGCGGAACCGCCGTTTCATCGTGCACCCCGTTCGCGCAACCGGCTGTAGCCGACCGCCCAAAGAAACAAGGCGCAAAGGGCGGCGATCACCAGCATCATGACGATCGAAACCGCGGCGCCAAGCGGCGCATTGTCCTGCTTGAAAAACAGCGTCTGGATGGAGTTGCCGATCATTGTTCCCCCTGGGCCGCCGACCAGCGTCGGCGTGACGTAGTCGCCGACCGTCGGAATGAAGACGAGCAGTGCCGCGGCGATGACGCCCGGCAATGAAAGCGGGAAAGTGATCCGGCGGAAGCGAACCCAGCGGTCGTCGCCGAGGTCCGTCGCCGCCTCCAGCAGCGTGCGATCGACTTTCTCGAGGGAGACGTAGATCGGCAGGATGGCGAAGGTCACCCAGGCATGGATGAGGGTGATGATGACCGCAAAGGGGTTGTAGAGAAGGAAGTCCAGCGGCTTGTCGATCAGGCCGAGGCTGATCAGCCCTGAATTGATTGCGCCGTTGAAGCCGAGGACGATCTTCCATGCAAAGACCCGCAGCAGGTAGCTCGTCCAGAACGGAATGGTGATCAGGATCAGCCAGAGCACCTTGTAGCGCTTCACTCGGAAGGCGAGAAAGTACGCCATCGGGTAGGCGACAAGCAGGACCGCCATAGTGGCGACTAATGATATCGCCAGCGACTTCAGCAGCAGAATCGCCGGCACGGGATTCTTCAGATAGAAGGGAATGCCGAAGTAGACCGTTGCCGTCGGCGAAGGTTCAATAAGGCTCCAGTAATTGGCGAGCGTAGGCGTCCGATTGATAGCAAAGCCGTGCTGGGTCCAGAAGCTCAGGACGACAAGCGCAAAGAGCGGAGCAAGGAGCACCAGCAGGATCGAGGCGACGAGCCCGTAGCCGACGCTCCGCTTTCGCCATGCCCGCACCTGACGATCCGGCGCGACCTTCATGGCGACTACAGTTTCAGCGCCTTGATCTCTTCCCAGACCTTCTGCTGTTCATTGACCACCGGGCTTGGCTGCGGCTCGAACAGGATCGCACTCTTCATGTGCTCGATGGGATCGGTGATGCCCATGGCCTTGACCGCTTCGGGGTCGGATATCTCGAAGGCCTTCATGTTGGCATGACCGAAACCCGAGCCTTCGATCAGGAGCTTGCCGGTTTCCGGCGAGAGCCACGCATCTATGAAATCATAGGCGAGCGCGAGGTCCGCCTTGCCGGAATTGAGGATCGTCATGCCGCAGAACCAGGTGAAGTACCCCTCCTTTGGCTTGGCATACCTGGCCTCGATCCCTTCCGCGAGAAGGTTCTTCACGGTGTCGTTCCAGGCATAGGCAGCGACGATCTCACCCGAGGCCAGGCCTTGCTGCAGCTCGGTCGAGTCGGTCCAGAGGAAGCGCGAATTCTTCACCGCCTTGGCCCCGAACTCCTTGGCAGCCTGGAGCTTGTCGCCGGTGAGGAGATTGGCGTCACGGTAGCTCACGCCCTTGACCATCTGGCCGATGGCGATAGCGAGCGGATCATCGAGCATCGAAACCTTGCCCTCGAAGGCGTCGTCGTAGAAGATCCCCCAGCTCTCGCCGTCCTTGAAGGCATCTCCGATCAAGTCGGGCCGGTAGGCGATGCTGGCGTTGCCCCAGTCGGCCGGCGCCATCACCACGTTTCCATTCACGACCACGCCGTCCGCCGTCTGAAGCGCCGGGAAAACATCCTTCCAGTTGGAGAGCTTGGCGGTGTCGATCGGCACCGTCAGACCGGCCTCCACGAAGCGTCCGACGGAATAGTTGCAAGGGTGCATGAGATCCGCGGCAAATCCCGCCCGCACCTTGGCCAGCGCTTCTTCTTCCCCACCGAAGGTGGAAAAGCTCGGGGCGGTCCCATGCTTGCCGACATAAGATCGGAAATAATCATCACTGTCGTAGCCCGTCCATTCGAGACACGTCAGGACTTCCGCTGCTGTCGATAATCTCGGAGACAAAGTAAGGCCCACGCCGAATGCGGCTGCACCCTGGAGCATTTGGCGTCTTGTCAGTGCGCCCGATGCCATCCTGTCGATGAACTTGATGCGCTGCATATTGCTCCCCTCCAGTTGATTTTCTGGATCTTTATGGAAGCAGCGTAGGAGGATTTTGAATCACGAGTCAATAAGCGGCCTGTCACTGCCACCAGAATCGAAGAAGTGGAGCGAAACCCCAAAGTATGCGTCCGCTATTAGGCTTAGATAAGCTTGTCGAATTGAGCACTGGCAGCGCGACTATCGACGATGTGACCGGCATCTGGCCCTCGCCGGACGCTCAGGCTTGGGCGACTGGCGCCTATGCAGCGTCTGCTGACACATAGGTCGCCTTGCTGCGCGGCTCAAAGCCGCCGATCGTCGAATGTTTGCCTTTCCGAGTGACTGATCGAAAGCGGACAGGCAAAAAAACAACCAATCGAGACCTACGCGTATCCTTCGATCGTCCCGCCCGAGAAGGATTCATTCAGTAGGCAGGAGATTAGCCGAACAACACCGGGCTTCTCCATTTGTCCCGCCCGATGCGATTGAAAGTCGAACTGGCAAAGTGTTTAGCTCACAGTGTTAACCAGCCCCAGCAAAGGGCAAGGTAGCTAAGCTGGTGCAGGCATTGATCGGCGCCTGTTGCCCACCAGAAGCCGCGGTCCTGTGGCGTCAGCGCGCGCTTGGCCACCCAAGCGGCCTTGGACCAGTCGATCAGGTAGTGCGCAACGCCTTCGGCAACCACGAGAACCTGCAACAGGCCCGCCTGTGTGCCCAGGACAAACAATGCAAGGCCAGAGCCTGCCGCGTGTATGGCGACATGCGCCAGCCGACCGGCATGAAAGAAGTCATCGCGCCCACGCAACATGAAGCCAAATTGCAGACCGTAGTCAGCAAATAGGTGCTTTACCTGTAACATGACCAAGAGAATAATCAGACTTTCCGCAGGCTCGATCACGATAACGACCACCTCTCGATTGATGTGACATCCCACACAATATGTCTGCCTGGAAGCCGCGAATACCCGACAATTTCGCGGCCTTGATCTGCCAATATCATTGTATGATTTCGAGAGATATTGCCCTTGTTCCACCATCATTTGATTTTGCTCATGGATTGCACAAACATTCAAAATGTAGTTCAGTATCAACCTGCTTTACCTTCTGACAATGCGGGGCAATTGCTATAGAACTGAGTCTGGCATCTGCCATGTCTCCAAGCGGATTTTTGGGACATCTCGCATATCTGCTACTGGTCATTTCGATGGTCATGCGCCGGATGCTCTGGCTTCGCATCTTCGTTGTCCTGTCGGCGGTCACCGGCATTTGCTACGCGATCTTTGTCCTGACCGACCCGGTCAGCGTGTTCTGGGAAACCACTTTGATCACGGTGAACATGCTGCAGCTCGGCATCAGCGCCTGGCAGAACAGCCGCGCCCGTTTCAGTCCAGACGAACGCAGGTTCATGGATGAGCATTTTGCTGGCCTGCCAACCGGGCAGCAGCGTATCCTCCTGGATCTCGGGCAGTGGTCGAACCTTGCGGCGGGGACGGTCCTGTGCACGGAGGGCACGGCGGTGCCGGCGCTCTACTACCTCAGCAGCGGACAAGCCGCCGTGGTCGCCCATGGAAAGCTGGTCGGCGTTTGCGCCAGCGGCACCTTCGTAGGTGAGATTTCCGTCTCGACATCGGCTCCCGCCAGCGCCACCGTGACGCTGACCGAACCTGGTCTTTTGTGGCAAATAGAGACCGCGCGGCTGCGTTCGCTGATGGAACACCGCCCCCAGATCGCCAACGCGCTCAAAGCGAGCTTTTTCGTCGCCCTGCGCGACAAGCTGCTACGTACCAACATGCAACTGAGTGTTCTTGCGGGGGCGGACAAATAGTGCGGTCGCCATTGCCGAATGCTCAGCCAGTCATCGGACCATGACCCTGAATACAACTCCTTGACGCGTGACCCGCATTTGACAATCATGAGGTGATTGATTGGTGTGGTGTCCACCTGGACGCGCAAGGACGTGCAGGCACCTTGAGCCCACACATCTTGTTTCTACGCATCGTGCTTGTCGAGTTTCGACTCTGGTCTTCGGATCGATGCATCAGCAGGTTTGGCAGTTCATTTCCTGAGTGAAAATTGACGCCACATCTTGCCCCGCCGTTGCGGTGGCCACGTGGCACTGGAGTGGAGCGGAATACTCAAATGTCGGCCCTGTCCGAGATTCTCGCCGACTTGGGTTTCACGCATTATGGCGCGCTGTTTGAAAGCAACCATATCGACGATTCAATGTTGGCGGACCTGACCGCCGACGATCTGCGCGAAATTGGGGTCACGTCGCTTGGCCATCGCAAGAAAATACTGGCAGCTATCGCAGAACGGCCAGCAGCGCTGCACCCTGCCCCGCTTCGGCCGGACGGAACGTCGCCCACAAGTGCAAAAAGGCGCGAGGTCACCACGGTTTTTGCCGATCTGACCGATTATACCAAGCTCTCGCAGGAGTTGGGCACCGAGGATATGCACTCCTTGCTGACCGAATTCTACGACCGGTTCGATGCCATCATCCGGCGCCTGGGTGGCACAGTGGACCGTCATATCGGCGACTGCGTCATGGCAGTTTTCGGCGCACCGATGTCCTATGGCAACGATGCCGAACGCGCGCTGCGCGCCGCGGTGGAAATGCATCGCGCCATGACGGAGATTTCGTCCCGCTTCGGGCGCCAGCTAAGTGTTCACATCGGTGTCGCGGCCGGAAATGTGATGTTTTCGTCCCAGGGGATGGGGGCACTAAAAGACCGAGAATTCACCCTGACAGGCGACTCGGTCAACCTGGCCTCTCGGCTGGCCAATCAGGCAAAGGGCACGGAGACGCTGATCACCCGGC
>JAEWHN010000285.1 GCA_023387775.1 Pseudomonadota bacterium | reverse complement strand
CCTCATTGGCCAGGCTGGGGATTTCGCGCACCGACCGCATGATCGGCGCACAAAGTTCCGCCAGCAGCATTCCTTCGGGCGTAAGCTCGAATCCGGCCGAGCCGCGCTTGCACAGAATCACGCCTATTCGGGTTTCCAGGCGCTGCAACGCAAGGCTTATCGCCGATTGCTTGAGGAGGGTCTTGTCGGATGCCCTGGTTATCCCGCCAGCCTGCACGATTTCGTGGAATATCTTCAATAGGTTCCAGTCCAGATCGCGGGCGAAGTCGTCGATGGACGTCATGAAGTCACTGCCTTGTCAGACGCAAAAGATCGAACGGCAGGTCGTGGCGGTCGCAATTCCAAAGCATCAAGACAATCCCGGCGCAGCCGGCCGCATGGCAAGGCACATCGTCCAGGATGTCAAGCGCCGGGCGGGCCATTGATTTTGAACCAGACCATGGGGATGTTACGAATGACAGCGAGCGCTCCGCACCGTTGCCTGCAGTGGCTTCGGAGAGTTCTATACAAACTGCTTGCAGTAAGGGCTGCCCGTCATTTTGGCCCGGAAACTGCCAGGAAATTAGGTGTAGAAGGCAAAAAAAGCCAGGACGGCTAAACGGATTCGGTTCCTCGATGCTGCGCGACGCGATCGTCTTCCTGCTTGCGGCAATTGTCGTCGTGCCCCTCTTTCGACGCTTCGGCGTCAATGCCGTCATCGGATACCTGGTCGCGGGCGTGGTCATCGGCCCTCACGGGCTGGCGCTCGTGCGCGAAGTCGAAGGCACGCATGAACTGGCCGAGCTCGGCGTCGTCTTCATGCTGTTTGCGATCGGCCTCGAGCTGTCGCTGGAAAGACTTCGGGTGATGGCGCGCTATGTCTTCGGCCTCGGCGTGGCCCAGGTGGCGATAACCGGCGCGGTCCTTGCCGGAGGCGCGCTGCTCCTGGGCGCCGACTGGGGCCAGGCCGCAGTAGTGGGCGGAGCCTTGGCGCTGTCCTCGACGGCATTCGTTCTTCAGCTTCTTCTGGAAAGGGGCGAGCTTTCCACCCACTTCGGTCGCGTTTCGCTGTCCGTGCTTCTGCTCCAGGACCTGGCGGTGGTGCCCGGCCTGGCAATCGTGACGGCACTCGGGAGCGAGCCGGATGCACTGGCTCAAGCCCTCCTCGTCGCCGCCGTCAAGGCGCTGGCCGCCCTCGCCCTGATCCTGGTGGCGGGCCGGCTGCTGCTGCGACCGCTCTATCGCATGATCGCCGGCACGCGCAGCCCCGAACTGTTCGCGGCCGCGACCCTGCTGGTTGTTCTGGGCACGGCCTGGGCCACCATGCAGGGAGGACTGTCCATGGCGCTCGGTGCCTTCCTCGCCGGGTTGATGCTTGCCGGCACCGAATACCGCCACCAGATCGACGCCGATATTCGCCCTGCCCGCGGGCTGCTTCTCGGACTGTTCTTCGTCTCCATAGGAATGCTGATCGATTTTCGGACCATCATTCCTCGGCTGCCGGAGATCCTGCTTGTCACGGCGCTGCTGATCATTGCCAAGGCCGCAATCATGACGGCCCTGTGCCGGCTGTTCCGGCTGCCCTTGCCCCTTTCCGTGAATATCGGGCTTCACCTCGCCCAGGGTGGCGAATTCGCATTCGTGCTGTTCTCGCTTGCAATGGGAACCGCAGTTCTTCCGGTCGCAGCAGGCCAGTTTCTGCTGGCCGTCGTGGCGATCACCATGGCGATGACCCCGCTTTTGGGACTGCTCGGCCAGCGAGCACAGGCCTGGCTGGAAGAAAAGGGCCTTGGCGGCGCGGCCGCCCTGGCGGCCGAGGCGCAGCTCTATGAAAACCATGTCGTCATTGCAGGCTTCGGTCGCGTGGGCCGCACCATTGCCGAGATGCTCGACGCACGGCACATTCCCTGGATCGCCGTCGACCTCGACCCGGCCAACGTCGCCGCAGCGCGAGCCCGGGGGCTGCACGTGTTCTTCGGAAACGCTTCACAAGAAGCGATCATGCACGCCGCGAAGGTGCGCCGGGCACGAGCCGCCGTGATCACCCTCGACGATCCCGCGGCGGCAGCTGCCGCCCTGAGGGTGATCCGAAGGGATTTGCCCGACCTGCCGGTGATATTGCGGGCGCGAGACGCGCAAAACATGGACGAGCTGCTGCGCCGCGGCGCCAGCAGCGTCATGCCCGAAACCATCGAGTCGAGCCTGCTGCTGGGCGGCATGGTTCTTCGCTCGCTGGGCGAAACCGATGCGCAGATCGACGAGGTCATCGGGCACCTCAGGCTCAGCACCTACCGGGGGCGCGGATCGGACGCGCGCTAGCGCGGCGACACGCTCGGGAGGCCGCTTGCCGTCGGATCAGGAGCGAGCCTGATGCCGCACAAGTGAGACGCGGGAACGTGGTTCACCCCGGAAAATTCTGGTATTTTGCTACACGAGACAGTTGCTCATGCGTCGGCTGCGACATGGGCTTGGAGGCGTCCGAGGCATCGGCCATCGAAGATGCAGTCTCGTCCTAAGCGCAGTCAAAGCCAATCGGGTTGGATCCCTACCGTACGCTTGACTTTGATCGGGGGAACTGGCGCTCGGCATAATCAGACACGTTGAAGGCGCGGGCAATTCGTCCTCACCCGGCGGCGATGCAGGCCATCGGCTTGGTCGGCCGCTTACCCATGGAGGAATAGATGAAACCCGCAATCGTGACATGCGCCGCGACGATGCTCCCTGTCAAAGTGGCACTCATCTCGGTGCTAATGCTGTCCTTGTCTCCTGGTGCTGTGCTGGGAGCCTCGATCGAAAAGAAAGGGACCACACCCTACGTTACGCATTTCATCTTTCGGCCGTTGACGAACATCGACATACCCGGGCTCGGAACGGCCACCGCGCTGGAGGCGGTCGGGACCACGCAGAACATGAAGGGCGAAGCGATGCTCGACAAGATGTCGGCGCACTGCACGGCGGTAAGCGTTGCTTCGGGTGAGAAGAAATACATCGATGGCGCTTGCGTGCTGGCCGACAAGGATGGAGACAAGATCTTCTCGACCTTCGACACACGAGACCTCGACAAGTCGCAGCCGGACATGAATTGCGGCACCCACATCATCACTGGCGGAACGGGCAAATACAAGGGCATCACCGGCAGCGAGCCGTTTGCCTGCATAAACATGCCCGCACTGGCCGGCCCAGGCGGCTACACCGCCATGGACATTCCGCACAACACGACCTGGGAGATCAAATGACGGCTTGCCGCCTTACGTGCAGCGGCATCTGAAAATCAAACAGGATCAAATCCAAGTTTGGCCCCGACAGCGGGGCCATTTTTCGGCCGGCATGTGCCGCTGGGTGGTGATTGGTTGCGGCACTTGCGGCAGCATCGTGCTGGCACCGTCGTTATCCTTGTAGTAAGGGCGCAATCTCGCCGCAACTTGCCGGCATAGGGCGCCATGCGATTCACGTTGCACAAAATTCTGATCATTGCCGTCGCCGGGAGCCTTGCCGGCTGCGCCACGCCGCCCAGCGCGATCGAGGCCAAGACAGTGAACGACGGCCGCTTCGCAAATCTCGACTGCCCGATGCTCATAAGCGAGCGCGACCGCAAGGTTCAGATCCGTGACCTGCTGATCGACGCCCAGAACGAGCGCTTTCGCGCCGACGTTATCAGCGGCGCACTCACCGGAATGACTCAGTCGATGATCAAGTCCCCGCAGGAACGAGAGGCGAAGATCGCAGAGGTGAAGGGCGAAATCATCGCGCTGAACCAGGAAATTGCCGCGAAGGACTGCGTGGTGCGGCTGACGCAGTGAAGCCGCGCGGCCAAGCTTCAATGCGGCGTGACAGGCTCCACAGGGAATTGCGATGGCAGTGAAGGCCGAGTGACGGTAAACCGGCACCCGAACGCCGTGCCGAGCCGACCTGGTTCGGCCGCTCGGACCAAGGAGAAGTGTTACCGATGGTGAAGCATGAAGCCTGACGTTGTGATTGTTACCGGAGCCGGCCGCGGGATCGGCGCCGCCATAGCCCAGCGTCTCGCCCGCGACGGGTGGAAGGTTGCCGGCCTCGACCGGATGTTCGGCGAAGAGGACCATCCGCATCTCGCTTTCCGCCAGACTGTGGACGTGGCCGACTACGAGGC
This sequence comes from Pseudomonadota bacterium, assembly GCA_023387775.1. Taxonomy (GTDB): domain Bacteria; phylum Pseudomonadota; class Alphaproteobacteria; order Rhizobiales; family Rhizobiaceae; genus Pseudaminobacter. The sequence continues at coordinate 1,598 of JAEWHN010000285.1, read as the reverse complement.
CGTGGCAGCGGCTGTCGGCGAGGTGGAAAAGGCGGTCGGGCCGGTGGGCGGGCTGGTGAACAACGCCGGCATCACGCGCGACGCCATCTGCCACCGCATGGACCCGGCCGACTTCCGCGCCGTTCTGGATGTCAATCTGGTCGGGCCGTTCAATCTGTGCCGCGCCCTGCTGGGTGGCATGCGCGAGCGCTCCTTCGGGCGCATCGTCAACATCTCGTCCATCAATGCGCTGCGCGGCCAGGCGGGCCAGGCGAACTATGCGGCCGCCAAGGCCGGTCTCATCGCGCTCACCAAGAGCATCGCGCTCGAGAACGCCTCGAAGGGGATTACGGCAAACTGCATCGCGCCCGGCTTCGTCCGCACCGACATGACCGACGCGATGCGCGCCGACATCAGGGATGCCGAGGTCGCACGCATTCCGGTCGGCCGGATCGGCGCGCCGGAGGACATCGCTTCCGCCGCCTCGTTCCTGATGTCCGACGAGACCGGTTTCATCACCGGCGAGGTGCTTTCGGTCAATGGCGGGCAGTTCATGCGCTGATGGCGCAGGAAGCGCTGTCACGTCACGAACGATGCGCCGCGCCCTGCCCTTCCATTGGCTTCAGCGCGGCGCGATGCGCCTGACCACCGCCTTGCGCGGCGCCGGCTTCGCGTCGCCCAGCGTGTAGGCGGCCAGCACCGAAGCCGCCGCGCGTTCGGCCTCCGCCTCGTGGCGCGCATGCACCAGCGCCAGCGCCTCGCCGGCCCTCACTTCAGCGCCCACCGGCAGCAGCCGGGTGATGCCCACCGTGTGGTCGACGCTGTCTTCCGGCCTGGTGCGGCCACCGCCGAGCGCCACGACGGCCATGCCGACGCCGCGGGTTTCGATGTTGGTCACGAAGCCTTCGCGCGGCGCCTTCACGGCGATTTCCAGCTTGGCCTTGGGCAGATAGGACACGCAGTTTTCGACAAAATCCGTCGGTCCGCCAAGTGCGGCCACCATGCGCGAAAACACTTCGGCCGCAGCGCCGCTATCCAGCGCCTGCCGTGCGCGCCGCTCGCCTTCCTGGTTGGAGGCGGCGATGCCGGCCTGCTGCAGCATCTCGGCGGCCAGCGCCAGCGTGACCACTTCCAGCCGGCGGTCGCGATAGCGCCCGGTGAGGAAATCGACCGCGTTCTGCACCTCCACCGCATTGCCGGCGGCCGAGGCCAGCGGCTCGCTCATGTCGGTGATCAGCGCCGAGGTGGGCAGGCCGGCGCCGTTCGCCACCTCGACCAGGCTGGTCGCAAGTGCGGTCGCGTCGCGGCTCTTGGCCATGAAGGCGCCGTTGCCGACCTTGACGTCGAGCACCAGCGACTGCAGCCCCGCGGCCAACTTCTTCGACAGGATCGAGGCGGTGATGAGCGGGATGGACTCCACAGTCGCCGTCACGTCGCGGATCGAATAGACCCGCTTGTCGGCCGGCGCGAGGTTCGCCGTCTGGCCGATGATGGCGCAACCAGTCTTGAGCACCGCATCGCGGAACAGCTTGTTGTCGGGCTGGCTGACATAGCCGGGGATGGAATCCATCTTGTCGAGCGTGCCGCCGGTGTGGCCGAGGCCGCGGCCGGAGATCATC
>JAEWHN010000224.1 GCA_023387775.1 Pseudomonadota bacterium | reverse complement strand
GCCTTGCACCCGACGGAGCGCGACCGCTACGGCGTCCCGCTGCCGAAGATCACCTACGGGCTGGACGATTACGTCAAGGCCGGGCTTGCCGCGGCGTCGAAAGCACATGAGGAAATCTTCACCGCTCTCGGCACCACCGGCATGCAGCATCTGCCGATAGCGGCCGGAGCCGGCCACATCATCGGCACGGCGCGCATGGGCACGGATGCCAAGACCTCGGTCGTCGATGCCGAACTGCGCTGCCACGACCACAGGAACCTGTTCATCGTCGGCTCGGCCGTGTTCCCGACCTCGGCGACGGCAAATCCGACGCTGACCATCGCCGCGCTCAGCCTGAGGACGGCGGAGGCCATGCTCAAGCAGCTCAACTGACCGGGCGAGGTGCAACCTCGCCAGGTCGTTCAATCAGAGCATTAGTTGAGGGTGCCCCAAAGACGGATCGGCCATCAGCCGATCCGTTTGGCAAGCCGTGGCTAGAGGTGCGCAGCGGTGTGTTCGAGCCACTGCCACAGATAGGGCGCCAGCCCGCGGTCCAGATGGATGCGCATCCGGTCGGCACTGCCGTAGCGATAGACCAGAGCGTTGGCGCCAGCGAACAGCAGAGACGCAGTAGGCGTCGAGCCTTCGGGATCGAGCGTGGTGCCGCGTGCGAACACTTCTGGTACGTCAGCGCCGCTCAGCTCGAAGACATGCATTCCGGCGTCGATCACGCTGACGGCGAAGCCCCTGCTGTGCCAGCCGGGCGCAAAGCCGGAAGGCGTTTCCGACACGGCGAGTATGCGGTCGCGCGCAATGCGCACTGCATAGCGGCCGCCCTGTGCGACCGATAAGGCTCCGACGCTTTCGTCCAGCATGCCTGATACGCGGCTCCACGTCTCGAGGTCGCCGCTCACCAGGATCTGGTTCAGGCCCACGATCGTGCGGACCGAGAGGCCGCCGGTGTCGATGCCTGCCGTGCTCCAATCCGGAACGATCGGCCATTTTTCGGCAAGGTCACGCATTGAGACGCTCTCCCGCTGGGTCGAAGGCGCAAGCCGGCGCGATGGTGGCGCGCCGCATCATGCCAAGGTGCTGAAGCTCGATCGTCTCGCCGTGCCGCGAGGCTCCCCGTGCGATCAGCGCCAGCGCGATCGGGCGGCCGAGCGTGGGGCTGAAATAGGACGAGGTGACAAAGCCGATGCTGCGTTTTCCCTCGCCGTGGCGCTCGATGCCATGCGCGCCGATGGGCAGGGGCTTCTCGCCCTCGGCAACGACGAGCCCTACAAGCTGGTTGCGATCCGGCCGGCTCGCCTCCTCGGTAAACAGTGAGCGGCGGCCGACAAACTCCGTGTCGCGCTTCATGCGCGGGCCCGGGACGCCGAGATCGTGCGGCAGCGTCGTGCCATCGGTATCCTTGCCGATGACGATATAGCCCTTCTCCGCGCGCAGGATCATCAGCGCCTCGACACCGATGGTCACCGCATCGAAGGCGGTGCCGGCCTCTTTCATCCGGCTCCAGAGCAGCTCGGCGCGATCGGCCCGGATCGAGACTTCGTAGCTGCGGTCGCCGGTAAAGCTCACGCGGGCAATCCGCACGGCTTCGTCGGCGAAGATGCCGTGCGCCACCGCCATGTGCGGCAGGCTTTCGTCGTCCAGCGCGACTTCCAGCTCGAGCGCCTCGAGAAGGCTGCGGGCGTTCGGGCCGGAGACGGTGAGCGTGGCGAGGTTCGACGTGGCATTGTGGATATAGACCGCCTTGCGTCCGAAACGGTCCTGCCGCCATTCCTCCAGCCGCGCATGCACGGCCGCGACATGCGAACTGGAGCAGGAAACAACGAAGCGGTGCTCGTCCAGCCGCATTAGGATGCCGTCGTCGAACACGACGCCGTTCTCCGACAGCATGAAGCCGTAGCGGCAACGGCCGGGCTTCAGCGTCGACATGGTGTTGTAGTAGATGAAGTCCATGAACTCGGCCGCCTGCGGCCCCACCACCTCAATCTTGCCGAGCGTGGAGCCGTCGAACAGCGCCACCGATTGGCGGGCGCGCCGCGCCTCCTCTTGAATGGCGGCCGAAGTGTCGCCCGCGCCGTAGCAGGCAGGCCGCAGCCAGCCGCCATATTCCTGGAAGACGGCGCCGTCGGCGCGATGCGCGTTCTCCAGCGGCAGGCGCCGAACCGGCGCCATCATGCTGCCGCGGCGGCTTCCGGCAAGGCTGGCGAAGGGAACGGGCGTGAAGGGCGGGCGATAGGTGGTGGTGCCGACCTCGGGGATTGCACGGCCGGTAATGTCGGCCAGCAGGGCCAGCCCGTTCAGGTTCGACGTCTTGCCCTGGTCGGTCGCCATGCCCAGCGTCGTGTAGCGCTTCAGGTGCTCGACCGAGACGAAGTTTTCGCGGGCCGCAAGCTCCACGTCCTTGGCCGTCACGTCGTTCTGGTAGTCGATCCAGACGCGGCCCTTTGTCTTCGGCTTCGGCCACAGGCCGGCCACGCCCAGCGACATTTCCGGCCCGGTGCTGCGGGGCGCCTCCGCGCCGGGGTTGCCGAATTCGCCGAGTGCTGTCCCGCCGCTCGCCAGCGCTTCCGAAAGCGAAGCGGTCCCGGCCACCGCGCCGGCGACGCCGATGCCTGCAACCTCGCCGCCCGGCACGAAAGCCGCCAGTTCCTCGTTCCAGGCCAGCTTGCCCTTCGCCTGCGAAAAGAGATGCACCGTCGGCGTCCATCCGCCCGAAACCAGCACGCAATCGCTCGGCAGCACGGTCCCGTCATCCAGCACGACAGCCTCGACCGTGCCGCGTCCGCGCGCGGCGGAAATCGTGCGTCCGGCCATGACCTTCACGCCGGCAACGTTCTTGCTCGAGTTGCCGCGGCAGTCGATGAGTGTCACCGATCCGCCGCTTGCGGCCATGGCCTCGGCCACCTCATAGGCGCTGTCATTGTTCGTGGCGACCACGACCTGACGCCCGACCAGCACGCCGTGGCGGCGCAAATAGGCAAGTGCTGCATCGGCCGAGAGAATGCCGGGCAGGTCGTTGTTGCCAAACGGGACCGGGCGTTCGATCGCGCCGGTGGCCAGCACGATGCGGCCCGGCCTGACGCGCCAAAGCGTGTCCGGCCGTCCGTCGGCATGGCGCTGGTTCAGGCCCACCAGGTTGTGGTCGTAGATGCCGAAGGCGGTGGTCAGCGGCAGCACCTTGTGCCCGTCGCGCTCCAGCCTGGAAACGATGTCCTGCGCCCATTGCAGGGCGGGCTGGCCGTCGACCTCGCCGGCGCGGTGGCGTAGCGATCCGCCCGGATGCGCCTGGTCATCGACGAGCACGACCGAATGGCCGCCATCAGCGGCTGCGGCTGCGGCCGCCAGCCCGGCCGGGCCGGCACCCACCACCAGCACGTCGCAATGGTGGTTGATCTGATCGGCTGCGGGAAGCGGCTTCCACTCCGGATCGACGACGCCGAGGCCAGCCATTGCGCGAATGCGCGGCTCGAACAGCAGCCAGTCGGGCCACATGAACGTCTTGTAGTAGAAGGCCGCCGGAATGAAGCGCGCGAAGCGGTCCAGAAACGCACTGCGGTCCGCCTGCGCGTTCGGATTGGCGTTGACGCTTCTCACAGTCAGGCCGTCCAGCGCCGGCTCGGTCGTAGCGCGCGTGTTGGGGATGCGGCCGTTGGCGCCTTCCACGTCCACCAGCGCGTTGGGTTCCTCCACGCCGGCGCCCCAGATGCCGCGAGGGCGGTGGTATTTGAAGCTGCGGCCCACGATGCGCTGGCCGCTGGCCAGCAGCGCCGAGGCGATGGTGTCGCCGGCAAAGCCCTCGATGCGGCGGCCGTCGAAGCTGAAGCTCAGCGGCCGGCTGCGTTCGATCTCGCTGCCGCCCTGGTCAAGGCGCGAGGGGCTCATGCCGCGTGCTCCGTAGCATCGAGAGCGTGCGACCCGCCCACCGCGTGAGTCACGCTGTCACGGTCCATTGCGAAGAACTCGCCGCATGTCAGATGCACCCAGATTTCGCGCGTCGGCCCCTTTGGGTTGGCTCGCATGTAAAGGTAGCCGGCCCATTTGTCGGCCGTCACATCCTTGCCGTCAGGACGCGTGTTACCGGCCTCGCCGCCATAGTGGAATTCGCTTTCGTCGCGCGGGCCGCAGAAAGGGCAGGGGAAAAGCTGCATGGTGTTCCTCTAGTGCGCGATGCCGGAGCCTGCGGCCTCGTCGATCAGCCGGCCGCGTGCGAAGCGATCGAGATCGAAGGGGCGGCTGATGTCGTGATGCTCGCCGGTGGCCAGCAGGTGCGCCAGCAGCGTGCCGCCGGCGGGGATCGCCTTGAAGCCGCCGGTCCCCCAGCCGCAATTGAGGAACAGGCCCGGCAAGGGCGACTCGCCGATGATGGGCGAAGAGTCCGGCACGACATCGACGATGCCGGCCCATTGCCGCATCAGCTTCAACTGGCCGAAGATGGGAAACATCTCCAGCATGCCAGCAATCACCCCTTCCAGCACCGGCAGGTTGCCGCGCTGGCCGTAAGAGGGAATGCGGTCAAGCGCGCCGCCGATCACCATCTCGCCCTTGTCGGACTGGCTGACATAGACGCCGCTGTCGGGCGAGACGACCACGGTGTCGAGAATAGGCTTCACCGGCTCCGAAACGCAGGCCTGCAGGGCATAGGAGTTGATCGGTAGCTCGAACCCGGCCCTAGCCGCCAGCACGGAGGAATGGCCGGCCACGGCCATGCCGGTGCGCTCGGCGCGGATCGTGCCTTGCGTTGTCACCACGCCGCGGCAGCGCCCGCCCTCGATGATGAAGTCAGTGATCTCGCAGTTCTGGATGATGTCGACGCCGAGGCCGCTGGCGGCCCGCGCATAGCCCCAGGCCACCGCGTCATGCCGCGCCGTGCCGCCGCTGCCCTGCCAGCTGCCGCCATGGACCGGATAACGGGCATCCGGCGCGAAATTGTAGATCGGAACCAGGCGGCGCACTTCCTCAGCCGAGAGCAGCTCCGCGTCGATGCCGTTGACCTGGATGGCGTTCACCGTGCGCGCTGCGGTTTCCATGGCCGCTTCGCTGTGGGCGAGCGTCAGGACGCCGCGGGCGGAAAACATGATGTTGTAGTTCAGCTCGGTCGAAAGCGTCTTGTAGAGGCTGTGCGCCAGCCCGTAGATCGCCGCGCTTTCCGGATAGTAATAGTTGGAGCGCACCACCGTGGTGTTGCGGCCGGTGTTGCCGCCGCCGATCCAGCCTCTTTCCAGAACCGCGACATTGGTGATGCCATGGTTCTTCGCCAGATAGTAGGCCGTGGCGAGGCCGTGGCCTCCGCCGCCGATGATGATGACGTCGTAGGAGCTCTTGGGCTCGGGCGAGCGCCACGCCTTTTCCCAGCCGGTCTGGCCGGCCAGGCCCTCCTTGAACAGTGAGAACGCCGAGTAGCGCCTGGTCATGATGCTTCAGGCCCCCGCGTTGGACATTTTTGATGGAAGGAGCATGCGATCGTCCGAATTTCTGCCGAGTCATGGCCAGCACATGTCTGTTAGCTGGATGTCGGCAAGGCAGGCAAGTGGCCGGCCGGGGATTTCACATGGGCCGTGGTGTTTCGCGCTGTCGATATGCGCCGCCGGCAGTGCGGCCTGGTGCTACGCTAGGCCGAGCTCCGAATCCGTGGCGGCCATGCCATACTTCGCGCGCGGCGGCCAGGGCCGATCCTGCCAGCGCGGCTCGAAGGCGAAGCTGGAAACCCTGCGGCCCGGAAGCAGCGCCCCGTTGCCTGCGCCCATCGCGTAGTCATAGTAAAGCTTGACGATCTCTTCCTCACAGACCTGCTGCGCGGCGGGATGGCTGAGGCAGGCTTCGCGCCAGCGGCGAGCTCGTTCCACTCCGAGTTCGGCGATGTCGAAATCCTCGTAGTAATCCAAGAACCAGAAGCGCATGAAAAGCGGTGCGAAGACGGTTTCCGCCAGGCCGAAGCGGTCGAACAGATAGGTGCCGGCCGGATTCTGCCATTCCAGGAAATCGTTGAGCCTGCGATATTGCGCGATCATGGCGTCGCGGCAGGCCGCGCGCCGGTCACCATCCTGGTTCATGACGAAGCGATATCCAGCCGTGGTGAAATCGCCTTCCATGGCGATCAGCATCGATTCGACCGCCCGCTCATAGGGATCGGAGCGCGCCACCGGCTTCTCCGGGAAGAGTTCGTCGAGATAGCGCAGAATGACGAGGCTTTCCTTGAGCACACCTTGGGGCATCCGCATGATCGGCAGCGCGGTGGATCCGCGCGACAGTTCCAGAAGCGCCGGATCACGCGGCCGCGTGATGTCGACCACCGAGAAGCGCACGGCGTCGCGCTTTCCCTTCAGTTCCAGCAGAATCTCCAGCCGCTGCGAAAAAGGGCAGACCGGAATGTGATAGACGACGATTTCGCTCTGCATGCTCTCTCCCTGGCCGGGCCCCAAACGACGACCGCAATCACCGGCAATCGAACGATAGCAGAAATTCCGGGCTAGTCAGGTCGTGGCGTGCGCTTCTGGCCGCGCGCACAGGCTCCGCGATGCCGGGCTGTAGCCAGCGCCGGCATCGCGGGTTCCGTTGCGGATCGATATGCCGGGCGGGGTCAGGCCACAAGGTCGAGACGGCGCGCAAGATCGGCAAATTCCTCGGCCGACAGGTTCGGCCTGGCGGCGAATTCGATCACGGCGTCGAAAGCCTCGCGCGGCGCCTGCTGCTTCATGCCGCCAAGCATGGCGGCGCGCTCTGCCGGCTGGATGGCCGGGATCATCAGCTGCATGAAGGCCATTGCCTTTTCCGGCGAGAGCGAGCCCACGATGCGGTTTTCGATCTCCATCAGCTCCGCATCGGAGAACAACGACCACAGCTGCGGCGCCGCGACGGTCTCCTCCTCGTGCATGTGCTCGATGTCGTGCGCGATATAGGTGGCAAAGGCCAGATAGAGGCGGCGGCCAAGGACGGAGCGTTCGTGCGGCGTTGCAGCTTCAATAGCCGCCACGAGCTTCTCGAGTTCGGCGAAGGTGGCGCGATGGTCGTCATGCTGATGATCGAGACGGTCGGTGGCGACCACTCCACGAGCGCGCAGCGCGCTGTGTATATGGGCATCCTCGTGCATGAGATGGGCGGCCGCGAGCGCCAGAAGCCCGCGCAGATCCGACAGCAGCTGCGCCGTCGCGCCGGATTCAGCAAAATCGGTGTTGCCCAGCCGGACAAGGAGATCGCATTGGGCCTTGCGAAGACCTTTGTGGATGGGGCCATAGAGATCGTAGCGGCCGTTGAGATCGGCGGTGTCGGTCAGGTGATGTGCGTGGGTCATGAAAAGCTCCGTGATTGCTGGCTATGGCGGCAGCTTCTATGGCCCCGGCGCGGACATCTCTTCCTAAAAGCTTGCTAACCGGCCCTTCCGCTTCCTAAAAAATTGCTATGCGGAGCGGGTGAGGGACGAGTGCTGCAGCAGTTCCCTTCGCCGACTGGAGGCAGTCGGCAGTTTCCGAAAGCCGATCTCACCATTTCTCCACATCCAAATGGCCGTCGTGTCATTCGATGGGTCCATGTTAAGAAATTCACACACCACTTGACCAATGTGATTAATATCACATACCCTTCTCCAAGGTCCTGGCGGACCCAATGAACAGTTCCGGAGGAGGACAAGATGAGTTTTTGGAGCAGTTCCCGCGCGCAGGCGTCGGGCGCGTTGTTGCGCGGCGCAGCCCTCCTGGCGATAGGGCTGGGCTCGGCGGTGCCGGCGCTCGCCGCCGATGTCATCCGCATCGTTTCGCCCTATCAAACCACCACGCTCGACCCGATGCGCTCGGCAGCCGCCGGCAACATCGAGACCTACGGCCAGCTCTATTCGCGCCTCCTGCGGCGCGATCCCGAGACCGGCGCGCTGGAGCCCGCACTTGCCGAAAGCTGGGACATTTCGGCCGATGGCCTGACGTACACCTTCCATCTGCGCGACGCACAGTTCTCCGACGGCTCGGCCATCACCGCCGATGACGTGGCCTTCAGCCTCGACCGCATCCGCAGCGACAAGAAGTCGGCCTATCCGGCACCGCTGGGCGCAGTGGAGTCGGTGAGCGCGGCCGATCCGAAGACTGTCGTGGTCAAGCTGAAATCGGCCTTTGCGCCCTTCCTCGGCAATCTCGAAATCTGGAACATGGGCATCGTGTCCAAGGCCGATGTCGAGAAGCAGGGCGAGGAAAAGGCGTTCTCCACCGCGCCCGTGACCTCCGGCCCCTATGCGGTCAAGGAATGGAAGCCGAACGAAAAGCTCGTGTTGGAGCCCAACCCGCATTATTGGCGCCAGGGCTATCCGAAGTCGGATGCCAGCGTCGAACTGATCGAGATCGCTTCGCCCGAAACCCGCGTCGCCATGCTGAAGGCCGGCGAGGTCGACGTGATGCGTTCGGTGCCGTGGGCGCAGATCGACGATCTGAAGACCGTCGAGAACATCGACATGCGGCTCGAGCCCTCCACCACCATCTACATGACGCTGCTCAACCACAAGCGCGAGCCCTTCTCCAACATGAAGGCGCGCCAGGCCGCCGCCTACGCCATCGACAACAAGGCGCTGGCCAAGGCCATCACGCGCGGCTACGCCGAACCCGCCAACACGACGCTTCCCGGCAGCATCGATTTCCACGACGATGAATATCCGGGCATTCCCTACGATCCCGCCAAGGCGAAGGAACTGCTGGCCGAGTCCGGCATGGCCGGCCATGAGGTGAAGATCCTCGCGACCGCCGGCGCGACCGAGCAGCAGATGGCGCTGTTGCTGCAGGCGCAGTGGCAGGCGATCGGGCTAAAGCCGGTCATCGTCAATGTCGACGGCGGCGCCTGGTGGGATTCCACCGGCAAGGGCGACTACGACGCCGCCGCCAACTGGTGGTACAACGAGACGCCCGATCCCGATCTGGCGGTTCGCTGGGCGGTGTGCGGCTCCTGCGGCTCGAGCTCCTACAACACCTTCTACGAGAACCCGAAGGTGGACGAGCTGGTCGAAAAGGGCACGACCGAGACCGACACGGCCAAGCGCGCTGAGATCTACAAGGAGATCCAGAAGATCACCACCGAGGAAGTCGCGCAGATTCCGCTCTACTATGCGCCGAATGCGGTGGCCTATTCCAAGCGCATCGAGGGCATCAAGCTCACCCCGTCCCTCCAGTGGACGCTGGAAGACACTTCCATCGTGAAGTGAGCCAAGACAGGCGACGCGCTTTCACCCGAAAGTGCGTCGCCTCTGCTGTAATCGGAGAACCGGATTGGCCCTTCTGCAACTCATCGCGCGGCGCCTGATACAACTCGCCGGCGTGCTGCTCGGGATCAGCGTCGTGACGTTCCTGCTGCTGCACATGGCGCCCGGCGACCCGGCGCGGCTTCTCGCCGGCGACCGGGCAAGTGCTGAAACCATTGCCGTGATCCGCTCCCAATACGGGCTGGACCTGCCGCTCTGGCGGCAGTTTCTCACCTATCTCATGAACCTGTTCGCCGGCGACATCGGCCAATCGCTGCGCTTCCAGCGGCCGGTCAGCCAGCTCATCCATCAATTCATGTGGCCGACCCTGTTCCTGACCGTCTATGTGGTGTGCCTCGCCGTGCCGCCGACGGTCGCGCTCGCGATCCTGAGCGCCCGCAAGCCCGGCGGCACCGCCGACCAGGTGATCCGCCTCGTCGGCATCGCCGGACTGACCATTCCGGTCTTCTGGCTGGGCATCATGATGTCGCGCTTCTTCGGCGTCAGCCTCGGCTGGTTTCCTGTGTCGGGTTATGGCGTGGGCTTCACCGGCCACCTGCACCACCTTTTCCTACCCGCGCTTTCCACCGCCATCTGGCTGGTGCCGGTGCTGACGCAGAGCCTGCGCGCGGCGCTGATCGAAAAGGCCACGGCCGACTTCGTCACGGCTGCCCGCGCGCAAGGGGCGAGCGAGCGGGAGATTTTCTGGCGCACGGTTCTGCCCAACGCCGTGCTGCCGACGCTCAACCTGCTCGGCGTCATGGTGGCCTTCATGATCGGCGGTGCCATCATCGTCGAGACCGTCTATGCCGTTCCCGGCCTGGGCACGCTGATGATCGGCGCGCTGCTGGGGCGCGACTACTATGTCGTGCAGGGCCTCACGCTGGTCTTTGCGATGTCGACCGTCCTGGTCACGCTCGCCGTCGACCTGCTCACCGCCTTCATCGACCCGCGCGTCCGGCTTTGAGGAGACCGCAAATGGCCGATGCCTCGACACTGCCCGAAACCGCGCCGCGCGCCAGGCGCATGACACTCTCGATGACGGTGGCGATCGCCATCCTCGGCGGATGGCTGTTCCTTGCGCTGGCGGGTCCCGTGATCGCGCCCTACGATCCGGACGCCATCGACATCATGAACATGCTTTCGCCGCCAAGCGCGGAGCATTGGTTCGGCACCGACCAGGTCGGCCGCGACATCTTCTCGCGCGTCCTGTTCGCGAGTCGGGTCGACCTTTTCCTCTGCGTGATCGGCGTCTTGCCGCCGCTTCTGATCGGCACCACGATCGGCCTGCTCAGTGGCTATTTCGGCGGCGTGGTGGACAGCCTGTTCATGCGCGTCTACGACCTGACCGTCGCTTTTCCCTTCTTCGTGCTGGTGCTGGCGATCGTGGGCGTGCTTGGCCCCGGGCTGGTCAATTTCGTCATCGCGCTCACCCTCGTCGGCTGGGTCAGCTATGCGCGGCTGGTGCGGGCGGAAGTGCTGACGATCCGCGAAAGCGAATATATCCAGGCGGCCAAGTGCCTCGGCTATTCGCCCGTCGCGATCCTTACCCGCCACGTCCTGCCCAACGCCATCGGCCCCATCATCGCCTATGCGGTGAGCGATGCCGTGCTGGTGATGCTGGCCGGCGCGAGCTTCGGTTTCCTCGGCATGGGCGCGCAGCCGCCGCTCGCCGAATGGGGCGTCATGATCGCCGACGGGCAGGCCTTCGTGCAGCAGGCCTGGTGGATCTGCCTGTTTCCGGGCCTGGCGGCGATTTCGCTTGGCCTCGGCTTCGCCTTCCTGGGCGACGGGCTTGGACAGATGCAGCGCAGGCAGGCCACGGCATGAGCAGGACAGAAGACATGATGCGGCCATTGCTCGAGGTCGAAAACCTCACCGTCGGCTTCGGCGAGTTCGACGCCGTCAAGGGCGTGTCGTTCCACCTGCAGCCGGGAGAGATCCTTGGCATTGTCGGCGAGAGCGGATCGGGCAAATCCGTCACCTGCCGCGCCGCGATGGGCTTGCTGCCGGGCGCGGCACGGGCCAGCGGCCGAGTAACGCTGGAGGGCCGCGACCTGCTGACCCTCGGCGAAGCAGACTGGTGCGCCATTCGCGGCCGCGACATCGGCATGATCTTCCAGAACCCCGCCTCGCATCTCGATCCGCTGCGCCGCATCGGCAAGCAGATCGCAGCTCCCATGGTCCGGCATCTCGGCATCGGCCAGCGCGAGGGGATGCGCCGCGCGATCCAACTGCTCGACGATGTCGGTATCGGCGAACCGGAGAAGCGCGCCCGCTCCTATCCGCACGAATTTTCCGGCGGCATGAAGCAGCGCGCCATGATCGCCGCTGCCATCGGCTGCGGGCCGAAGCTGCTGATCGCCGACGAGCCGGCCACGGCGCTCGACGTCACCGTGCAGGCCCGCATCCTCACACTGCTCAAGGACCTGAACCGCGAGCGCGGGCTGGCGATCATCCTCATCTCGCACGATCTCGGCGTCGTCGCCGACATCTGTTCGCGCGTGGTGGTGATGCGCAATGGCGAGGTGGTGGAACAGGGGCCGATCGACGATGTCATCAACCGGCCGCAGCACCCCTACACGAGGCTGCTGGTCGATTCCCAGCCGAGCCGCAAAACCTATCCCGACGCGAAGGCAGAGCCTGTAAAGGCCGCGTCGCTGCTGAGCGTCGAAAGACTGTCAGTCTCCTTTCCCGTCCGCCGCGACCTGATCGGCGGCCTTGGGGGCAAGAGCGAGTCATTCCTTGCCCTCGACGGCATCGATCTGCAGATCGCGGCCGGCGAGACGGTTGGCATCGTCGGCGAAAGCGGCTCGGGCAAGAGCACGCTGGCGCGCGCGATCATTCGCCAGAACAAGCCGAGCGGCGGGGCGATCCGCCTCGACGGACAGGACGTCCATGACCTCGCTGGCGATGCGCTCACGGCTTTCCGCCGCCGGGTGCAGATGGTGTTCCAGAATCCCTACGACTCGCTCAACCCGCGCATGACGATTGCCGAGGCTGTGGCCGAGCCGATCTGGCGGCATGGGCTTGCCGACCGCAGGACCGCACAGATGCAGGCCGACGAGCTGCTGGAAATGGTCGAGCTGCCCCGTGCCCTGCGCGACCGCAA